>JAGQQW010000233.1 GCA_020426005.1 Planctomycetota bacterium | reverse complement strand
CGCGACGCTGCCGGTCCTCGTGGCCACCAAGGGCGGCTTCCGGTTCGGGGAGGTTGGCTACGCCGACTAAGGCTCGCGCCGGCCTTCCTGCGGTTGGACAAGCTGGTGGACAAGCTCGGCTGCCGAGCTGCCCTAACCCGCTGGCAGACTTACTCTTCGCGATCCCGAGTAGCGGTTCCTATGATCGAGACCCCCGACTACTCCTGTGAGCTGACGCTTTGTTACACTCCATCGCGGAACCCGCTTCAGGTCAGCGCCCCGTTGGGACGCCACGGAAACGAGCAGATCCCGACCAAACCGAATACACGCTGAGCTGCGCGATTGGTGCAACGTCGAACGTGGGGCGCCCGTCCGGTGCAACCGACCCGATGTAGGCGTCGGTAAGTAACGGCACTATACTCTCGTCGATGCCATAGCCGTGTGTGTCGCGCACGACGATCGATAGGGCGCCGCCCTCCCGCGTGGCAGTGACTTCAGTTCGACCTGTGAACTCGAGCTTGACGTACTCGAGGTCGTACTCCGCAACGCCCGAGTATGCGATCGCCAGGTGTAGCTCGCGACCGACCCACTCCCGCCGTTCCACCTTGCATCTGACGGGCACCTTCTCATACAGGCGCATTCGAAACAACTGCCCCTGGGCCGGGACGACGTAGCTTTCGCCGTCATGGGTCAGCGTGATCCGCTCGCCCCGCAAGGCAAACCCCAAGCGACGCGGAGCTTGGAACGCTGGTTCCGGCGTCCGGGTGCTGTTGTGATGCGACTCCACCTCTAGGGGGATGTCGCCTTCGTAGTCCATCGGTCCTGGCTGTGGCGAGTTCCCGTCAACACTTCGGGGGGGCGGCGTGCCGAGCGCGCCAGCGAGGTCGCGCAGGCGACGTTCTCGGTCAGGATCGACAAGAGGCGGACCCGAATCGGCGGGCGCATCCGCATCGGCTGTGACCCCGCCATTGGTCGACGGTTCCGGAGCCGGTCGCAGCATCGGCTCCGTCGTAGACCCGGATCCGATCAGGGCGGCCCCCTGCGCGTGATGAGGGGGCCACGGCGTCGGTTCGCTGCGGGTCGCAGAGCCGGTCTTCTCAGCGGTCGCGCCAAACCCGGTCAGCAGCGTGAACCCGACGTAGGGCGCGGTGGCAATCAGGCCACCGAGAACCACCATCTGCAGGATGCTTGAGTCGTTCTTGTTCATCTTCGACGTCGTCGACCGTGTCTGGGCCGGTGGTGTTCCGTCATGACAGGACGTAAGTCTCACCACCTGGGAAACATCCCGGGCTACGCGAAGGAAGTGCTCGAACCCTGCGAAGAACGCCCCAAACCGCCGGTCGAGCGCAACCGCGCCGGCTGCGGCGTCGACCGCGGCACGCAGATGGGCTACCACCCGGTCGCTGTCGTCAGTTAGTGCATCCACGGCCGCCGCCAATGCGGCCCACGCGTCGGTTGCGCGCGACCACGCCGCTGCGTCGTTCGTCGTCGATCCCAAGTGATCCCGGACACGCACGGCTTTCCGCAGCGAAGTCTTGCGCCCAGCACCGCTACGCTTGCCGCAGGCCAGCGCAAGGCCCATTTCACCGACGGCGTCGACCAGATCGGCAACGAGCGGAGGTACCACGTCGCCAGATGCCCGCGCGCTACGCACGCTTTCGGCAGCGATCCGCGCCTGGTCGGCAATCGCACGACCGAGCAATCGGCGGTAGGTGTCTTCGCTGGCCGCGTGCCATGCACGGCGAAGCGACTCGCGGTGGGAATCGAGGAATCTCGCGCGGAGCACTTCGTCTTTGGCTACGCGATTCAGCCAATCTACCAAGACAGCGGCGTGCGCCAACGGAGCGCTCGTGTCCTCGAGCCACCCGACATTCGCGACATCATGAAGGTACTGGTCGATGCCCAGCTTCGCGCGATGCAGAAGGTCCCCGATAATCGGCGCGCCACGGATGATCTTCAGACCTTGCCAGATGCCTTCGACGGAATCACCGAAGACGTCGCACATGCCCGGCACCGGAATAATTCACCATTCACCATTCACCATTCACCTGTCAGGATCGATATTTGCCTGGATCGCGGATTCTCGTGTCCCCGGCTCAGCAAACCGACATCTCATACCAAGCTGATTCCCGCCGCAACCGATGAACGTCCTGCAGATCGACTCGCGGCCGTTCCACCGCATCCTCGCCACCGGTCACACGGCTAGCTTCCCGTGCCATCTCGGCATGGTCGATCACCTCCCCGCTGGGCTCGATGCGTTGGTGATCACATCCGATCTCCAGTCACGCGAGTACGGCGACGAGCCGAGCCGCGCCGCCTGATCGGCGAGGTCGTCGCGGAAGAACTCGGCGTGCTCGCCGACTGTGGCGTGATCCCGCCGCTCGATCGAACTGGGGTAGTCCTGGCTGGCGATCTCTATTGTCATGTAGACCCGTACCGGCTGGGTGGCCTCGGGGACGTGCGCCCTGTGTGGCGAGCGTTCGCAGATCCCTGCGCGTGGGTCGTAGGCGTCCCCGGCAACCACGATTCGATTGGCATTACCAAACTCGATCGCATCAATTTCGCGCGTGGCGACAACTGGGCAGTTCTCGACATTGCGGTGAGCGGGGAGGGCGAATCGGTCGTGCTCGGCGGCATGCGAATCAGCGGAGTTGGAGGTGCAGTGGGTCGCCCCGGTCGCCCCAACCGATTGAGCGAAGATCAGTTCGTCGGCGCGGTTGCAAAGCAGTTGGCGACTCGCCCCGATTTGCTCATCACTCATCAGCATCCCGCGTTCGACGGTTCCCGTCCCGGCAGCCAAGGACTTCGCGCTCTGCTTGAACGCTTCGACGGTGTCGCCGTATTCGGCCACAACCGGGCTCCACAGCCACTCCTGCCAATCGGATCGTGCACCGGGATCGGCGCGGACGGACGTGTGCTGGTGCTGACTATTCCCCGGTGATTCATGGCTGGCGTCACAGCCTCCGACACGCGTCCGGGGTCCGAGGTGTAGCGCTCTAGGCTCAGACCGACAACCGACACACCAAGTCCGTCGCAAACAACCCAGAACGGAAGCGACAGGCCGAAGAACATGATCACCGCAAGATGTGAAGCGTAGGTTAGAAGCAGTGGCACGAAAACGACGAATCCAACGAGAAAACGAACGACACCGGGAATCGCATCATCTCCAAGTATCGCCTGCAGGGCCCAACCGGCGGCCACACAAGCAAGACCAGAAACCGCAACGAAACTGAGAGCCATGAGGGTCGATGAACCGGTCTCATATCCCACCAAACCGCCGATGCCTTCATATCGATGGCTACTCGAGACAACCGAGTTGGGACTGAAAGCGAGCACGGTTAGGAAAGCTGCCCCGCCCAGAGCCACCAACAGGGTGGCCGAGTTTAGTAGTGGCGAAGTGTAACGCAGATCCCCCAGGTGATGCCGAGTCAACCGTGCACTTCGTATGATCATACTCTGCAGAGTTGGGAATCGGCTGATCAAAGGGCTCATAGACCCGCGAATCCAACCTACGAGGTGATCTATACCGGCGCGCATCTCGGACCATATCCTGCGCGCAACGTGGGCGGCACGACCTGCGAAGTGTTCCGCCCGCGGTTGCAGGACGGTCGGCTCCATGCCCGACTTGCTCGCGAACGCATTCTCTAGGTGCTTCATCCCGGCCTTCTCGGCGTCGTGCCACGCGCTCTTCAATTCAGCGATCGACGCGAACCGATCGATAGCATGCCGCTGCGTGGCGCGTCGGATCACACGCCCGAAGGGCCCGAGGTTCTCCAGCAACTTGGCGCGCTCCACGTCATTTCCATACGCGTTCGCAGCATCCGGCACGACCAGGTCCTCGAGGATCATGCCCAGCGCGAACTGGTCGCTCTCGTGACCGTGCAACGGGTCCATGTACCGAGGTGTACCGACGACGACCCGGGTCTTCGAATCATGTGGCTTCAGCAGGTCGAGGTCGCACAACACGACCTGACCCCACCCGGCAGGAGTGGGAGCCCGCCGGAGTAGCAGGTTACTTGGTTTGAGGTCGCGGTGGACTACGCCACGGCGATCGACCTCGGCGACGATCGCGAGGATCTGCTTGGCAAGCTCCAACTTCTCTGCCACGGTGAGAGCCCAGCGCACGTCGCCGAGTCGTTGTTCGAGAGAGACACCCTCGACAAGTTCCTGAATCAGGTAGTCGCCGAGAATTGGATCGTGACCGAGCCCGATGCAGTCGACGATCCCGGGGATGTTCCGGATCTTCGCGAGCTGCAGCTGAGCTCTCTCGACGCGTTCCATCACCAACAGCTCTTCGACGCCTTGGTCGGGAAAGAACTTGATGGCAACGTCTCCTTCTCCCCGGGTGGGCCGAGCACGGCAGACCACACCGAAGGCGCCTCTCGTGATGACGGCTTCGATGACATAATCGCCCCATGACAGAGGGGGGAGCGGCTCTCCGCATCCGCGGCAGAAGCGAGTGGAGCGCCGAAGGTCGTCCAAGCGCCGAGAGCAGGTCATGGCATCAGAACAACAGCACGAGTTGCATCTTGCTCCGCCTCGACGTTGAAGTCGCCGAACGAATCATGGGAACTCGATCGCCCAGGTCTCGAGCACCCGGCGATTCCTGCCGTTCGGGTCCTTTCGAAGGCCTCGAATCTCGAGTAGCGAATCGTGTACGAGTGTAAGCCGCAAGAACACGTCGAACGAACGGGAACCCAAGCCGTCCCCTGTGGATGGATCGCTCAGCATCGGCCCTTCTTGGTGCATCTGCCACGTGCGAAGCGGGCCGAGCATCGATGGGAGTCCCGAGTCGCCTACCGCCAACAGACATGTCATCGCTTCCACGTGTCGTGTGACTCGGTCGATCCCCATGTCGAAGTCACGGTGATGGTGTTCGAAGCACAGGCGAACGACCGGTTCTCCTTCGCCGGCCAGCGGCGTCGCGAGCGTCAGCTCACACACTCGGAGCTCTTCCCAGACACCCATGATTCCTGGCGTGTACGCCGCGGCGAGTTCCGGCGACGAGTACCATCCCGCCGTCGTTTGCACAGCAACGAACCCGTGAGACTCGCGCGGGCTCGGCGCGATCGTGAACCAGCGCGCGGCGACGACAGGGCCTCCGGTTTGTGTCTCGGTCGGGGCCACCGCCTGGTTCATGATCCACTGGCCGGGTTCACGGACGCCGCGGTCATCGATGAGATCGAAGGTCCGCGAAGCCGCCGCCGCACCCAGCGTATCGTAGGGGCCTTCGAGCCGGATCGCCGTCACGGTGCGTGCTACCGACAGAGCGGTCTCTCGAAGCGCAGCGGCCGCATCGGCCTCGGGCGGGGTACATGACTTGGCGATCAGGGCGAGTGTCACGACCGCGACAATCCGGCACGCGCTGGTTGCTGCTCTCCTCGTCATGCGTGTTGATTACTTGGGGTAGACATCGCGCAGCGATCTCTCGATCGCACCAGCGACGATCGCTTCGAACTCGACGAAGACAGTCTCCGCATGGTCCTTCGAGCCCGCCACCCGCTGTGAGCCCAACCGCATCACGGTGATCATGCCGGCGAATCGACCCTTGGAGTCGAGCACTAGTGCTCCAGACAGGGAGCTGTCGAGGGTTGCCACCCCAACTCGCCCTCCTTCGACGCCGCCATGCGATACGGCCAACCAGAACTTCGACCGCTCCCGTTCATTGTCGACCACCACACGTGAAACGACGCCGCGGAGGACCCGGGGCTGCATCAGTGATCCTGTGCCAGCGCGCTCGTTCGACGCCAGGTCCAGCCGGTAGTACATCACGTAGACTTCGGAGCCCGCGGCTGGCGGGGAACGCAAGCCCGAGTTCAGGTTAATGCCGCCGGTCCCGTTCAGCGCGATCGCGCAACCGGAAAAGCCCTTGAGCTGTTCGTCGAGCTTGCTGAACTTCCGGACGTCGGCCGATTCCTCACTCTCGATCCGGTTCGCCTCACGCCATTCGACGATCTGTCCGCCTCGGGATCCATCGGAGCCAACGAACAGCGCGCAAGTGCGTCCGTCGAAGGCGATACGCACCCCGGTATTCTTGTAGCCGCCAGTCAGGCTTTGGAGGGCGACCACGTTGCCTACGTTCTCTCGGTAGATCGCGTCTGGTTCGATACGGCGCAGTGCTTCGATGTGCTCCTCCATCTGCTCGATGCGGGAGTCGAGTGTGCCGATCAGACGGTGCGCCTCGCGAACGGACTTGTCGACGCTGGCTGCCAACTCGTTCGCGGCATCCGCCCGGCGCATGGCGACGATCGATGGCACCAGCGCCAGTGCTACGACCGCGAACGACCCGACCAAGGCGAGTACGAGGCGGGCACGCCCGGTGCGGCGATGGGCGAGGCTCCCTGCGCCGTCTGCGACGGCCGCGACCCGCCGGGTCTCGAGGCGGAATCCCGGCCCGCGATTGCCGATCGCGATCAAATCGCCGTTGATCAGGGGCTTGCGCCGAGGCACCACGACACCCCCCACACGATGCGCCGGTGCGCCCGCGCTCGGCTCGAGTATCGGCTGCTCTCCTTCGAGGTAGACGCGAAACATGCGTCCACCCGTGATCTCGGGCCAGCTCTTGGGTTCGAGCCACAGGTCGCAATCCTCGTCGGTCCCGACGACGATCTCGTCGGCAGATGAGACACGCTGGCCGGTCGCCAAATCGACGACGGCGAACTCGAGTCGCCCTTCAGTCATCTCGAACACCCTGTGTGCCATCCATCTCCGCGGTGCTAGACGCAACAAGCAGGTCGAACGCCGGTCGCGGCAGGGTCTTCAACGCATCGAGCGCCTTCACGCGACGGCGCACCCGCGCGAGGTGTAACCGAAAGCGTGCCTCGGGACTGCGCAGATCCACCGACGTGCCGTCTGGCAGTCGCACCGGACCACGCCGCAGCGCGGGGTGCTCCTCGAGCGGCGTGCCCTCGACCCATACGACCCGCATCGAACAGCCGCTGCGAACCGCGTCGTGAGCTGCGAGGCGAACCGCTTCGGGATCTGGGCAACCGTCAGTCAGGATGACCAACATGCGGCGTCTGCGGTCGCGCAACAACGACTGTCGCACGCATCGCGGCAGATCGGTGCTGCCTTCGGGCTCCAGGTTCTGTAGCGCGAGCCGCATGCCCGACATCGCTTCCGGGCCACGTAGGCCGGAGCGGCGCTCGATCAGATCGCTCCGGAAGACGGTCGCGATCACGCCGAACCGGCGTGCGACCGCTTCACGCACGAGCTCGGCCGCAACGGAGCGTGCGCGGTCGAACGCCCGCAGTGGGGTGCCGATACCCATGCTCGCGCTGGCATCGAGTAGGAGCTCGACGTGAAGGTCCATCTCCTGCTCCATCTTGCGTACATGCAAGTCGCCGGTGCGCGCAAACAGTGGCCAGTCGAGAAGACGGTAGTCGTCGCCCGGTTGGTAGGTGCGATGGCCGACCACGATGCCAGAGCCAGTCGGGCCGAGGTGTCGCGCCATACCCGACATCATGCTGCGCATGCCGGGCCGATCCAGAATCTGGCGTACGGCGGCCGCTTTCATCCGTTCCACTCCGGATTGCTCCCCGGCTTGCGCGGCATCGGCACGGCCTCGCGGGCCTCCTCGAGAACCGAGTCCGCAGTGACTTCGCCGTAGACCGCGTCCGGAGTCAAGTGCACACGGTGCCGCGCGGCAGGCAGGAACACGTAGCCAACGTCATGTGGACTGATCCACTGCCGCCCGCTGAGTGCTGCGCGGGCCTGCGCAGCACGCACCATCGACAGGGTCGCGCGCGGGCCCAGTGGGCCGCGGACCATCGCACTTTTCGAGACCTGCCGACACAGCCGCACCGCGAACTGCACGAGATCGCGGTGCACGAAGACCTCGGCCGCGGCGCGTTGCACGGCCAGGAAGCGCGTCGGGTCCACCACTGGCTCCGCCTTCGCTTTACGGCCCGACAGCACGTGCTCCACGATCGCGATCTCGTGTTCCTCCGGCGGCAAGTCGACCATCACCTTGAACAGGAAGCGATCGACTTGTGCCTCGGCGAGCGGATAGACACCCTCCTGCTCGAGTGGGTTCTGTGTCGCGATGACGAAGAACGGCTCGGGAAGCTTGCGCGTCTCCCCGAACACGGTGACTTGCCGCTCCTCCATCAGCTCGAGCACGGCGCTCTGGGTGCGCGGTGGTGTGCGGTTGATCTCGTCGCATAACAGGCAGTTGGCGAAAATCGGTCC
>JAGQQW010000232.1 GCA_020426005.1 Planctomycetota bacterium | reverse complement strand
CCTGGCGAAGTGAGTCCGGGCTGCTCGGCAGAGTGTTCGGGCTAGTGCGCGATGCGCTTGTCGGTGAACAGATAGTCTTTCAGCTCACCGTCGAACGTGGGGTCTTTGCGGCGGATCCACTCGAGGACCATCGCAGCGTGCTCCTTCTCCTCGTCACGATTGTGAACGAGAATCGCCTTGAGCTCCGCGTCCTTGCAGGCGTCGACACGCTGGTTGTACCAGTCGACGGCCTCCAACTCCTCCATCAACGAAGTGATGGCACGGTGCATGTCGCGGGTTTCGTCCGAGAGTTCGCTGATTGGCTCGTGGTAGCCTTCGTTCGCCATTGGTGTGGGGTCCATTCAGAGGTCAAGCGGCAGGGTACGGGCACGCCGACGCGTCGTCGACCGTCGTTTGCTCCGCGACCGCGGCTTCGGGCGCACACCCCCCGCCATACGCGACCGCCCTGTCGGTCCAACAACACGCGATTGGGCGTCGCCTCCGGAGTCGATCAGTCCAGAATCGTCTTCAGCGTACGCAGATACTCGGTCCGCAACTCGCGCGACCACTCCGCAGGCGGCGCCGGGAGGTCTCTACGTTCGCTGACTGCGACGAGGGTCGCGTGGAACTGCTTCGCGATCTGCGGCAAGCGCCGCGCCATCCACTTGCTATCGAACGCGCCGTAGCGAGCATCATCCACCGGGCCCGGGAAGTTCTCGAGGATGATCGCGACAACGCGCTTGCGCTGAGCGGGTCCGCAGCGGGACGCAACGCCAGCGAGGGCGTCGAGCGACGCACCGAGCGTGCCGTTGTTGGGCATGACCTCGCGCAAGAACTTCTCGATCGGTTCGATCGCGTTTTCATCGCCGCACGTCGCGATCGCGCTCGCGGTATGGCTTCGGAGCACGTTGGGATTGCCGCTCGGAATCGTCGTGCCGGCTCCCGCGTAGAGTCGTGCGAGCTGCTGCGCGACTCGGGGATTCGGATGCTCCTTCAAGAGCGCGAGGGCCGCGTAGCGGAACGGGTCGTTCGGCACGGATAGCAGTTCGTCCACGCGTTTGGCGATGTTCGCGCCTCGCGTCGGGGACAGGAACGCGAGTGCACGAAGCTTGACGATCAAATGCTCTTCGTCGTCGAAGAGACGTTCTTCGACCGAGGTCTCGAAGGCGCGTCGCTCCTCCCCTTCCTCGAGGAGTGTGATCTCCTCGATCGCAATCGCGCGTTCGCGCACGTCCGGGTCTGCGAGCCGTTGCGCGAGTGTCGGCGAGGCCTGTTCGTGGTGCCGCAGGATCTCGCGCGCCTCGAGCCAGACATCGACGGAATCGGGCTGCTTCGCGAGGGCCGCGAGGCGACGCAACGCATCGCGGGTCTTCCCTTGCTTCAACATGGCTTTGGCCCTGCGCAATCGTGCGATCTTGTCGCGAACGTCCTTCGGCGGCGGCGGCACCGCAGCGACGTGCTTCTTCAACTGCTTCTTGAAGCTTCCCAACTCACGAGACATCTGTTCGAGCACCGTGTCATCGCGCGGATCGAAGAGCACGAGTTGCGGCCACGACGAGATCCCGAAGCGGTCGTGAGTGCGAAGGGCCTCACGGTCCTTCTCGTCCTTCTTGAAGTTGCGCGAGACGAAGAGCCAGGTGACCTTGTCGTAGTATGCTGCCAGATCCTTGTGCGGCAGCAACTGCTGCTCGACGGGAACGCAATGCGGTCAGTAGGTCTTCGTGAAATACACGAAGACGGGGCGACCCTCTCGAATCGCTTCGCGGCGCGCGCTGCGGTAGCTGAGCTTCCACGGCGCACCCGGCGGTGGCTCGTCTCCCTTCGTGAGGACGATCTCGGCGGGCTCGGTCGTCGGTGCCGGAACCCCGGACACGAGGAGCAAGGGAAGAAGGAGTGTCGTGCGTGGGAACATCGAGCTCGATTTCCGTGCAGAGGTCGGTGATGAGCCGGTCGTGCGTCGTAGGTTCGTTGACGGCGCCATTCTTTTTGCTATCGAGCGCCTACCGAATCAGTGGATTCGACACCGCGAGATTCGTGAATCGCCAAGCGCTGAAGGGGCCCGTGACGAGCAAGCTCTGCGTGTAGAGCTCGAGTCCGACCAAGCCCGTGTTGACGGGAGTCGGGAGCGCGACTTCGAGGTGCCCGCTGGTCGGCATGAGCAGCGGCGGCAGCAGGACATGCGTGCCGAGGTCGAGTCGAAGGCTGCCGAAGGGCTCGATCACGAGGTTGGAGGACCCGCCTGCGACCTGCACGAGCGCGATCTGGGTCGGAGCCGGATCGTGGCTCGACACCGTGATCACGAACGGTCGCCCGAGACCCAAGACGTACGGTTCGTGCGTGTGCCGGTAGAGGTTGGACAAGACCGACTTGCCTTGCTCGGTGAACGACACGAGGTCGACGTCCCGATCTCCATCGAAATCGAGGGCGTGGAACGCGCGCGTCACGGGTGCACGCACGACGGGAACGCCGAACTCGGTCGTGGTCGTGTCGCCAAACACCCCACCGGTATTCCGGAAGTAGCGCAGCTCGTTGGTCGTCGTCGTGTGCACCGCGACGATGACGTCGAGGTCGCCATCCAGATCGTAGTCTGCGAAGCGATGCGATTGGGAATACGACGCGTGCGTCGGCAGAGGAAAGCGCTTTGCCGTTTCGTCGACGAAGCCGCCCTTGCCATCACCGATCCACAACATCGGCTCCTTGTCGGAGATCGCGAGGTCCGGGACCCGGTCGCCGTCGACGTCACCGACGTGGAAGCCCGCGTTGCTGATGAAACGATTCAGTTTCACTGCCGTGAGCAGTTGGAAGACACCCGTGCCATCGTTGGCGTAGACCTGGAACTCGTCGGTCGGCAGGTGGTTGGCCGTCTTGTAGACGAGGTCGAGGTCGCCATCGAGATCGACGTCGGCAACTCGGTGCGGACTCAGCCCCTTGATGGTGTCGAAGGTCGACCTCGAGTCCGGCGTGAAGACGTGCTTCGAATCCCCTCGGAACAGGAAGGGCCCACCATAACTGTCGAGCACGAGATCGACGTTGCCATCGGCGTCGAGATCGTCGATCGACAAGTCCAAGACGGTCTTCGTGAACGGAATCGCCGATGCAGGCGCGAGCTGGAACTTCGCCGAACCGTCGTTGACCAGCAGTCGCAGACTCCACGTGGCGGAGTCTTCCATCGCCACGAAGAGATCGAGATCGCCATCGCGATCACTGTTGGCGACCCAGACGTTCTTGAGGCGCCCGGTCAGGCTCGGCAAGTGCGTGCTCGTGACATCGGTGTATTCGGACTTCGCATTGCCGAGCGCGAGCCGCAGTGGCGCGTCGGCCTCGAGAAGGTCCAGGTTTCCGTCCCCATCGAGATCGTGCAGCTCGAAGCCGGTCCACTGCGTGATCCAAATCGTGCCGGAACCGATACGGATGGGTTGTGTCGCATCGAGCCATCGCAGCCCGCCGAGACCGAGATAGAGACGACTACGATCTCCATCGTTGCCTGCGACGAAGTCGAGGACGCCATTGCCGTCGACGTCGCCGGTAGCGATCGACGTGCATTGCGCGAGTTCGTCTTCGAATCCCGTCCCACCAATCGTGAATCCGCCCTTGCCGTCACCGACACAGAGTTGCACGCCCTTGACCCTGCCGGCCCTCGAGACGAGCAGATCCAGATCGCCATCCTTGTCGACGTCCGCGAGTGCGACGTCGGTGCCAAGTCCGGTCGCGACGTCGATCGGAATCTCGGAGAACTGCCCGTTACCGTTTCCGACGAAGAGATGCGCCGCACGCAACGTGCTGGATGTCCCCGATTGATTCGAAACGACGAAGTCGACGTATCCGTCACCATTGACGTCGCCGGTGGCGATCCCTGCTTCCGCCAGACTGTCCGCAGGCAGGCTACCGCTCGGCGCGAACACGAAGCCCCCCTTGCCGTCTCCGAGATAGAGCGTGTTTTGCGGACCGGGGCCGAGATACACCGCACTGTTTCCGGCGATCAAGTCGAGATCGCCGTCACGATCGACATCGACGAACGCTGCTGCAGTCGTGTTGTCGAGGTCGGAAGGAAAGCTCGACGCGGCGACGAAGCGCCCGAGGCCGTCACCCAAGAGAAGCATGTTGGACGCCCCCGGACCCGAAACGCGCCCGTTCCCGCGCCCGACGAAGAGGTCGAGATCGCGATCGCCATCGACATCCCCGAAGGCGAGCGACGTCACTCGATCGAAGCTCGGGAGAGCGACCGTCGAGGGCTGGAAGCCCCCCTTCCCGTCGTTCACGAGGAGCTTTGCGCTCGTATCCTGACCGATCCACGCGAAGTAGACGATGTCGACATCACCGTCGCCATCGACATCCCCGGTAGCGACTCCATGTTCGGTCGCACGTGCGAAGTGGAAGCTCGTGCCTTCGACGAAGGCACCCGATGGTGACCCCAGCATCACCGTCAATCCGTACTGATGTGAGGTCACGAGATCGAGATGAGTGTCACCGTCGAGGTCGACGAGTTCGACGATCGGCGTGGTCTGCCGCTGCGCGGGAATGTGATCGAGTCGACCGAGCTCGGCAAATCGAGTCTGCGCCGCTGTCAGCGAGGCCAACAGGGCGGATGCCGAAAGAGTCGTAGCCAAAAAGGTCTTCATGCAAGCTCTGAACTAGGCGTGGCGATGAGCCGGTGAGGCCCTCATCCTGCCACAGTTCGAGCCTTCAGGGGCACGCGCGATAAACTAAGCGGCATGGGATGGCTCCGAACTCTGTTTCTCGGCGACATTGGCAATCGCCTCGACATCGCGGACACCGAAGAGCAGATCCGCAAGTTGCGCGCCAGACTCCGGAAGGCGCAGCGAGAAAAGAACTCGACCGATGCGTCGCAAGACGCGGAGATCGCAAGACTCCACGAGCAGGTGGCGCAGCTCGAACTCACGATCGGCGCGCTGTGCTCTCTCATGGTTCGCAAGCAGCTCCTAACGGAATCCGATCTGCAGCAGTTGGTGAACAGCGTGGATCCGGAGGAAGACAGCTGACAGCGTGGTGAACGACTCGAACATGTGCCGAGTTTTCCACGCGATGACAAGCCATCTGCCAGTCCCCGGACACACGCGCCCTTTCGAGCAACGGCATACATGGATCCCACCCACCGAGCGAGCGATCGTCTGTTCTTCGCGCTCATGGCCATCTGCGTCGCGCTCGCGACCTGGTCGGGGCTCGGCGCGAACGACAAGGCGACGTGGGCCTTCGAGGTTCTCCCGATGGGCATCGTGCTCGTCGTGTTCGCCGTACGAAGGAGTGGCTTTCGATCCTCGAATCTCGCCTATGTGCTCCTTGCCTGGTTCTTCTTCATTCAGTGCCTCGGCGGTCGCTACACGTTTGCCGAAGTGCCCTTTCCCGAAGCCCTGCGTGAATGGCTCGGCCTCGACCGCAATCCCGCCGACCGCATCGGCCACTTCTTCCAGGGATTCGTGCCCGCGATCCTCCTGCGTGAGTGGCTGATCCGACGACGGTCGATGCAGCCCGGCGGCACGGTCTTCTGGCTCGTCACGGGTTGCTGTCTCGGTTTCAGCGCGGCGTACGAACTTCTCGAGATGGCGGTCGTGATGCTCTTCTATCCCGAAGCAGGACCCGAGTGGCTCGGGATGCAGGGCGACGCGTGGGACGCCCAGAAGGACATGGCGATGGCAGTGTCGGGTGCTGTGCTCGCGCAGCTCCTGTTAGGACGCTTGCACGACCGCAGCATGCGCAACGTGACGGGGAACGAAAACCCGTGATGGCCATTCGATGACGCACGGTCGAAGAGTTCGTCACTCGATCCACGTGCAGGCCTCCTGCCGACATCGGTTGACTTCGAGGCGCAGTACGTCCGGGCGCGAGTAGTGACCGGACGGGTCGAAGTTCTGCCTCTCGCGCGCGACCATGGGCGGGTCGAGCGTCGCGACGAAGGTACCCTCCTCTTCGACGATCGGTTCGACGACCCAGCTTCCGTCGGGCGCGGCGACGCAGCTGCCACCATCGTGGATCCACGCGGAATCGTGCGGGGCGATCGCGTCCCGCTGCGGGAAGTCGTCCGGTAGGTCGCGGCGGCGCAGCGGAGCGCCGACGGACACGACGAAGCTGCGCCCTTCCTTCGCGAGCACGGGGGTCAGGTCGCGCGTATTCCGCACGCTGCCGGGCCAGATCGCGAAGTGCAGGTCTTCGCCCTGTGCATGCAGCGACGCGCGCGCGAGCGGCATCCAGTTCTCCCAGCAGTTGAGCACGCCGGCGGTAAACGGACCGAGGTCATGCACGCGCAGGCCGTGACCGTCACCAGGTGACCACACGAGTCGCTCCTCGTAGGTCGGTACGAGCTTGCGGTGTGCGCTTCCCGTTTCGCCGTCCTGATCCACGTAGAGGGCGGTGCAGTAGAGGCTGTGTCCGCCGCGGTTCTTCGCGCGCTCGATGCATCCGAGGACGATCGCGATGCGGTGCTCGCGCGCGAGCTGTCGCACGGACTCGAGGTCCGCGCCCTCGACCTGGATCGCCGCATCGTGATAGAGCCGGAAGTATTCCTTCTGCACGTCGTCGTCGAAGCGCGCGCCGCCCGTCGAACCGAGCCAGACGGGGTAGCCCGGTAGCAGCGCTTCGCCAAAAGCGACGATGCTGCACCCCTGCGATGCTGCGCCGCGGATGCTCGCGCAGATCTTCTCGAGCGTCGCTTCTCGGTCGAGCAGCACGGGCGCGATTTGCCCGAGTCCGACACGAAACGAAGAATCCGTATCCGGCATGAAGTCGATTCCGCCTCAGGGTTCGCGTGAGACCTCGTGCGCCGCAGGCTACTGGCTCACGATGGAGATTCTATCGGTCTCGCTTGGAACACGGTTCAAGCTTCGCCCTCCGGGCGCGAAGGAGGGACGCCCTGCTGGTTGCGCATGTGCGCGGCGAGGCCCGCGAAGTTGCGTTCGAGATGTTCGCGGAGCCCAGGGTCGTCGACACAAACCGCGAGCGCGTGCCGCATGCAGTGCATCCATGCCTTCGCTTCGGCATCACCGATCGCGAAGTGCAGGTGCCGCATCCGCAGTCGCGGGTGCCCGAAGCGCTCGACGTAGAGCTGCGGCCCGCCGGCCCATCCGGACAGAAACCAATAGAGCTTGTCGCGCGAACTCTCGAGGTTGCCAGGGTGCATCGCACGGATCTCGGCCGCTTCGGGCTCGACGTCCATCGTGTCGTAGAACACGTCCACGAGGCGGCGCACGCCTTCGTCGCCCCCGAGCGCTTCGTAGATGCTGTCCATCACAAGGAGACTAGCACCAGTGTCCCCATGTCTGGAGTTCGTGGCCGTCGTCGGGCCGGAATGAGCGCCTGACGCCCCTTCGGCGTCAGGCGCGCGCGGTCACAACTTGGCGCCGATCGTCATCTCGCCGCCATCGGAGACCGTGAGCCCGAAGCTGTTGCCACCTTGGTCGAGCACGATCCACTGCCAAGTCCACTTGGCGCCGATGAACTTCGGGTCGGTCGAGATCGACATCGGGCCGAAGTTCGCCGAGCCGGTCGACGAGGTCGGGAGGACGAAGTTGACGATGCCGATCTCGACGAGGCTCGAGCAACCGGACATGCCGAGCGCGTCGAGGGCAAGGTTGCTGCGGCCGATGCCGAGCTTGAGGATGGCCGCCGAGTTCGCGCGGGCTCCGCTCAAGCTCACACGGATCGTGCCGCTCTGGCGCGGCATGGGGCCGGTCATCCCGATGCGAGGCAGGTTGCCGTTCGTGCCCGGACACGTGCGTCCGTAGTTGGTCCAGCCCGGCGGATTGGCGACGACATCGCGGTCATACTTCCAGAAGCAGACGTTGTTCTCGCTGACGAGAATGTCGCCGCGTGTGTCGCCATTGGACTCGAGACCCGCGACCATGGCACCGAAGTCGGGGTTGCTGCTGTCGATGCGGTGCCGGATCGATCCGGTGCGACCGCTCATCACGGCGACATAGCCCTTGGCGCCGACGAGGACGTCGACGATGCCATCGCCGTCGTAGTCGCCGATGGGCGCGACCGAGCGACCCCAGCGCAAGTCTCCGTTCGGCCCCCAGAGGCTGCGGATGAACTGTCCCGTGCGTCCCGACCAGAACTGGACGAGCCCATTGCCGTTGTAGGGCGGCGAGGTGGAGACGAAGTCGAAGACTCCATCACCATCGACGTCGCCTTGAACACCGCAGACCGCGCCACCGCGCTGCTCACCCGGGCTGCCGTTCCAAGACTTGTAGAGCGACCCGTCGCGGCCCGAGCGCAGCTCCCAACGGCCCTGATTCGACAGGTAG
>JAGQQW010000231.1 GCA_020426005.1 Planctomycetota bacterium | reverse complement strand
CGGCACTCAGGTCGACGTGTCCCTGCTGCATCAAGTCGATGAGCCTGCCCGGTGTCGCGACGAGGATGTCGAGACCGCGACGCAGCGCCTTGACCTGCGGAACCTGCGAGACGCCACCGAAGACCGCGGCATAGCGAATGTCGACGTGCCGACCGTACGCTCCGAAGCTGTCCGCGATCTGCACGGCCAGCTCTCGCGTCGGCGTCAAGACGAGCGCACTCGGCTTGCGAGCGACGCGCGGCATCGGGTCCCGCGCGAGATAATCGAGGATCGGTAGCGCGAACGCCGCCGTCTTGCCGGTACCCGTCTGCGCGATTCCGAGGAGATCACGCCCTTTGAGGAGCAGTGGGATCGCCTGACTCTGGATCGAAGTCGGCGTGTCGTAGCCCTGCTCGCGGATGGCGCGCAGGAGTGGCTCCATGAGCCCGAGTTGTGTGAAGCTGTGTTTCATGACTGTGGCGGACCTCGTGGAGGCCTGGCCTGAAGACGTTCTGGCCGCGCGCACCTGATCGGGCGCTGCCAAGGGAATGGGTACTCGTGGTCGAGCCTCTTGCGTTCGGGCGTTGCAGACGAACTCGATCAGGCAGATCGGCGCACGCCGCGCGGAGGATCTCGACGATCGGACGGTCTCGGTTGCCCGAGAATCGCGTTGCCTTCGACGAGGTGACCAGGCGTCACGGTAGACCAGGCCAGGACATCAGACTCATGGATTCCCGGAAAAGTCCGGGGCGATCCCGCGCCCCAAGTTGCGCGCTTCTGTCCAGGGAAGCCCCCCTATCGATCCTGGAGCCCCTTACCAGCGAGGATTGCAGGGATGCACTTCTCGATCCTCGCGCTCCGCGTTTCGGTCTTCTTGGCACCTGCGAAGTGCAGAACGTAGCCACGCTGCCTCCCGGGGGTGAGCGCTCGGAATGCGGTATCGAGCCTCCGATCTCGAGCCAGCGCGCGGGTCAGCTCCTCGGGAAGCGTGAGTTCGTCCTTCGCCGGGAAGGGAGCACGACGGCCTTCCCGCTCGATGACGATGGCCTGTCGCACGTAGGACTGGACGATGGTCTTCTTGATCGACGCTTCGCTTGTGAACTCGAGGCGCAGCGCGGACTGCGTGTTCTCACCTTGGCTGCGCAACAAGCCGTGCGTGTCGTCGAGCAACACGCCCTTGAAGAACATCAACGCACAGCACGCCTTGAACGGCTGGATGATCGCCACGTTTCGTCCGTCGACCGAGTAGCACGGCTTGCCCCACTTGAGCGCTTCGTCGAGGCCACAGCCGAGAAGGATGGTACGCAGCTTCCGAATCTCGGCCTGCCATGCGACAGCTCGGTCGAGGAACGCGTCGATCTTCGGAATGCCCTGCTTCATAATTCGGTTCCGGCCTCAGCCTCGTCGGACTCCTACACACCATGATGCCCGTCGGGCGCCGCTGGCGGTTCGAGAATACCGCCTCGCGCGGACCTTCGGGTACCGTTCGACTAGAACGCTCGCGGGCGGTCCGATTCGCGGATACGTTGCGATGCGGAGCGCGACTCGATCGCAGCCTGGCTCCTTTCCAAAGGAACGACTCAAGAGTCACGACTCAGGAGCTACGAAGGAGGAAGCATGCGAGTTCTCATCTCGGCTCTCGCGTTGGCGAGAGTCGCCGTCGCCCAGAAGACCATCATCGTCGATGCGACGGGCGCTGGTGATCACAAGACCATTCAGGCCGCTGTCGATGCCGCGAGTGATGGCGACCGGATCCTGATCCGCGCGGGCACGTACGACGTGTTCAAGATCGTCGACAAGTCCCTGACGGTGCTCGCCGACCAAGGTGCCACCGCATACAACTATTTGTCGACGGAGTCGTCGACGATCGAGCGCTTGTCCGCCGGCAAGCGCGTGGCGATCGACGGGCTGGCCCTTTCGGCGACGACGCGCCCTGCCCTCCGTGTCGACAGCTGCACGGGGCGGGTCACGCTACGCGGGGTTCGCCTCTACGGCTTTCCGACGATCTACAACACCGGACGCGAGAGCGCTCTGCAGGTCTCTGCGTCGACTTCCGTTCTCGTTCAGGACGCATCGATCGTGCCCGCGCTTCACGCGATCGACTCGACGATCACCGTGACCGGCTGCGATATCGCGGGGTTCGACTCTCAAGTCGGGCACTACTTCGTTCCGTCGACACCGGGAATGATCGCGAGCCGCGCGACGATCGACATCGCGGCTTCGAAGGTCCGCGGAGGAGTCGGCAGCGGCACGTATCCGAGTTCCGCCGGCATGATCGTCGATGCGTCGCATCTCGTCGTGCGCGATTCGTCCACGCTGTCCGGCCTTCCTGCCGCGACGGCCTCCGGGGCTTCGGACCTCCAGCTCGGAACCAGCGCAACCGTCACCGGCAATCTGAGTGGCTTCACGAGTCTGACGAAGCGTCCATTGCCGTCGCTGACGACGACACCGGCGCTTCAGGGGCAGAACTACGAAGTGCGCGCGCACGGCGACAAGGACGACTTCTTCGCGACGTATGTCGCGGCGCCAGGCACACCGATCGCCGCCGGGGGTTTTGGAACGTTGTGGCTGGACCCCGCGACGATCGTGACGATCGGTGCCGGCTTGATCGATGCAAGTGGCTCCAGCGCGTTGCAGATCTTTGCGGGTAGCGATGCCAAATGGTTCGCACTCGGATTGGACTTCCAAGCACTCGTCGGGACGACGAACACCCTGCGTCTCACCAACGCCGCGACCGTCGTCTATCGCTGAGCGGGCCTCGCACCGAGATCCGTCTGTGCGTCGGCATCTCGACACGCAAGACGAGGATCCGCGATGATGCCGTCATGAAACACATCGTCGCTTTGCTATTGCCGCTCTTCTTGACGGCATGGACGGCACGAGCGCAAGCGCCACTCGCTATCGAGGGGTTGCCACTGGACGCTCCATTCAAGGTCCACGCGACCGCGGACCGCGCAAGACTCGTCGTCGACCTCGTGTTCGATGCAGGATGGCACGCGTACGCGCGAGACGTCGGAGGTGGAAGCCCGATCAGCATCAAGGCGACCGGGAAGACGCCCGCGAACTGGATCGGCGAACTGCGCATGCCGGCGTCGGACAACGGCGAACTCACTGGCTACGTGCGCCTGATCCAGCGCCTGCAGCTACAGGACAAGGCAAACCACCTCGAGGCGGCGCTCGACATCATGGTCTGCGATGCGTTGCAGTGCCTCCCACCGATGACTTTGCGCATGACGGGTGACATCGCCCCATTGAGCGTTCTGCTCGTCGTCGACGTCGACGATGACCATGCACGACGCGTGCGTGACTTCATTGCAGCCGAGGGATTCGAGGTCGATATGACGACGTATCCATCGGCAACGACAGAAGCCTGCGATGCACACGACATCGTCGTCTGTGATTCCAAGACTTTCGGCTCGGTCAAGATGGACGGCGTCCGCGGGTTTCCGAAGACCCGGTCGCCCATCGTCGCGGTCGGCTTCCTCGGCACCGAGTTGCTCGAAGGCCAAGGGATCGCCATGACGTCGGGCTACATATGAATCTGCATGGATCATCAGGCCCACGGGTTGGACCTGTCGCACCCTGTGTATACGCACCCTCGTCGTGCCCAATTCCAACTGCACGAGACCGAGAGCCCTCCACACTACGCGGGGCACACATCGCCTCTGTACCCGAACGGTGCCGGCGAGACTTACCGCCTCACGAAGTTCGAGAACGAAAAGCCCAGCACGCCGAACCCGACTCTCGTTTCACACGAGGGTTTCTTCACCGACATCCCTGGTTTCGAGAACCTCGCGGAAGGCCACTCCGCGAAGGCACTCGGCAGCCTTTCCCTCGCTCGTCAAGGCCGTTGGTTCTACTGGGGTTACTCCATCGACCCCGAACGCATGACGCAACCGGCGAAAGACACCTTCGTCAACGTGCTCTACTGGATGAACTTGCAGCGTGACAGTGAGACGGTCACGTACGTGACGGATACGCGCAAGAACTTCGAAGTCTTCACGTGGCTCGGACGCGATCGAGACGAACCGTATTTGCGCGGAGTGCAGGAACACCTGCCGGGTAGCCTCGTGCCCGAGCTGCGGGAGGTGTACGTGCCGAGCTTCGAGGGCGCCGACGCCTTCGTTGCGAAGTACCTGCCGTATCTCTTCGCGGGCAAACCGGGCATGCCGACAGACAAGAAGTATGGCCCGCTCTTCGCTGCCGATGCCGACGCGATGGCCCTGAAAACTCCCAATAACGATCGAGCGAGCCTCGAACGCTGGGTCGCTCTCGCAGATGGCGACGCATGCGAGGACCGAGAACACGCCCTGCGTTGCCTCGAACGCTACGTGCACGCCGAGATCGCACCGAAGTCCGGCACATGGACCGAGTGGTATGCAAAGCAGAAGGCTCGCATCTGCTTCATCGACTCCACCGGTTTTTGGTGGCAAGTCGACCCGACAGTGCGAACGCGCGAGGCGCGCGCTGCACGCGCGCGATGACCGCCCCCGACAAAACAGGGCGAATCTCCCAACCGTGTCGCTCACCGGGTCTTGTCATCGACCACGGCAATCCGTATTCCATCAAGACCGAGTTCGTTGCTCGGCACGCTCCGGATCGCTGATTCGGTAGTCACACTTCTCAACAATCACGAGGACACGCGTGGTACGCAGACTCTGAAGACATTGAGCCGATTCGGGCACGGGTGCGGTCTGTATCCCGGTTCCAAACGACTCCGGTCCCACTGCGTAGAGTTCGCGGCAAGCGCCGTGTTCTCGCGTCAGGAACACGGCGAATCGTATCTACGGGCAACTCTTGCCCGACTTCCCTCGTACCGCGGTGCACGAATCCACCGCATGAAGACATCGACTCTGTTCGGGAGCGCCACCAATACGCTCCTAGCATGCGTCGGCCTGACGGCCGTCGCAACCGGCCAGCAGTGCTATCGCGTCGGTAACCAGTGTTTCGCATTCGCTCCACCGCCGGCTGACATCCCCGACGACAAGAGGATAGAGACCGGGCTCGAGCTGCGTTCCAACCGGCTGCGGCTGACCGGCGATGTTCGCTTGCGTCTGCGGGCGGCAGAGACGGAGCGCAAGCACCCCTACAACGCCAATGACCAGCAAGCGACGCGCGCGCGTGCACAACTCGATTTCGAGGTCAATGACAAGGTTCGCGCCTTCCTCGAGTTCAACTACTCCGAAACATGGGCTGGGTCTGCCAGCTACTCGGACGCTCGTGGAGGTGCTGCCAACAACCCCAACTTCGACGGCGTCTCCCAAGCCTTCTTCGAAGCCGAGGACATGCTCGGCTTCGGCGAGACCTGGCGAATCGGGCGTAGCCAGTTCATTCTCGGCAACGGCTTGATCCTCGGCTCCTGCGACTTCTTGCAGAGGCCGGGCGTCTTCACCGGCGGCTGGCTCTCGCGCAACTTCTGGGGCCACGACTTGGAGGTCTTCGTCCTCGATGACTACGGTCCACTCCAGAGCACGAACGACGGCACGCGGTATTGGGGTGCCTCTGCGCGCATCGTCCTGTCCGGCAAGGACGACGAGGCGGAAAGCGCCGAGCCACCGACGAACGACTCGCGCGCACAGAATGGACTTTCGGGCGCTCAGCCGTCCGCGGTTCCTCTTCCGGGCCCCGGGTCGAGCACGCAGACGAGTGACGGTCACAGAAGCCACGATGGCTTCGAGATCGACTCGATTCGGCCCTACTACTTCAAGGGAACGCACGACGGTTACGTCCAGAGCAAGGACACTTGGCTCGGCGTCAATACCAACGGCTATCTGCCGTGGAGCATCGAGTGGATGGCCGAGTTCGCGCATCGCCTGCGGTTCGGGGCGAAGGACGTGTCTGCCTACAGGCTGCAGCTCGCAAAGGACCTCGATCTGTTCGACGGCGTCTTCAGTCGCGCCTCGCTGACCTACACGGACAGCCAAGGCCCCCTGCACATCAACCCTGCGGACTTCAACACTGCGGGTCTCTTGCACCAATACGGCGGCGCATGGCGCAGCGACCTGTCGACGACGCAGCTCGGGCTCGTGTTCACGCCAGGTGCAGGATTCAACGTCGACACGAAGTTCATGCTGCTCGACCGTCGCGGTGCATCGCCCCAACAGGGCGACTTCGAAGCAGACGTGCTCGTCAACAAGATGCTCGAAAGCGGCGTTCACGTCGCGGTCGGTTACGGCGTCGACAATGACGTGCGCCAGGTCGCTTATCTGCAAATGACGCTGTACTTCTAGAAACGATGCAGAGCACGCCGGGACACGATCCGACTTCGAGGACGATCGACGCCATGGTTCGCGATCTCGAAGGTCGCGCATGCGTGCTCTGTGACCGGTTGCTTTGTCCGCACGAAATCGTCTTGGTCGTGCTCCTCGGCAGTCGAGGTGCGCCGCGATGCAGCCATTGCGCTGCCGAAGAGCTGCACGAGCCGCGCGCTTCCCTTGCGGACCGTTCTCTTCAATGGATCGTTCGGCGAGACTGTTATCACGAGGCGTGGCTTCGCGCGGGCGAGACCGAGGGATTCGGTCGCGTCGACCGACCGGCATGCCTTTTCTCTTTGACGGACTCCTCTGACGAGGCGCGCATGACGGAAGAATCCAAGGACGCACCAGCGCACGACGTTTCGATCGATGCCGGGGATCTCGGCTGCGGCGATCTCGTCCTGCGACTCAGGAACGAACTCAAACCCCTGGCTCCGGGAGCCGTCGTGCACGTGCGCGCCACGGACCCTGCTGCCCCCATCGACTTGCCCGCTTGGTGCGGGCTGGTCGGACACACACTGATTCACACCAAACATCCTCACTACTGGATCCAGAAGAAAACGACATGAGCAAGTTCTGCATCAGCCTCACCTACGCCAAGAACGACGCCGACAAGGCAACGGTTGCATTCGTCGTCGCCAACGCTGCCGTCGCGTCCGAGAAGGAGACTCTCGTCTTCCTCAGTACGGAAGCCGTCCACCTGTCCCAACGTGGCTATGCGGACGACGTGCACGAGCCGGGCTTCGCGCCGCTTGCCGAGTTGATGAGCAGCTTCGTCGACGCGGGCGGCAAGATCTGGGTCTGCTCACCGTGCTTCAAGCGTCGCGAACTCGACGAAACGGCTCTGGTCAGTGGAGCGACGATCGTCGGTGGCGCGAAGCTCGTCGAGTTCTTGCAGGACGGCACGCCCTGCGTCAGCTACTGACGGAACGCATCCACACGTGAGTGATCCCGAACCACCGCCGCCGGACGCGACCTGCGATGGCGGTGACCTCGACTGCGGGAGCGGCCTTCTGCTCATCATCCGCAAGGCGATGTCGCCGTTGTCGCCAGGCAGCGTTCTGCTCGTCAAGAGCCGAGAGATTTCCGTCAAGGAAGACCTCCCGGCGTGGTGCCGCATGGTCGGGCATTCGATGCTCGCCGAGTGCCCTGCGAGTGGTGGCTACACCCACTACTTCTTGCGCAAGAAGGTCGAGGACGAAGAACTCGACAAAGATCTGCAGAGCGCACGCGACCACGCGTGGCAAGTGCGCGTCCGTTGGACGGAAGGCATGCAGGCGAAAGTCACGGTCCGCAACCATGGGTTCGTCGTTGGGCAACCCGCGAGCTTCGATACCGAAGACGCAGCGCCATCGGCAATCGAGTACTTGCTCTCCGCACTTGGGGGCGCGGTCGCGACCGGATTCCAGTGGCGATTGTCGCGTCGCCAGATCGAAGTCTTCGCTCTCGAGGTCGTCGCCAAGGCCAAGAGTCAGAACAGCCTCGTTTTCTTGGGCGTGGACGACGAAGGGTGCGCTGCGCTCGCGCCGATCCAGTTGTCGCTCTACGTGGATGCCGACTGTGAAGAAGCGCTGCTCGACGAAATCCTCGAAGAGACGCTGCGTCGCTGCCCCGTCACTCAATCCTTGATGTCCACCGTCGCGATCGACACGCGACTGAGAATCGTCTGATCATGTCTCGACTCCGTCCGATCCCCGCGTTCCCCGTCTCCGTCGTCGGCAGTTGGCCGCGGCCCGAGTCGCTCTTGAAGGCAACCAAGCGCAAGAGCGACGACATCCCCCGTCTTCGTGACGAAGCGACCAAGCACGCCATCGAACAACAAGAGCGCGCTGGCGTCGACGTCCTGACCGATGGAGAGCAAAGGCGCGACAACTTCTACTCGTTCCTCGCGGAGAAGTTGGATGGCGTCGAACTCATGACCATGGCGGACCTTCTCGACTACGTCGAGGACAAGGCGGCATTCGAAGCCTTGCTGCAGACGCTCGACGTGCCTGCGTTCGCGATCAAGAACCCGACGATCACGGGCCGCCTCGAGCGGACAGAACCCCTCGCGGTGCGCGAGCTCGAGTTCTTGCGCAAGCATTCCACCAAGGCATGCAAAGTGACCTTGCCTGGCCCCTACCTCTTGTCCCGATCGATGTGGGTGAAGCAACTCTCGGGCGAGGCGTATCCGACCCGCGAAGAACTCTGCGAAGACATCGTCCGCAT
>JAGQQW010000230.1 GCA_020426005.1 Planctomycetota bacterium | reverse complement strand
GACGCGAATGGCCGTGTCACCAATCGCGGGCGCGCGATGCAAGCACTCCCGCTTTCCCCGCGGCTCGCCCGGCTCATGCTCGAGGCAAAGGCACGCGGCTGTGTGCTCGAAGCGGCGGCAATCGCCGCGATCCTGCAAGAAGCGACGAACAAGCGCGACGACTTGCTCGCCGCGGCACACGACGTCGTCACTGGCAGACTCCAAGGCAAGGATGCGGGAGCGATCGGGCGCACGACCAAGCAGCTCGCTCGAAATGCGGTCGCCGGGACGGCCGACGAAAGCGCATGGATCGCCTGCCTGCTCGCGGCCTTCCCGGACCACGTCGCGAAGCGATCGTCGCCAGTTGCCGAAGAAGCGTGGCTCGCCACCGGCACGCGCCTCGATCTACGCAGCGCGCTTCGAGGCGAAGCCAATCTGCTTGGAGATCGAACTCTCTTCCTCGCACTCGACCTGCACGGCCTCGAGTCGAAATCCCCCCGGCCCGCCTACGTCCTCGCGATCGACGAGTCGATGCTCCCAGCCGAACTCGTCGACGAGTCGGACACCCTCCTCGTCGACCCTTCGACCGCGCGCGTGCGGCGCGCACGCAAGCGAACCTACGGTACGCTCACTCTCGAGGAAGCGCAGCTCGGAGACGCGCCTCTCGAAGAAGCTCGCCCGATCTGGACAGCATTGCTCGAGAAAGACGCCGGGCGCTGGATGACGAAACAAGCAGGCTTGGCTGACATTCGAGCACGGATCGCATGGCTCGCGAGTCGCGGTCAGGACGGACTTCCGGATCTTTCGGACATGGCACTCGCACCTTGGATCGTCGACTTCGTCGACATGAGGACGGGATTGGCAGGCCTTGCATCCCTCGACCTCGGCCAACTCCTTCTCGCGCGCATGCCCGACCTGAAACAGCGTCTCGCGCGCGACGCTCCGCCCGATGTCCGGCTCCCGGTCGGACGGCGGGCCGCGATCGACTACTCCCGTGAAGTCGGTCCAACGGTCTCTGCCAGGGTGCAAGAGCTCTTCGGCTGCGACGCACTGCCGGCACTGTGCGGCGGCTCGGTGCCTCTCGTGATCGAGATCCTCGGACCGAACCATCGTCCCGTCCAGTTGACGCAAGATCTCGACGGCTTCTGGACACGGACCTACCCGTCGGTGCGGGCGGAGCTTCGACGTCGCTATCCGAAACACGCATGGCCCGAAGACCCCCGCAACGCCCAGCCCGAACAGCGGCCTCGACGTCGGAACCCCTGACTCCACTCGACTCCATTGGGGTTTGACCATCGAGTTCGCGGTATCTTCGAGACGTGGACGAAGCGGAGTTTCAAGACTGTCTGGAGCGCGCCCGGCAGGGCGATAGCGCGTCGCTCGGTCTGATGTTGGCGGCGATCGAGGATCGCCTGCGCAGAGCGACGCGCGTTCGCATCGGCAACCGGCTGCGCGGCAAACTCCACACCTCGGACGTCCTCCAGACGACGTACCTGGACGTCGTTCGTTCGATCGAGAACTTCCAAGGATCGGATCAGGCGACCTTCGCGTCCTGGGTGTCGCGGGTGCTCGAAAACAACGTGCGCGACAAGGCGAAGTACTACGCGCGTGATCGTCGTCGCGACCCTTCGACCAACGTTCAGGACGGCGATGCGATCGATGTCGCCGAACAAGTGGTCGACGAGTCCACGCCGAGCCGTCGCGTCATGGAGGTCGAACACCTGCACCTGATCGGCCGCGCATTCGACTCGCTCGACGACCTCCAGCGCCTCGTCCTTCGGCGCCGCATGTTGGACAACGTCGAGTACAAGGAACTCGCAGTAGAACTCGATCGGTCGGAAGGCGCCGTCCGGATGATGTTCTCCCGCGCGCGCCGCGCTCGCGCTCGAGTTGGACCGGCTCTTGAGCGACGAGACGATGCCATGAACGACGGCGAGCGCGCAGTACTCCAGGACTTGCTGACGCGCTGGTACGACGCTGCAGAACTGGGCACCCCACTCTCGATCGACGAACTCTGCTCCGAGCATCCCGAGCTCGAAGTGCACGTGCGTCGCATCCTCGCGAGTGATGCCGATTTCGCGGCGACTCTCGGTGCGACGCGAGCCGCGTCCGAACCCTTGCCGCAGCGCCGCGTCGACGACTACGAGATCCTGACGCTGCTCGGCACCGGCGGACGCGGCGAGGTCTACCTCGCGCGCCAGGTCTCCCTGGGCCGCTTCGTTGCCGTCAAGTTCTTGCGCGCCGAGTCGTCGCGCGATGAACACATGCTGGCGCGCTTCGCACGCGAAGCCGAACTCGCCGCGTCGCTCGAGCACCCCAACATCGTGCCGATCTACGGCGTCGGCAAGGGAGAAGGCACGAGCTATCTCGTGATGAAGTGGCTCACCGGGCCAGCCCTCGACGACCTCGAGGAGCCGCTTCCTCACCGTCGAATCCTCGAGATCGGAATCGCGATCGCACGCGCTCTCCACGCAGCGCACGAGGCGGGAATCACGCACCGTGACGTCAAACCAGCAAACATCATGCTGCACGACGGCACGCCCTACGTGCTCGACTTCGGTCTCGCACGTGCGACGACCGACATGCGTGCGACGATCGAAGGCAAGGTCGCCGGAACGCTCCCCTACATGTCGCCCGAGCAACTGTGCTCGGGTTCGAAAGCCGCTCCGCTCGACGGACGCACCGATGTCTATTCCCTCGGCGTCACGCTCTACGAGCTGTTCGAGGGTCACCCGCCATTCGCGAGCGATGAGCCCGCACAGTTGATCCAGAAGATCCTGTTGACGACGGCACCGCCGGCATCGTCGTGCAGCAAGGACATTCGGACGATCCTCGGCCGTGCTCTCGAGAAGGATCCAGCGCGCCGCTTCGCGAGCGCGGCCGCACTGGCCGACGATCTCGAACGCACCCTCCGTGGAGAACCGATCGAGTCACGCCCCGTCGGGGCCTTCGAGCGTTTGCGGATGCTCGCTCGTCGCCACCCGATGGGCTCGGCCGCCCTCGGAGTCGCTGCGACGACCCTTCTCGTCATGGGTGGCGTGATGTGGGCCAAGGCCCAGAACGAATGGGCAGCGCATCGAGCCGCGCTCCACAACATCGAGCGCGAACTCGCGAGTTCGCGGCCGCGCGTCGCGACGGGCTTGTTGGACGCCGTCGCCGAACGCCACCCCGATGACCCTGCCGTGCACCGCTTGCGCAACGATATCCATGCGGAGACCCGGCTGTCCGAACTGACCGACTATCTGCAGCAGGCGCGGGGCAGCATCGACGGGCAGCGAGTGCTGACCGATATCGCGTCGATCGAGGAGCTGACCGATTTCGCGTCACGCCCCGACCGAGCGCGCGAGTGGCGGCTCGTCAAGGCCTGCGCGCTCGCACTCGCCGGCCACCGCGAACGCTGTCGCGTCGCGCTCGAGCAGGACATCGATCCAAGGGCCAAGTATGCACTCGAAGCCTTGCTCGAGCAGCGCGACTGGCCATGGCAGTTACCGACGAGTGCACGACCGACGGCCATCGGGCATCTCGTCACAGCCATCGCGATGCGCGCGGCGGACGGGCCCGCGGATGCGCAGCTCGACGAAATACGTCGCGGACTGGAACTCGACGAAACCGACGAACGACTCGGCCTCCAGGAGTTGATCTGGCTCTCCATCCACACCGACGAAGCCGAGCGCGTGTTGACGGCTCTCTCGAGGATTCACCCCGAGCATCACTACTCGAAGGCGGTTCGCGGAGCGATGCTGCGAGAAGCGACCAAGATCGGTGATCCCCATCGGATCGAAGCCGCCTTGAACGCCCTCGTGCACGAGTATCCCCGCGACACGTGGAACGAGATCCAGGCGAGCATCGTCGCAGCGGCTTACGAGGCCATGCGTCGACACGACGAACTGAGCGACCTCTTGGCGTGGGCTCGCAAACGGTGGCCGAAGAACTGGTTCCTCGAGATGAGCGAGGCCAAGCAGAAGATCGATCATGGAGATCACGCGGCCGGCAGCCTGCTGTTGCGAGCTGCTGCGGCCGATGCAAACACGCGATCGCAACGCGACGCCACGCAGATCGTCGCCCTTCGCCTGCGGCTTCACGAACTCGAGTACACGATCGGTGGCGCCGCCGCAGTCGACATCGATGCGCTCGCGAACGACGCGCTCACGCTCGCGCGCACCGCGACAACGCCGCGACGACGCGCAGCTGCATACTCGATCGCGGCGAATGCGATCATGCTCTCCGCTGACGCCGACACCGAGAAAGCGCTCTCCTACCTCGAGAACGCACTCGAGTCGGTGAAGAACAAGGAGACCCTGCTCCGAGCGGCCCAGTTCGCACAAGTCGATCGGCGCTGGGCCAAGAGCGCACGCTACCTCGACCTGTACGAGGCTCTCTTCGGCAGCGATGGATCCCGCACGAGCGCCGAGCGGCTCGAGTTCTCGGTTCTACGCGCCTACCAAGAGCGCGCGACCGGAAACGTCGAGGCGAGCACGGTGGCTGCGCGCGATGCACTCGAACGCGCGAAGGATGCCGAGCTCGCGCCCGAACACGAAGCGGCGCTCCTGCAGATCCTGCAGGCCGATGGCAAGTGAACGCCGCGCCGCGGGGCTTTGCTGATGGCTATCGCTGGACCATGGTGATCTGACCGACGAGGTAGGTCACCGACGTGCTCCAACCGTTGCGCAGGATCACGGCACCCGGGATGAGGTTCCGCGGCGTCGTGACGCCGTACTGGAACCACTTGAGTCGCTCGACCATGGAGTGCGCGAGGACCCAAGTCACTCCCGTTGTCGTCGGGAAGCCGATCTCGACCGGTGAAATCAGCCCTTCGGCTTCGAACTTGACTTCTTGATCCGCGACGAGCGTGCCGGTGTTGAGGCCCTTGACGTTGGTGGCATTCCACCGGTATGGGTCCATCGGATCGGGAAGAACCAGCGGCCAACGAAGCCCCGGCACGATACGCACCTTGGGCACGACGAACTCGGGGTCCCACGCGAGCGGCTTGGCCATGTGGTCGTAGATGCTCGGTTGCGGAACCTGCGGCCGCATGCCTTGTGCCATGACACAGAGACGGTAGAGCCCGGACTGCATCGCGGCGGCGTAGTGTTCACTGTCGAAGTACGCGTTCCACTCGCTCTCGGGCACCGCGTTGAGTTGTGCACGCCACCAGATCGATGCGCGCGCCAACCCATCCAGCGAGAAGGACGTGGAGGGCAGGTTTTCGTCAGGAAACCAGTGCGATGCCGCGAGGGAGTCCCACCACGCCTTGCTCACCGGCGCGAAGCCGTTGCCAGTTGCGCCCGACGACCACATCGGCGGATCGGAATCCCAGACGCGCGCACCGCTGGTCGGCGGAAGCGGCACGTAGAAATCCTGGACGCTCCATGAGTGCTTGATGCTGCCCAAGGCGTCGTAGCGGTAGATGCCGACCCAGTAGTTGTAGAGGAAGCGCCCGGGGTGGACGTCGATGAAGATGTTCGGGTCGTCCGGTGTCCCCTCGGCGCTCGAGATGAGCGACGTCATCTGGACCTGAGGGACTGGCTGGAGCCAGGTCGGGACTTGCGGGTCGTTGCTGGTCGGATCCGCGTCCATGTCCGTCGCGATCCGTACCCATTCCCCCGGGATGCCGGTGAGCCGGAGGCTGATGATCGATGACGCAGAGCCCGAAGGAGGCGTGCTCGACCAGGTGCCCGGATCGCCGGTTTCACTTTGTTGGAGAATGAGCCCTTGGGCGGTGAGCGTCGACGCGAACGACAGCGTCACGACAGAAAGGAGAGATCGCAAAGATCGAGTCATGCTCATGAGAACCTTCGGTGATGGTCACCAAGTGTGGGTAGAAACGGCAACGCATCTGCGTCGGCGACACGGCGGGACGCTTGTCACAGACTTTCCGGAAAATCCTCCCGGTATGCAATCGGTTCGCGGGCCTCCGGCCGAAATGCCCCGGCGAGCCGTGGACTCCGCTCCCACGATTCTCTTGGCACGATTCTCGTGGCACGATTCTCTTGGCATCGACGCAACGCGAATGGATACCCTCGGTGCTCCCACGTCCCATGCACCGCCCCACGGAGCTGCTGTCCATGAAGTTCGCCAGCAATCTGCTCGTCCGCCACCGACTCTCCACTCCCGAGGCCCCTCGTACCGCGTTGTTTCGGGTCGTGGTTGCCTGCCTCGGTACTTCGATCGCCGCACACGCGCAGCAGCGCTACGACATCGTCCAGATCCCCGGTTACGAGGCGCGCCACATCAACAACGTCGGCACCATCGCGAGTTCGGCCGGCATCTACGATCCTCGGACGAACACCATCCGAACGATCCCGTTCCATCCGACCGCACTCAACGATCGCAATCAGTTCGTCGGCACGAAGTTCGACGATTTCTACCTGTACGAACTCGGCGGCACGTTGACGAAGATCGAACGACTCTATCCCTGGATTCCCGCCGGCATCGCGTGGGGCATCAACAATGCCGGTCGTGTCGTCGGCTCCATGAGCTCCGGCGGCGAGGCCTTCTCGTGGACGAAGCAGGGTGGAATGGTCTCGCTGACTCCTGGAGCGTACGCGTTTCTCCGCGCCATCAACGACCTCGACCAAGGCATCGGACAACGCAACCAGGTGTGGCAGTACTACGATGGGCAGTTCCACGCGCTCTCGTTCGAACCGCACGCGATCGCCGCAGCTGGGCTCGTCGTGGGCCGCAGCGCGAACAACGATGCCCTGATCCTGTACCGGCACGGACAGGGGACGCAAACCATCCGCACGCCCAACGCGACCGACACCCAGTATTACCCGAATAGCGTCAACGAAGCGGGAACGATCGTCGGCGAATGGGTCTACCAATCAGGCAGCGCGTTTCGATCGGGAGGCTTCCTCGCGAGTCGCTCGCTCGGCTACCTCGAGGGTGCGGCGCTCGATGCACTCGTCACGCCGGGTTGGCACATCGAAGCACTCCACGACATCAACGAGAAGGGGCAGATCGTCGGAGCGGCGACGTCCAAATTCAGCACCACGTTCCGTGCGGTCCGCTTGGACCCCGTCGGATTCTCTCAGGCAGAGGCCATACCGTTCGGAGAAGGCTGCTACGAACGCTTCGCGTCGTTCGCCGAGTTGTCGAACTACTTCGACCTCCAAGACACGACGTTGCGCATGACACCGACATCGGGAGGCTACGTCGTCGCGCGCGCTCAGGGCGCTTGGTTCCCTCCGAAGTCGATCAGTCTCGCACAGAGTCAACCGTCGGTCACGAATGTGATCGCGTTGCCATTCGCGTTCCGATACCCGGGTGGAACCACGACCTCGATCCGCATCTGCTCCCAGGGCTACATCTGGCTCGACGCGGAGACGACGACCATCGACCGTCGACCGAAGATCGAAACGCTCGTGTACGAGTCCCCGAGGCTCAGTCCGATGTGGTCCGACTTCTATTGGGGCAACCAACAGAACGGCACCTTCCACTACGACGCAGACGCCCCGAATGGTGTCGCGTACGTGACGTGGGACAACATCGCGACAGGAACCGGGCCTGTCGACGTTCAATGTGCACTCTACGCCTCGGGAGTAGTCGAGTACCGATATCGACGCGCACCGACGTGGTTCGGTTGGTTGCAGAACGCACTCGTAGGATTCAGTCCCGGCAACGGGGACGTCGTGCCACCGGCGATCGACATCTCGGCGTCCTTGCCGTTCCGGACGCACCCGACCATGCTCCGCCTGACCAGCAGCGCCTCCAAAACGCCGGTCCTGGGCGAGACGCTCGAGATCGCGGTGACCGGCATACCGGCCAACCAAAGCGCTGGTCTGCTGTGGCTGGGAACCGCCGCAAATCGAGGAGGGATCGATCTCGGCGGAATCGGTATGCCCGATTGCAAGCTCTACACCCGACTCGATTGGTTCGGCGCATGGCAGAACCAGAAGGGCACCGGCCGCTGGTCCATCCCGATCCCGAACTCGACGGCGCTCGCTGGAGCGCGCTTGTACGAACAAGCCGCGGTCCTTGACGCGAGCGCCAATCAAGCGGGCGTGCGCACGTCGAACGGACTCGAACTTCGCCTCGGGCGCTGATGTCGAGACCGGTCAGCGAGGTTCGTGCGTCGTCGAAGGCTCGCTCAGTCGCCATCCAATACGATCCGCCGTTGCTTCGTTCGGCGTGTAGTCGGCGTTGAGAATGCCGTTGCGGACGAGCAACTCGCGGAATGCCTTCGGATCCAGTCCTCACTTGCGTCGCGCCGATGGCACGAACGTCGTCTTCGAGACGCTGCGTCGGGCTGACTTCGGCGCCTGGGCTACGCGTGCACGAGACGAAGACGTGGTGCGAAGTGCTCCGCGTCCACACGCAAGCCAAACTCAACCGACTCTGCGTTTCGTCCGACGGCACGACCGTCGTCTATGGCGACTACTCAGGTCTCGTGCACGTGATCGACGTAGGCCCGTTCGACGCCCGTCCACGCTGACCAGCGCGAAGTGCCGACAACCAGGGTGCGAGAAGTGGCGGAAAGGCATGGGAATCGAACCCACCGTCGACGACTCGGGTCGCCGACCACTGGTTTTGAAGAGTCCCAGGTTCGAGAAACGCAAGCCTTCCAGAGAAGCTGGTTTGGAGCGTAACCCCTTGCAGCGTCGATAGCAAGGGCTCGCAGCGAGTCGCGCCGAGTTTCGCGAAAATGCACGCGATTGCGCCAAAACCTG
>JAGQQW010000229.1 GCA_020426005.1 Planctomycetota bacterium | reverse complement strand
TGATCCATGCACCGCTCTCGCCATGTTGAGCAAACTCGAACGGCGACGCAGCGATCGGGAGCGAGGCTTGATTGGCCGACATCCCCGTCAGACGCTGCCCCGCGCGCACGTGCGCGGGTAGTTCTTTCCCGTGGAACGCGCGTAGTCCCGGCTTCGGGTCGAAGAGATCGATCTGCGACGGCGCTCCCGACTGGAAGAGGTAGATCACGCGCTTGCACTTGGCGGGCCAGTGCGTGCCGGTGCCGTGCTCGGTCGCGCCGGCGGCGCGCAGACGAGGACACACCCTGTACGCTGCCGAGACGACTCCGGTCTCGACGACGCTTCGCAGGAACGTTCTCCGGTTCATCGTTTCCAAGTCCCCGCATCCATGTTGAAGAGCACTTGAGCAACCATGGTCGCAGCGGCAACACGCGCTGCATCACAATCCTCGGGCGGTGGCGTCTCACCGACGCGGAGCAGTTCGTTCGCGCTGCCTTGGTCCTCACGGAACCGCATGTGCTGCACACGCAACAAACGCACGAGCCGTTCGTGTTCGCGCTCGGTCGGTTGCCTCGCTGCGACCGTGACGAAGGCATCGCGCACGAACTCATCGTCGCCACGTCCCTCGACGAGACGCTGCGCGAAGACCCGCGCAGCCTCGACGAACTGCACGTCCCCGAGCAACACGAGAGCCTGCAGCGGCGTCGAAGTCTCGCCGCGCTTCACGACGCACGACTCGCGATGCGCTGCATCGAAGACCAGCATGTTGGGAAGTGGCGCCGTGCGCTTCCAAACCGAGTAGAGGCTCCGGCAATACAACGCGGTTCCGACACTCTGGTGATACGCGGGCGACATCGAGTTGCTTTCGCGCCAGAGCCCTTTGGGCTGATAGGGCGAGACCGGTGGCCCGCCCATCGAGCGATCGAGCAGACCCGAATACGCGAGCGCCGCGTCGCGCAGCTGTTCGGCAGTCAATCTTCGTGCGGAGTAGCGCGCGAGCCAGAGGTTGTCGGGATCCCGCTCGCAAACCCACGTCGCCGCACGACTCGACTGCCGGTACGTCGACGACAGTACGAGCTGTCGACAGAGTCGTTTGACGTCGTACCCCGACGTCACGAAGTCGCGTGCGAGCCAGTCGAGCAACTCCGGGTGACTCGGCCACGTGCCTTGGCTACCGAAGTCGTCGGGCGTGGAGACGAGACCGCGTCCGAAGAACTCTTGCCATAGGCGATTGACCGTGACGCGCGCGAAGAGCGGATGCGCAGGATCCGTGAGCCACCGAGCGAGGCTCGCACGATTCATCGACCCGTCCTCATCGAGTGGCGGCAAACACGCAGGTGTGTTCCGCGACACGAGCGTGGACTCGTTGCGAGGCGCATCGTACGCACCGCGCGCAAGCACGTGCGTCGGCTCCGGCGTCCCGCTCTCCTCTTGCATGACCGAGATTTCGCGGAAGCCGGTGCGGTGATCGAACACGGCCTTCCCAGCCTGTTGGAGCGCTTCGCGTGCGGACATCACCGTGGGATCTCGTTCGACAAACCACGGCATCCAAGCCGCGCGATCCTTCTCGAACTCTTCGAACGTCTCTGCGAGCACCGCGATCTCGATCGGCGCGAGGGCACGCTCGTAAGCGCGGATCTCGTCGACCGCATCGCCGGTCGGACCGACGTCCCGAAAGCGTTGTCCGAAGTCGAAGCCGCTACCACCTGCACCGGGATGCTTGAAGAGCGTGTCGCGCAGGACGGTCGACGCGAGTCGTCCGCCGACGTAGATCCGCAGCGCACGCGCACCATGGCTGCCGTCATTGGTGATCGCGATGTGCACCCATTCGCCTTTCGGCAGATCCTCCGTCGAGACGACCGACATCGCGTTGCCGGGTGCATGGCGCTGCATCGACAATCGCAAGCGGCCACGATCGATCTCGAGTTCGGTTCCGAAGAAGCCGACGTCCGTTCCGGACGTCCTGTGCAAGAGGATCGTGCGTTCACGCTGGCCGGCGTAGCGGTACCAGAACGCGATCGTGAACGGTTCGCTCTGCCGAAGCGCACCACAGACTTCGGGAAAGGACGCGACGTCGTCCCCCGAGAACTCGAGTGCCTTTCCCTGCTTGCCGTCGACGAGTCGATTGCCTGCGGCGGTCGCGCCCGGCTTTCGCCCTTCGACTTCGTTCGCGAGCTTGCCCGCGTCGATCGCGTCCATGCGATACCAGCCCGCGAGCCCATCGTGGAGCGCAGCCTTCCGAATACGATCCGCATCGGACGGTGAGAGCGTATCGGAAACTTGCGCAGATGCGGCCGCCTTCGCCTTGTGCAGCCGCGCACGTGCCTCGTGCATCACGGTTTCGAGTGCGGCGAGCCGTACCTCTTGTTGTTCGGTCGGCAACAGCAGCGACGGCGTCGGTACGCGCGACGAATCGTGGTAGAGCCCGTGCTCGCCGATCGAGTTGAAGAAACCCGAGAGCGCGTAGTACTCGCGCTGCGAGATCGGATCGAACTTGTGATCGTGGCAGCGAGCACACTCGAGCGTCAGACCGAGGAACGCGGTCCCGAACGTACGCACACGATCCGCGACGTATTCCGTACGCATCTCGAGCGGGATCGAGCCACCCTCGTTGGTCATGCGATGCAAACGCTGGAATGCCGTAGCGAGTCGCTGATCGCGCGTCGGCTGCGGTGCGAGATCCCCGGCAATCTGATCGCGCACGAAGCGATTCCACGGTCTCCCGTCGTTGAACGCGCGCACGACGAGATCACGGTATGGCCACGTCGGCATCAAGAGATCGCTCTGATAACCGTAAGAATCCGCATAGCGCGCGACGTCGAGCCATGCCACGGCCCGATGCTCACCGTAATGCGGACTCGCGAGCAGACGGTCCACGACGCGTTCGTACGCATCCGCATCCTCGTCGGTCTCGAACGCGTGCACCTCCTCCGGCGTCGGAGGCAACCCGATCAGATCGAACGTGACTCGGCGCAACCATCGCCACCGCTCGGACTCGCTGGACGGCTCGAGAGCGCGCTCACGCATCGCCTGCAACACGAAGTGATCGATCGGCGACCGCGCCCACGTCGCCGCGTACGCTTCGTCAGCGACTTCGGGAACCGGCACCGAAGCCGGTAGCGGCACGAACGACCAGTGTTTGGCGTAGCGCGCGCCTTCACGAACCCACGTGCGCAAAACCTCGCGCTCGTGCTCCGTCAGCTCCGTGTGGGACGTTCGCGGCGGCATGCGCTCGTCGGCATCGGTCGCGTAGATACGGCGCACGAGTTCGGGATCGTCGCCATCGAGCACACTGGCTGCAAAAGCACGACCGTCGAGCCGGAGGTCGGCTTCCCGCGTCGATACATCCGGTCCGTGGCAGACGAAACACTTGTCGGACAGGATCGGCTTGACGTCGCGTGCGAACGACACCGTCTGCGCGGGCAACATCGCTGAGCAAGTCGCCGCGGCGCATCCGAGGAGGAGCGACCGCGCAATCATGCGTGGCCTCGCTTGGTGCGATACACCGACTTGACGTCGTGGATCGCGGCGAACGGCCAGACCGCCATGCGAACGAAGATCATGAGCAACATCGAGAACCCGAGGACCATGCAGGAAAGCGCCGCGAGTAGCGCGAGCCTGGGAGAGCCCACGGGACGATAGCGAAAACTCACGAACTTCGTGTCCGCATCGACCTCGACGGCTCGATACCCGGCGAAGACCTGATGGATCGCGATCGGCTCGCCATTCGCTTCCTTCGGGTCGTCTTCGAGAGTTCTACACTTCGTCGCGTGCCATCCGGCAAGTGCTGCGTCCCGCACGACGAGCCACGCGTGACCATCCGCCTCGACCTCGATGTCGAGACGATCTGGCCCTCGCCGCACGACGGAGGCGCGGCCTTGCTGCATACGCGGCGTCCCGAGCGCGGGTGCCGTAGCGTGAACCCCGACGTGTTCCGTGACCTTCGCCTCTAGGATCTTGGTCGGCTCGGAATCGAGGTCGTAGGTCGTCGTCGTGAGCCAACAGCGCGGCGCCGCGCTCGGGTTCTCGGCGACGACGATGGCCGGCCCTTCGTGCACGACGCGGAAGTGCGCAGGAAGTGCATCGCCCTTGGTCGCGACGACGTAGCGCGCGCCGAGGAGGTCGAAGACCTGCGTGCCGAGCATCGACAACTGCGCAGCACGGAACGTGCCGCGTTGTGGCAACTCCTTCGGATAGTCGAGGTACAGCAACCACTCGAGGAAGTGCTCGGGCTCGATCCCGTCGAGAGCGAACACGTCGGAGATCCCGAACGTCTGCAACGCGTTGCCGCGAAACGCATCGCCCGCGGTCGCGAAGACCCGCGCATCGGGGTCCGCGCGTTGCGCGTTCTCGAGAAACGCGACCGTCGGCGTGACGGGGTAGATGTCGCGCGGTTCGATGCGCGGCTGGAAGTTCCAGGTGAGCGCGATCGCGAGAACGACGCCGATCGAGGTCACCGCGAACGGTAGCCCGATCGATCGCAGCAGCTCGCGTGCACGACCGATCCGCGGGACCACGACGGCCGCCGCGATGAGGAGCACGACGATGAACGAACCGGTATGCCAGTGATAGCCGAGGAGCCCCGCGCCGCGCGGCCCTGCTCCGGCGACGATCAGGTCCTGGGCGATCGAGGTCACCGCCGACAACGACTCATAGGCGACGTAGGCCGCCGCGAGGACCACACCCGAACGTCGCCACGCCGCTTCGCGTTCTTCGGCCGGCACGAGCGCAGCTCGCCGCAGCGCGAGCACCATCCCCGCGGCCACGGTGATCGGCACGAGGCACGCCGCGCGCGACGGTTCGAGCCAAGGCACGGCGAGGCGCAATCCTTGCTGCAAGAACGGCCAACTCGACCCGACGGCGAGCACGAGCGCGAGGCCCCGCAACAGTGCAGGCCGCGCGAACGCGCCGAGCACCAAGAACGTGCATGCCCCGACGTGGTCCTGCACCATCTCGGTGAAGTTCTTGCCCGCGATCGGCCGGACGTCGGCATCCAGCGGATGACCACGCCCCTCGCCGAAGAGCAAGAGCGGCGCCTGACCATCCCCGCCAGCGAACCACGCGAGGAAGACGCCGACCGCGAGGAGCGCACCGCGTCGGGTCGCTCCCATGCGCCCGAAGAGCGCCCACACCACGAGCCCCGTCGACGCGAGGCCGAAGAGCACGAAACCGAGGACCGACTGCGTGCCGAATGCCGTGTGCGTCGGCAAGAGCGGTACGAGCTCGCGCTGGAGACGGAAGCCCCCTTCCTTCACGTACGCGAACCACGGCACGAAGACTGGCGCGCAAACGATCAGCGAGAAGAGCCCCGCGATCACCACGGACAGGACCGCCGCCTTCGCGCGACCTGGCAGCGCGCGGGCCACGGCGTAGACGACGCAGAACGCGCCGAAGAAGAGCGAGGTCTGCGGGTAGCCGCCGAGCTGGGACGCGACGAGCGCGAACGCGAAGCCGCCGAACGACAACAGCGACCCACCGCGCACGAGGCCATCGAGGAAGAACAGCGCGACGGGCCACCAGGACATCACCTGCTCGGGCGTATGGAGCCGCCAGACCGACGCGTAGGGTCCGAGCCCGACGAACAGCGCGCCAAGGAACGCGGCGAAGGCCCCGCCGCCAAGGCGCCGCAGCCACGCATACGAAAAGATCAGACAAAGCCACAGCCGCAACAGGCCGGTCACGGACAGGCCACGGGAAACGGCAGCGACGTCGAACGTCCCGTCCCGGTCCTGGAACCACGGCAAGAGCAGATGAAAGAGGTCGTAGCGCGCGAGCTGGACGTTGGCCTCGAGAGGCGCTCCCGCATACGCGTGCGGCGTCCAGGTCGCCGTTTCGCCCGCATGGATCTGGCGCTGGATCTCGACGAGCAGCGGGAAGAACTGGAAGTCGTGGTCGCCGAGATCACCGTTGTACGGATGCTTCACGTCGCCCCGGGCTCGAGGCGCTTCGCTCCGCCAGGGCTCGACCGCGAAGATCGCGTCGGTCGAGAGGATCGAAGCTCCTCCGAACACGACCTGCGGGAACGCCGCGCAGACCACCGCCGCCATCAGGACGATGACGACGAGCGTTTCGGACAGTCCGCTGAGCTTCACACGGCGCATGGCTCGCAAGTGTACGGAGGGAGGCTATGCTTCTCGGCCCTTTCCCTGATGTTCCGGCCTTGTCCGAGTTCCGATCCCACATCCCGGCTTCCCGTACGACGATCTTGATCCATGTATCGCGGCCGTAGCGTCACCGTCGTCGTTCCGGCGTACAACGAGGAAGAAACGATCGGAGCCGTCGTCGCCGACTTCGTCCAGAACGAGCTCTGCGACGAGGTCCTCGTCGTCGACAACAACTGCAAGGACCGGACGGCAGAAATCGCACGCGAGCACGGTGCGCGTGTCATCTCCGAGAGCAAGCCCGGCTATGGCTCGGCGCTCCTCGCGGGCATGCGGGCGGCGACGGGCGAATACATCGTCCTGACCGAGGCCGACGGCAGCTTCAAGAGCGCCGACCTCATCAAGCTCATCGCCTACCTCGAGGACGCTGGCCTCGTCGTCGGCACCCGGACCACGCGACAGATGGTCCAACAGGCCGCCAACATGGGTTGGATGCTGCGCTGGGGCAACGTCGCGATGGCGAAGTATCTCGAGGTCTGCTGGTACCTGAGCCAGGAGCCGCGCTTCACGGACGTCGGGTGCACCTACCGCGCCTTGACGCGTGAGACGTTCGAGAAGATCGAGGGGTCACTCACGGCGGCCGGGCCGAGCTTCTCGCCCGAGATGATGTGCGAGGCCTTGATGAAGGGCTGCCGCTGCGTCGAAGTCCCGATCAACTACTGGCCCCGCCTCGGTGGCGAGTCCAAGCACAGCGAGACCTTCTGGAAGGTCGCGAAAACGGCGTGGGGCATGTTCAAGATCATCACGCGCAAGCGCATCCGGGGCCGATGAAGGGCATCGAGAGAGCATCGTGAGCGACCTACCGAAGAGTCCCCTTCTCGACGACCCGGCGAACTTCTCCGCGGTCGAGCACTGCACGCTGTGCGGTGGCGCCAAGAGCACCGAGCAATTCCGCGAAGGGCCGTTCCGCGTCGTGCGCTGCGACGATTGCTCGCTCGTCTACGTGACGCCGCGACTACGTCCCGAGGTCCTGCCCGAGGTCTACAACGAGGACTACTGGTCCTCCAAGAGCCCGAAGGAACGCGGTTACGCCGACTATCGGAGCCAGGCACCGCTCTACCTCAAGACCTTCAAGAAACGTCTCGCCCTCGTCGAGCGCTTCCGCGATCAGAAGGGTCACGCACTCGATGTCGGTTGCGCCGCCGGCTTCTTCCTGAAAATCCTGCACGACGCAGGCTGGAAGGTCGAAGGCGTCGAACTCTCGCCCGCGATCGCGAGCCACGCGCGCGACGTCTACGGGTTCGAACAGGTCCACGTCGGACCGATCGAGACGGCGAACTACGCCGAGAAGTCGTTCGACCTGATCACGATGTGGGACGTCGTCGAACACGTGCCCGAGCCGATCCCCTTCCTCGAGACGACCCTGTCGCTACTCAAGGACGACGGCATCTTCATCCTCGAAACGCAGAACGTCGAAAGCAAGTTCGCGAAGCGCCTCGGGCCCAAGTGGCACCACTACAAGCACCTCGAGCACCTCTACCACTTCTCGCCCAAGACGATCGAACGACTCCTCGATGCGGTCGGCATGGAGGTGCTGCACCTCACGCCTAAGTTCGGTGGCAAGCACGTGTCGATCGAGTTCGTGCGCGAACGCGCGGTGCGCGTGCACGGCGCGATGAAGTGGGCGCTGCTACCGCTCGCGCCGCTCAACAAGATGAGCTTCTACGTCAACATGAAGGACGAGATGATCGTCGTCGCGCGCAAGAAGCGATCGAGCTGACGCGATGGAGCTCAAGGCCTATCAACAGTTCGAGGAACTCGAAGAGACGCACTTCTGGTTTCGCGGTCGGCGCGCGATCTTCTTCTCGCTGCTCGAAGACCTGTTTCCCGGGCGCAGGGATCTCGACATTCTCGAGATCGGCTGCGGAGCCGGCGGTCTCTTGCGACGACTCGTGCGCTTCGGGAACTCGGTGGGTGTCGAGCTCTACCCCGACCTCGCTGCAGTCTGCCGAGAGCGGAGCACACGGCCGACGGTCTGCGGCAACGCGTATGCCCTGCCCTTCCCCGATGCGTCGTTCGATCTCGTGTGCCTCTTCGACACGATCGAGCACATCCCCGACGAAGCGCGCGCACTCGCGGAGATTCGCCGCGTGCTGCGCCCGGGTGGGTACGTATTCTTCTCCGTGCCCGCGTATCAGTGGCTCTGGTCCAACAACGACGTCGTCGCGCACCACTTCCGTCGCTACACGAAAGGTCGCCTGAAAGCACCGCTGCGTGCGGCAGGCTTCGAAGCGCGCAAGCTCAGCTACTTCAACACGGTCCTGTTCCCGGTCATCGCACCGATCGTGCTCCTCGGGAACCTCAAGCAGAAGATCTTCGGCCTGAAGGATCCCAAGAAGACCAACCTGTCCTTCACGATGCCACCGTTCTGCCACGGCATCCTTGCGGGGATCATGGGCGGCGAACGTCACGTGATCCGCAAGCTGAGCATGCCGTTCGGTCACAGCATGATCGGCGTGTTCCAGAAGCCGCCGGGCCCTGAGCGCTAGCACTACTTTGTCAGGTTCTCGCTGCCGGCTCGTGATCAAAGCTGCCTGACCGCTAGTCACAG
>JAGQQW010000022.1 GCA_020426005.1 Planctomycetota bacterium | reverse complement strand
GGTTTTCAAAACCGGCGCATTCGGCCACTCTGCCATCCCACCCCGACTCTACGCCCACCCCGACTCTACGCCCACCCCGACTCTGCGGCTCGCCGAGTTCACGGTCCTGGGCTCACTCGACCGGGGAACTCGTCAACTTAGCTGCAAGTCGTTCGTCGACAAACGACTCATTCGCCGCGGTCGAGCGCTTCGAACACCTTGGTCTCGACGAAGATCGGTGCGTCGACCTGAACCGCGAGCGCGATGGCATCGGAAGGTCGAGCATCGACGACTTCCTGGCGGTCCGGGAGCTTGACGACGATGCTCGCGAAGAACGTCCCGTTGCGCAGGTCCGAGACGACGATGCGCTCGATGACGCCGCCGCAAACTTCGAGGAGTTGCACGACCAGGTCGTGCGTCATCGGACGCATGGGTTTGTAGCCACGCAACTTGCGATGGATTTCCTCGGCTTCGTTGATCCCGATCAAGATCGAGAACTGCCGTTCACCGTCGCGCTCCCTGAGGTGGATCGTCTGCTGGTGGCGCCGATCACTGATCACGACACGGACGAGCTGGACCTCGACGGAGCTGGACATGCCTGATTTATAGTGCGTCGTCCACGATCGCGCGACCTTTGCCGTGTGGGGTGAAGGAGCGCGACGAAAGCGGGGTTCGATGATCCGAGAGCCTGTTGAAGACATTGCGTCGTTCGATGTCGTCGTGCCGCACGACGCCCCTCCGGTTCTCTGCCGCGTGTTGCGCGGGGAGTACGTCGAGTCGGTCCACCGTGGTTCGTGGGTCGTGTACGAAGGTGACGAGATCGTCGATGCCGGTGGCTCGATCGAGCGATTCGTATATCCGCGGTCTGCACTCAAGCCCTTCCAACTCTTGCCGCACTTCGCATGGGAGGGTTTCGAGAGTCACGGGTTCGATGCTTCGACCCGTGCGATCCTGTTCGCGAGCCATAGCGGCGACGAATCGCACATCGAACGCGTCGATCGCGTCTTACGTGCCGCGCACGCTGGCCGGAGTGCGCTCGCATGCGGACCGCACGATCCACTGGATCGCCAGGCGCGGATCGCTCTCTACGCGTCTGGCGGCGAGAGCGAGCCCATTCACAACAATTGTTCCGGCAAGCATGCAGGCTTCTTGTTGTCTGCTCGCAGGCTCGGAGCCCCGCTCGACGGTTACTTGTTGCCGGAGCACCCGGTGCAAGTCGAGGTTCGGGATCTGCTTTCCGAACTCACCGAGATCTCGCCTGCTCGACTCGTTCCCGGGGTCGACGGCTGTGGTGCTCCGAACTGGCCGCTCCCGCTCACGGCGCTCGCACGGCTCTTCCGAGACCTCGCCAATCCGGAGCGTCTACCCGAACGCCTGCGCGCCGGAGCCGATCGCATTCTGGGCGCCGCGATCGCGGAGCCACACTTCATCGCGGGTCGTGGGCGTTTCGACACGGCGCTTCTGTCCGCCGGTGGTGGGCGCATCTTCGGGAAGTGCGGTGCGGAAGGCGTCTTCGCGATCGGTGTGCGCGCCTACGGGGCGCGGCCCCCGATCGGGATCGCGATGAAGGTCGAAGACGGGAACAAGCGGGCTTACGAGAAGGCACTCGGCGCGCTCCTCGCCGCGTGTCGAATTCTCGAGCGAACCGATGGAGACCTCGCGCCGTTCTTGGCGGGCGCGCTGCGCAACACACGAGGTCTCGTCGTCGGCCGGTCGGTCTCGCGATGGGATGAGGACTTCGATCGGGACTACGAGCGACTTTGAGCGAACCGCAACTACCGAATCGCTTTCATCCGCGCACGCTCCGTGATGCCCACAAGGGGGCCTGCGGGCGAGTCCTGCTCGTTGGCGGGAGCGAGCGGATGTGCGGGGCGATCGTCCTCGCCGCACGGGCGGCGCTGCGTTCGGGGGCAGGTCTCGTCGAGTTGGCAGTGCCGCGGTCGCGACAACCGGTCGTGTTCTTGGCCGTGCCCGAAGCCATCTCCCGTGGCCTGTCCGAGCTCGAGGGCGCCATCGCGAACGAGGCCGTCAACGAACTCGACGATGCGATCGCGGCGAGTACCGCGGTCGCGATCGGACCAGGGATGTCGTCCGACGGTGAGGCGAGCGCGTTCGTGCGGGATGCGTGTCTCGCGATTCCGAAGCCCCTGGTCGTGGATGCCGACGGCCTCAATGCGTGGGCAGGTCGCGTCGATGGGCTTCGTGCGCGAGTTGCACCGACGATCCTGACGCCGCACCCCGGCGAGGCAGCGCGTCTCCTGGGTGTCGCCGACGTGGCGTCCGTCCAGAGTCGTCGCGGCCTCGTCGCGCGCGAGCTCGCAACGAGGGCGAACGCGATCGTCGTGCTGAAGGGTCCGCAGACCATCGTCGACGATGGAACGACGACGTGGGTCAACTCGAGCGGCAACTCCGGCCTCGCGACCGGTGGCTCGGGCGATGTCCTGACAGGCATGATCGTGGCGACAGTTGCTGCCGGATTACCGCTCTTCGAAGCCGTCGGAACCGCTGTCTGGGCTCACGGACGCGCCGCCGATCGGTGCGTACTGCGCAGCTCGCGAAGGGGGCTGATGCCGACGGATGTCATCGAAGAACTTCCGCTCGTCTGGCGAGAGCTGGAGGTCGAAGGCTGATGCGTTTCTCGACGGGACTCACAAGAGCGGTCATTGCGCTCCTCGCACTCGGCATCACGCCCGGTCCGCGTGCGCAGAACGAGGCACCTCCACGCGCGTCTGCCTCCGATCTGTTTCGAACTTGGGCCTCGGCGACCGATGAACTGCCGCGAGAGGCGTGTGCGCGCCGTCTCGAAAGCGAAGTTTCGTGGACGCCGAAGGCCCTCTCCGACTTCGAGGTTCGTTGCAAGGGCGCTGGCTGGCGCGGCGAAGTGCTCTGGCTGAGAGTCGCATCGATGCAAGGCGCGGTGGACGACGCGGACTGGCTCGCCGGGTTGTCCCACGTCGTAGCTCCCGTGCGTGCGATCGCGGCCCGGCTCTTGATGGACACCGTGCGTCGCCGTGCGTCCGATCCTGCACGGGATGTGTCCCCACCGCTCGTTGCAGCAGTGCGTGGAGCGCTACTCGACGAAGATCACGATGTCCGTTCGGCGGCCATCGACCTCTCCCTCGACCTCGGCATCCTGCGGCCGAAAGACTTGGATCGCATGCTGGCCGCGAACGACGATCGAGACCTCGCGCGCCGCGCCGTTCGTAGCGCGCCGCGAACGTTCTCGACACTCGCCGATCGTTGGCTGACCGAACGCGATGACGCCTTGCCGTGGATCCTCGAGGATCTCGAAGGTGCGTGGATCGCCCCGTCGACTCGTGACCTCGTCATCGGCATCGCGAAGGACGAGTCCATCGACGACGCGCTTCGCTTGCGTGCATGTGTCCTGTGTGATGTCCGCGGCTGGCCAAAGGACATCGATGCGCTTTTGCTCCGAGGTCTCGCTGCGAATTCCGAAATCGCGGAGCAGTTGCTCTCGTTCTTGGAGCCTGCGGTCGCGGCGCGGATCGTCGGTTCGATCATCGAGTCGGACGATACGAACCTCGCAGTGCGCGGTGTGCGTGCCCTCGAGCGGGCCGACGAAGCGACGCTTCTCTCGACCCTCGATCGTGTGAATCGCCTGGTTCCCGAAGCGCGTGCTCATGCGCTTCGCATCTTGGAAGCACGGATACCGGGACCAGGCACGGAGCGTGCAATTCGAGAAATCGAGAACGCCGTCGACATCGAAGTCAAGATCGACTGGCTCGCGGCGTTCGGAAAGCGAATCGCGTCTTCGCACGAAGGGCGGATGGTCCTCCTGCGGACGCTCGAAGCTTCGGTGGAGGCCGATCGTCCGGATTTCGCGAAGCTCGCCTTCCTCACGCTGATCACCGAAGGCAGTTCCGCGAAGCGGCTGGTGGCGTTCGTCCGTAGGCATCCTGTCCACTTGCGCGTGTTCTCGCAGTCGAGATTGGACGTGCCGCAGGCATTCTGGATCGACATGCTCCGCGCCGAATCGGAGTCGGCAGAGACGTCCTATGTCGCGATCCGCGCGCTTTCGCAGTACGCACAAACCCCGGAGATCGCCGCCGCGTTGCGCCGTGTACTGTCGAACGATCCCAAGAGAAGCGTTCGGGCGGCGGCGCTTCGCGCCTACCTGTCGGTCCCGAAACCGCTGGATCTCGAGTCGACGCTCTCGATCGTCGTTCGCTCTTCGATCGCCGAGCTCGACGACGTCCTCGTGGAGTCCTTGGAAACGAACAAGCGCGACTACGTGCCTGCGGCTCTCGACCTCCTGGCCACGACGCGCTTCGCGGCACGCCTGCAGGTAGCGCACGCGATCCACGGCGATGACGAGGCTGCACGACGTCTGCTCGCGCGCTTCGAGTCCTTGGACGGTGCGAAGCTGCGAAGGTTGCGGAGCGCGTTCGCGCGTGTCCTGAACGAGCGTGATTTCGATCACCTCTTCGGCGTCTTGGCGCGAACCTCGGACGGGGACCCGTTCAAGTTGTCCGAGGTCTTCGAGTGGTTCGCTCTGAGGTCGCGTGAGTTCGGTGGCGAAGGCCCGGCGTGCCTCGACGCACGCCTTCGGGAGTTCGTGCGACACGAATCGGATCCCGAGCTGATCACTGCGGCTCGCGCACTGCTCGTGCGACGCGGTCACCTCGATGTCCTCGAGGCATGTCTCGATCGATGGGTCTTGCAGGGAAACGAGGACGACGAAGGGCTGTTGCTCGAGCTGCTCGGCGCGTTGCCGAACGATGCCGGTCGTCGAGGAGCACTGCTCGCGTTCCGGATCTGCGCCGCACCGGTGCAGCGCGGCCTCAGCGACCTCCTCGAGCAGGAACGCGAGACATCGCTGATCGCGGGGCGGATCGAAACCATCTATCCGGCGATCCCACCGATCGTTGCTTGGATGACCGGACAACCACGCGCGGTTCTGGAGCGAGCCTTCGACGAATGCCTCGCCGATCCGGCGCGTCACGATCTTTGGAAGCGATTCCCGGTCGAGGCCAAGGCGCGACTCCTCCAGGTCGCTGCCCGAGGCCGGGTGGCACTCGGGAAGCTGGCGACCATCGTCGCCGAAGCCCGCGAGACCGCGCGAGCTGGTACGGTCTGCGCGACGATCCTGGGGATGTTCGAAGCTCGCATCGCCGCAGAGGCGGGGGAGTGGGAACGCGCTCTACGAGCGTTCGAGCCCGCACTGCGCGACCTCGAATCGCTCCAACTGACCGAGCGCAACTTCGAGGTCGTGGTCCGCGACACGCTGCCGACTTCCGTAGCATCGCCGCGCGCTGCGATCCGGGCGTTTGGCCTCGCGCTGCGGTCACGCTGCACGAAGGACGAGGACGCTGCGGCAGCGTTGCGCGATACTGCGCGGCTGACTCTGCGAGGAGACGTGGCGTTCGCGAATCGAATCCTGTGATGATGTAGAGAGTATGACGATGCTGAGACCGACTCTGATGACCCTCCTGCTCTGTGGATTCGCTTGCGCCGGTCCACAGGAGCGACGCCAGGACGATCCGCCCGCGGGCGAGGCGAAGCCTGCGAAGCAAGACGAGAAGCAGGAAGCTTCCAAGAAGAGCCCTCGCGAACTCGTGACCGAGATGCTCGCCAAGGAGGGCATCCGCGTCGATACGGACAAGCGTCGTATCCTCGCCGAAGGAAAGATCACGGTGACGCGTGACTTCCTCGAGTTCGTTGCGATCGGTCCCAACGGCAAGAAGCACGAAGCGCTCGTGACGTTGCGTTGTCGCGGCAGCTCGCTCAACGCAGCGCTCCTCGCGCTGGGCCTCGAGCCAGGTAAGAACGCGGACTTCATCGAGATCGAGCCACGACCGACTCGTGAAGAGTACGAAGCCGGCGCACCGCTCTACCGCGTCGTTCCACCAACCGGACCCGAACTCGCGTTGACGGTGAGCTGGCACGACGAACACGAAAAGCTCGTCGAGAAGCCCGTCGAGGCGCTGATCATCGACGTGGCGACGGAGAAGCCGATCGAGAACGCGCGCTGGATCTACTTCGAGTCGCTCGTCGCGCCGATCGAAAAGGGGAAGCCTCCGGTCTTCGTCGCCGACTACGAAGGCAATTTCATCGCGACCTACTATGCGAAGCCGGACAGCCACTTCATCACGCTCGACCACGAGCGTGCGCGCGACGATCAGAACTGGTTCGCGAACACGGAAGCGCTTCCTCCCGCCGGTACGCCGTGCACGCTCGTGATCACGGTCAAGAAGGCGACCACGAAGCCAGAGAAGACGGAGAAGGCCTCCGTGCGCAAAGAGGATCCCGCGCGCAAGGACGCGGACGGGCGAGAGAGGAAGTAGCCGCCGCGCGCGAACGCCTCAAGCCGTGCAGGCCGAGCTCGGCGAAGTGAGGAACACGTCCTCGAAAGTGCGCATGACCGTCTCTGGACCGAATCGCTCCGAGTAAGCATCGAAGTCGCCTTCGCGTGCGGCAAACGCATGGAGGATGCGGTCGAGGTCCTGCCGATCGGTGTAGTAGATGCCCTTGTCACGCAGGACATCGATGTGAAATCGATCGCGACTGCAGAACCAAGTGATGATCGGTTTGCCACGTATCGCGAACTCCGCACACGCGAGACCGAAGGACTCGCCCATCCCTCGTGCGTGGATCATGCCGTCGCACGCATCGATGAACGATGCCTTCTTGCCGGGGTCGACGATCGCGTTCAGGAACACGACGCGCGGATGATCATCGAACGGCATCGTGTTGACGAAGACGAACCAAAGGTCCTCTCGCGTGCGCACGGCGTGACGCACCGCGTCTTGCGCGAACGGAAGGTCGAACGTTTCGTACCCGCCATGACGCCCGAGCACCGTCGCATCGCGCGGGATGCCGAGCGCATCGCGAACGTCGATCTCGGCTGGGGCCGGCAAACGCACGACGTACGGAACGACCGGTGGCGGCTCGGATCCATCGGCGTGGCGCTCGGCCACGAAGCCGGAGATGGCAGCGTAGCGGTCGCCGTAGGGCACGTCGGCAGTGAACACCGTGTGCACCGCCGTCTCGAGGCCCACGACGTTCGGTAGCGGCCACGCGGGATCCGGGCGACCTGCAACCATGCGGTAGTAGAAGTCAACGCCCGCGAGTGCGCGTTCGAGGGTGGCGATCGATCGATACAGCACGACGTCGAAGCGTTCGCGGAATCGCTCGAGGCAGTTCATTGCGGCTCCTGCCGGGCAGCAGATGATCGAATGGTTGCCGAGGAGCGTTTCGTTGAGATCCGCGTAGTCGAAGAGCGCGACATCCGTTCCACGCTCGGTCAGGTGTCCCGAATCGAATGCGACGGTCTTGGTGCGCGTGGTCGGAGGGTGGCTCGGCGATCCGGGCGACCGCGGGAACTTCGGGGCCATGGAGAGGCGATCGGAGTTCGCGCTGGCTCGTCTTGAGCCCTGGCGGAGGGCGAGTCCGGGGGCCGCGCGCGAGGCATCGGTCGAAAATGCGCTGGATCGACTATGGCGGGCGATGTGCCATGACGCCGCGGGTTGGTCGTCGCGCCTCCGGAGTTGGCCCGCTCGCAGGCGGCGTCGACTTGTGGGGGGCTACGCAAGGATCTGCCGCGGCCTGTTATAAAGAACGACTCTCCGCACTGCCTCGGCTGCCCCAGAATGCTCAAGAACCAGACTCTCGTCTGCATTGCGAGTCTCGTCCTCGCACTGCTCTCCAGCAGTGTGCACGGACGTGCGCAATGCACGGATCCGACACCCCCGCGCACGGGCTTCGTGCCCAAATACGTGGTCGATCAACCGGTCACGTATTCGGACAGCTACAAGACGCTCGCGAATGTGCTGTATCCCGACGCGACACCGCCGTCGTGCGGTTGGCCGCTGCTCGTGATGGTCCACGGGCTATCGGGGAGTCGTAGCACGGGAAGCCTCGAGGCGTATGCGCTCGTGAGTCAGGGTTTCTTCGTCGTGACCTACGACGTGCGCGGTCAGGGAGACGCGAGGACCCTCAATCCTGGGAAGCCGAGCAAACTCTGGTCACTCGATGAGTGGATCGATCTCGCGGAGATCATCGAGTGGGCAGGAAGCCAATTCGTGGGGCAGGTCGATCTCGGTCGCGTGGGAGTGTTCGGCGATAGCCAAGGTGCGGTCCATGCTTGGGCAGCCGCAGCGTGGTCGGGAAAGGCGCTTCCGACGAATACGCGTCGCACGAAGGCCTTCCCGGAGATCGACTGCGTCGTGCCGCGGTACTTCGATCCGCATGTCGTCGACGCGTTCGTTCCGGAAGGCAACGCGTTCCTCTACTACCTCGCGGGCTTCGGCTACCAGAACCCCAATCCGACCGTCGACCTCGATCCGACGTTCCGTGCGCAGATCACGAGTGCGATCGACCAGAACGACGGGGCGACACTGGCCGCATATCTTCGATCGATTCCCGGTGTCGATTTCGTGTCGTTGCTCGAGCAAACGACGGTGCCGATCCTCGCATTCGCGGGTTGGCAGGACACGTGGAGTGATCCTCGCGGGGTGATCGCACTCCTCGACAAGTTGCCGACGACGACGCCTCACCGCTGCTATCTGACGACCGGGCCGCACGGCATGCCGCTCAACACCAATCAGGTCGCGCGGCAGATCTTCCTGACCGAGGCCTGGATGAAGCGTTGGCTCAAGGGTTCGATCGAGCCGGTCGAACTCGGTCCGGGCTACGAGATCGCGCAGATGCCGTCGAGCGATGCGGACTACGCATCGCCGATCTCACTCTGGCGTCATCGCGCGTACTCCGATTGGCCGCCGACGAGCGCCACGAACGAGCGGCTCTATCTCCGAGAGCTCAACAGTCTGACGCCGAGTCAGCCAGGCGCGACCGAGGGGGACTCGACGGTGCAGAACACCGTCGCCGCCAACTACGGGCCCGCGGAGTTCGTCGCGGACAAGGGTGAACTCGCGAAGGTCGAGCTCCAGATTCCGCGTTCGACGTTGTCCTTCACGACGGATGCCTTCGCGGCGGATGTCGAGTACGCGTGCATCCCGAAGTTCTCGCTCTTCGTCGAAGGCGCGAGCAAGGACGTGTTGCTCGGCGCTCGCCTCATCGTCGTGGATGGCACGACCGAACGCGTGCTCGCGAGCGGTGGCGTTGCTGTGGAGTTCGTCACGGTGCCGTCGAGTCAACGCGTCGACTTCGAGTTGTCGCCGGTGGCGACGCTCGTCAAGAAGGGCCAGAAACTCCGGATCGAGATCGGCAACTACGACGTGCAGACTCCCGACCGCACTGTCGGCGCCGTGTTCCGGAGGATTCCATGCTTCGCGAGCTATACCGCGCACGTGAAGCACAATGCGAGCCAGCTGTCGTGGGTCGAACTCGCGACGCTTCCGATGGTGCCGCCGAATCTCGAGTCCGCGGAAACGACCATTTCGGTCACGAGTCCACAAGCGAAGACGTTCACGATCCGGAGTTCGAGCGAGTGGAAGGATGCGCTCTACGTGATCCTTCTCGGGTTCAGCGGTGAAGGGCCGGCGAAGGTGTTTCCGGATGGATCCGAACTCTGGTTCACTCCGGACGATGGCACGTTCGCGTTCGTGTCCGCGATCAACTTGCCGATGTGCGCGAACTTCGCGGGCGTGCTCGACGCCAACGGCGAAGCCACGTGCACGCTGAACCTTGGGCTCCTCAACGGAACGATCCCATTGAGTCTCGTTGGCGGCAACATCACGATTGCGCCGACGTTCTTCACGTTCACGCGTGGGTTCCAGGGTGGAATGACTGCGCGGTTGCGGTGGCGTTGAACTCTCGAATGTGCTTTGCCATGTGGCGTCGCACCATCGCGCACGGGATGCTCCGCTCCTCGACCCTCGTAGTGTTGGCTAGCACATGCACCGTCCTTGCGCGGTCCGTGCTCGCGCAACACGTGCAAGCCGGGCACGTGGTCGTCGAGGCCGATCAGGCCATCGTCTACAGCGACAACTTCCGCACGACCGCGAGGGTCTCGTACCCGGGCGATCCGCCGCCGCTTTCGGGGTGGCCGCTCATCGTGCTCGTGCCGGGGCTCGGATCTTCCCACGTATCGTTCGCTCCCGAAGCCGACGCGATGGCGGACGAGGGCTACCTGGTCGTCACGTACGACGTCCGTGGACAAGCGTCGACCAAAGCGCTCAATCCCGGCCGCGGTTCGAGACTCTGGACGCTCGATGAGTGGATCGATCTCGCCGAGATCATCGAATGGGCTTCCGAGCGCTGGCCCGACACTGTCGACAAGAGTCGTATCGGCGTCGTCGGGGACAGTCAGGGTGGCATCCACGCGTGGGCCGCGGCGGCCTACTCGGGCAAGCTCTTGCCGAACAACCCGCGCCGCACGCGCGCCTTCCCGACGATCAGCGCCGTCGTGCCGCGCATCATGGCGCCACAGACGATCGACGTCCTCGTTCCGGACGGCACCTCGTTCCATGAACTCCTCGGCTCCTGGCTCGCGGACCCGAAGGAAGAGATCATTCGGTTCGATGCCACCTGGCGGCAAACGGTCGAAGGGTATTTCGATCGCGACGATCCTGCCGGGTTGAGGAATTGGTTACGCGCCGATCCGGGGCGTGACTTCGTTCAAGAACTCGCGACTTCGACCGTTCCAGTGCTCAGTGTCATGAGCTGGCTCGATGAGTTCTTGACGCCGGATCGTGCGATCGCGGCCCTCGGCACGTTGCCTCCAACGACCCCGAGGCGTCTCCTCGTTTCGACGGGTTTCCACAGCACGCCGCTCAACACGTATCAGTTCATCTTGCGCCAACGCATGGCGATGCGGTGGTTCGAGACCTATCTCCAGCGTCGTCACGTCGGGCCCGATGGCGGTCCGCCGGTCATCACGGCGGCGATTCCCGGCGACCCGGTGCAGTACTCGTTGGTGCAGAGCATCTGGCGCCTGCGCGAGGATTCGGAGTATCCGGCCAAGGATACCGAGGTGCTGCGGCTCGACCTCGACGCGGCGTTGAAGTTGCGAACGGCCAACGAGGACGTGTTCGTGGGCCGTCGTCGGATCACGAACGTCGTCAATGGAAGTTACGACTGGCGAGACTTCGCACGAGACCGTACGAAGCTCGCGACGGTCGCGACTGCCTTGCCGGTCGACAAGTTGGAGTTCGTCGGCGCTCCACTTGCCGTCGATCTCGAGCTTGCGGGGGACGGCACGGTCACGTTGCCATTGACTCCGACACACGCTGATTTCCAAGTTGGCATTCGTCTGTTCGCGCAACTACCGAACGGTTCGCGGCAACTCATCGCGACCGGAGGGCGTGCCTTCCAGAATGCGTCGCTCGCCACGGCCGACTATCGAATCGCTTTTGGCTGTTCGACGGCCGTCGTTGCTGCTGGAGCTCAACTCGTGCTCGAGATCTCCAACCAAGTATTCCAACGGCCAGGGGACACGGATCGATTCCGACTTCAGCCATCGTTTTCGGCGTTCGCGTTCGACATCGATTTTCCGGTCTTCCGCAAGACGTGTCTCGAACTGCCGATCCGCGCAATGCCGCGCGTCGATCTCGGGACCGGCATCTTCGACATGGAAATCGACAAGCCGCTACCGGCAGAGATGTTCTTGCAAACGTCGAACGCACGTGGAGGCCTGCCGTATCTGATCTTGCTGTCGCTCTCCGAGCCGTCCTACTCACCGATCCCCGGCGGTCGCGGCTTCTGGTTCACGCGCGATGCGTTCACCGATTTCGCGTTCCAGTTCGTGACGTCGCCGATCTTCGCCGGCTTCGTGGGGGTCACGGACGCGTTCGGAGTCGCGCGTCCGGTGTTGCACCTCGAGCAGGTTCCGAAGCTGCCGAACGAACTTCGGGGACTCGACATGCGCGTTCTACCGGTGCTCATTCCGGGGCCCGTCGTCGAAGCCGGCGCGACCGTGTCGATTCGATTCCAGTGAAGCGCGCGCTACCAGCTGCGATCCACGGGTGATCAGCGCCCGACGACCGCGGCCGTCTTCTTGGTCGACACGATTTCGAGTGCCTTGAATCGAGTCGGTTCGTCGACACCGGGCACGTGGACTATTTTGTTCACCGACACCTGCCACGAGCCTTTCGTGAAGGCCAAGATCGTCGACAACTGAGTCGTCTGATTCGTGAGCGGGTCGTTCTGCTCGGAGTCGAACACGATGTTGTTCTTCGTTTGCACCCAAGTCCCGGTGGATCGCGTTGGCCAGGTCGTTGCAGAGTCGAGCGTGATGAGGTCGTAGTTCCCCTTTCGCTTGTCGAAGCCGACGAAAGAGACGCTTTCGCGAAGTTCGGAGCCGACCCTCCAGGTCATCGCCATTCGCAGGTAGCGGCCACCGAGGATCGACGTGTTGTGAACGATGGCCTTGGTGATCGCGGGTTCGGGTTGGCCCGCCACGCGCCACTCGCGGCGCTCGACTTCCCAGCTCCCTAGACAGTCCATCAGACGAAGGTGCTCGGGGCCCGTCTCGCGCGCGGCTACGATCCGCTCCATCGTGTCCTGATTCGGAGTGGTCGTGTCGATCTGCGGAGCGCGCTGAGCTCCGAGAGCCGAGAGTGCGAGGACACAGAGCGCGAGTTGTGAAACGGGAATGGACATGATGAAGATGCGAATTCGGAGGGTGCGTAGACGGCTTTCGACTGCTGGTCTATTCGACACACGCGAGGCGGGGGCCTGAGTGAAATCGTTGCCGCGTGAGACTTCTGGCGCGCCGGCGCCCGCGTGGGGCCATATCGCCCTCGTCATCGTGCAATTCTGCTTCGGGTTGTTTCCTTGGATCGGCAAGGAGGCCTTCGTCGCGTTCTCGCCGCGTGTCATCGTCGGTTGGCGGCTCGTCGTCGCTGCGGTGTTCTTCGGGGTCATCGCCCTCGCGATTCACGGGCGTCGGGTGCTCTTGCCACCGCGAGTGCTCCTGAGGATTCAAGTGTGTGCGTTGCTCGGGATCGTGCTCAATCAGCTGTTCTTCCTCGAAGGGCTGCGCCTTTCCACATCCACGCATGCCGGCATCTTGATGGCTTCGATTCCGGTCGTGACGACGTGCATCGCGATCTTGGTTCGACAAGAGACTCTCGTCCTCCGCCGGGCGATCGGAATCGTGGCCGCGTTCTCGGGGACGTTCTTGCTGTTCTTCGGGGAAGGGTTCGACTTCGGACGGGACACGGTGCGCGGCGATGCGTTGATGTTCTGCAACGTCGTCCTCTATTCGATCTATCTGGTCGCGATGAAGCCCGTCCTGCGAACGACGCCATCGCTGATCGTCGTCGCGTGGGTGTTCGTCTCGAGTGCGTGGACCGTGCCGTTGTTCGCGAATCGCGAGACATGGATGCCGCGCCATGCGGACAGCGGCGCATGGATCGCTTTGGCGGCGATCCTCGCGTTTCCGACGATTATCGCGTACCTCTTCAACCTCTTCGCACTCGCTCGAGTTCGAGCGTCGACGGTCGCCAGTTACATCTTCTTGCAGCCCGTGATCGCGGCGGCTGCGGGCGCGGTCTTCCTGGGCGAACGGATGACCGCCTGGACCATGGTTGCCGGGGTCGCGATCTTGGTCGGTCTCGCTCTCATCACGATCCCGATTCGGCGTCGCCGCGTGACGGGACCTGGCACGGATCGAGACCGAAGAACCGACGCGCCGTCGCCGTCGTCACCCGCGCAATGACCTCCTCGGTCTCTCCGCGCGCTCGAGCAACCGTTCGAACGATCTCGGGCAAGAACGCCGGTTCGTTTCGCCCGTTCTTCGGCCTCGGTCGCAGAGTTCGTGGTAGGAGCCACGGCGCGTCCGTTTCGAGCATCAGGCGTTCGTAGGGGATGTCCGCCACGATCTCGTACAGCTCCGAGCCGCGTCGTTCGTCGCAGATCCAGCCCGTGATCCCGATGTGCAGGTCGAGGTCCAAATACCGGGCGAGCTGCGGTCGCGACCCCGTGAAGCAGTGAACGACGACTTCTCGCAAGCTGTCTCGGATCGGTTCGAGAATCTCGATCATCGCGTCGTGGGCACTGCGTTCGTGCAAGAAGAGCGGCATCCGTAGATCGCGAGCAAGCGTCAGCTGTCGCTCGAACGCGTCACGCTGCGCAGCGGGAGGTGAGTAGTTGCGGTCGAAATCCAGGCCGCATTCTCCGATCGCAACGACGCGCTCGTGATGAGACAAGGCCTCGAGGCGATCCAGGGTGCCTTCGTCCCAGTCCTTCGCATCATGAGGATGAACGCCGGCAGTCGAATACGCGTCGAACTCCTCGGAGAGCGCGGCGGCGTCGACACTCGATCGCACGTTCGTGCCCGTGATCACGAGCGCTTCGACACCCGAGCGTCGGGCGCGGTCGACGACCGCAGCACGGTCGCCGTCGAACTTGGAACTCGTGAGGTTGACTCCGATGTCGATCACCGCGTCAGCGTACGAAGCGACCGAGCCGGAGTCGATCCTGGCGTTCGACGAGGCGCATGTTCATCCTGCACTGCGCTATGTTCTTCGACACGAGAGCGCGCCGCACGATCTCCCTGATCACGTTGATCGCAGCCAACCTCGGCGTGTTGATCGCGGTCTTGCTCGACAAGATCGAAGTGCGACAGGTGCTCGTCCTCTACTGGGCCGAGAGTGCGATCATCGGGGTCTTCACGATCCTGAAGATCCTCACCGCCAGCGCGATGGACGAGCAGCAGATCGACGGGGATGGCGAGAGCACGCCATCGATCCGGCAGTCCAGAGACGGGTTCGCAGTCGTCCGCCGGCTCTTCTTGTCTGCCTTCTTCTGTGTGCACTTCGGCGGCTTCATGTTCGTGCACGCGATGTTCCTGACGGCGTTCTTCAGCATGGGGACGTCACTTTCGAGCATGCATGGTGGGCCGCTCGGTGGGCTCAGCGCGCTGATCGAGACTCTCGAGCCGGTTCGGCTAGGCGTCGTGGGTTTGTTCGTGAGTCATGCGATTTCGTTCGTCGTGCACTGGTGGATCGGTGGCGAACGGCACGATGTCGACGCTTCGCGTGTTTTCGCGTCTCCTTACAAGCGCATCATCGTGATGCACGTGACGATCGTCCTCGGAGGATTCGCGATCGCCCTGCTTGGCGCGCCTCTCGCGCTCGTCGCGATCCTGGTCATCATCAAGACCGTGATCGATGCCGTCGCACACACGCGCGAACACCGTCTGCAAGGCGAGTGACGTCAGCGTATCGGCGTTCCGCCGGTCTGGACGCTGTCGAACGTGTACAGCCGACTCGGGAGCCTCACGCGCGCGGCATCGAAGCGTTCCCCGGACAACATCCGCATGGCGTAGTTGATCGCTTCTTCGCCGCCGTGGGGAACGGTCAACGTTGCAGCGAGAATGCCGTCGGACAACCATGCGAGTCCGGTGTCGGCGAGACCGCCGACGCCGATGATCGCGAGCTCGCGCTCGCGTCCGGCGGCCACCGCGCACTCGTAGGCACCGAATGCGATCTCGTCACTGTGTGCGAAGACGACATCGATCTTGCTCTGAGCGACCAGGGCATCGCGCATCGCACGGGAAGCGCCACTGCGCGTCCCATCCGTTTCGCTCTCGTAGACGAGCTTCGGAGCATTGGGTGGTTCTGCGGAGTTGCGCGTCGGCTTCGGTGTGAGTCCCTGCAAGAAACCGCGTTGTCGCTCCTGACTCCGGCGAACGGACATGTTGCCTTTGAGGGCAACGATGTTTCCACCGTCCACCAGGTGACTCGCTGCCCACGTCCCTGCGGCTCGACCGATCGTGAGGTCGTCCGGCAACAGGGCAACCGAGAAGTCGTCGTGACCGATGTCGTATCGCAGTGCGATCACTTGCTGCCCATGCTTGTGCAGATCGTGAAGGATGCGATCGAGGACGACCGGCCGATCCGGAACGACGATCAGCACGTCGCCGTGGTCGTCACGACTCGCGAGTTGCTTGCACTGACTTTCGATGATCCCGTGGTAGTCGTCTACGCGCAGCTCGATACGTTTGTCGCGATTCGCGGCTGCTTCGAGCTCTTGGCGAATCGCGAGCATTTCGGGCCCACTCGCGTTCGTGAAGCTCGCGACGACGGTCCAGTGTTCTCGATCACCCTTCGAGCAGCCCGACACCGCCAAGGCCAGGATCAGGGCCAAGAGCGAGAGCAAGGACCGAGTTCGAACTGCGGTAGCTGATAGCGATCTCATGCGGTCCTTCCGTCTTCGAACTGCTCCTCTGCCTTCACGGGGGCTCTTCCCCGCTACCATCTCTTTGGTACCTTCTCTTTTCGGCGCGACCGACCTGCGTTTTGAGGCGTGTCTTCGGTGGATTCGCGTCTTCTTCACGGTCGACTGATGATTCTGGCCACATCCACGTGGAGGATTCGGACATGAATCGACGGACTCGTGTTGCCCGAATCGTGCCCATCCTGATCTTCACTGCGTGGTTCTCCGCGATCGGACGCACGCAAGACGCCGCGCAGGAGGACGTGGATCGGCACGTCCACACGAACCGCAAGGATGCTCGTGTCCTACCCTTGCCACGCGAGGATGGCGTCTTCCACTTCGTGATCTACGGTGACCGAACCGGCGGCCCCGCCGAGGGCATTCGCGTGCTCGAGCAGGCCGTGCGTGACACGAACTTGCTGGATCCGGATCTCGTCATGACCGTTGGCGACCTCGTGCAGGGATACAACGCGCGAGATGCCTGGCTCGAGCAGATGCAAGAGTTCCGCGGTGTCATGGCGGGTTTGCGCTGCGCTTGGTTTCCGGTCGCGGGGAACCACGACATCTACTGGCGAGGGCCCAAGCGACCGGAGTCCGAACACGAGAGCGACTACGAGACGCATTTCGGTCCGCTCTGGTATCGATTCACGCACAAGAACGCCGCGTTCTTCGTGCTCTACACCGACGAAGGCGATCCGAAGGACGGCACGAGAGGGATTCGGGACGCGCGGCATCAGCAGATGAGCCCGGAGCAGCTCGCCTGGCTGAAGACCGAACTCGCAGCCGTTCGCGACAAGAAGCACGTGTTCGTTTTCTGCCACCATCCGAGATGGATCGAGAGTCGTTACCCCGGATCCAACTGGGGCGAGGTCCACACGATCTTGAAGAACGCCGGCAACGTCACTGCAGTGTTCGGCGGACACATCCATCGCATCGTGTATTCGGGCAAGAAGGACGGCATCGAATACCACGCGCTGGCAACTACCGGAGGGCATTTGTCGGAGGAGAACGCTCCGGATCTCGGATTCGTCCATCACCTGGATGTCGTGACGGTTCGTGACGGGGGAATCCAAGTCGCGACGATCCCCGTGGGCGCCGTGATCGACCCGACGAAGTTGACCGAGGAGCGTCTTCGCGAGCTCGACATGCTGCGCGGTGCAGCAATCACCACCGTGTCGGAGCCGATCGAGGTCGCGACCGATGGCTCTGCGCTCGGTGTCGCATCGATGATCGTGGCGAATCCGACCAGCTTCCCTGTCGAAATCAGCGTGACGCCGCTGCAGGTCGGACAGCAATGGAGTTTCGGGCCGGACCATGTGCACGCGACGATCGAGCCGGGGAAGGAGCGACGCGTCTCGTTCGCAGTGTCGCGCTTGGACCTCGGGTTCGAGGGGTTCGACGTGCCGGAGTTCTCTGTCGAGACGGAGTGGCTATCCGATGCGGGTCGCGTTGGGTTGCCCAAGAAGCGCACAAGGCTCGGTGTCGCGCTCGACGTGGTGGAGGATCGTCCGTTCGATGCAGCTCGGTCGGGCTCCTTGTCGGTTCGTGGCGATGCAAGCTGCGTGCTTCTCGATTCCGCGCGCCTGGACGTTCCCGACGGGCCGTTCACGATCGAGTGCTGGGTGCAGCCAACGGAACTCGATGGGCGGCGCGGACTTCTCGGACAAGCGGATCAGTCGGAGTTCGGGCTGTTCGTGAGCAACGGAACGATCGACTTCGCGGTGCACCTCGATGGGGCGTACCGTGCGGCCGAGACCGGTGAGACGCTGCTGAAGACGGCCGTCTGGCAGCACATCGCCGGAGTGTTCGATGGGCACGAAGTTCGTGTCTATCTGGACGGGAACCTCGTCGCACGGACCCGAGGAAGTGGGCGACGCACGCGGAACGCTCTCCCGTTCGTCATCGGTGGCGATACTGGAAAGCGAGGTCCGAACAGTGGCGTCGTTGGTTCGATCGACGAGGTGCGCGTGTCTTCGGTCGCGCGGTACGACGGACAGTCCTTCGAGCCTTCGCGGCGTTTCGAGCCAGACGACGCGACGCTCGCGTTGCTGCATTTCGACGAAGCCTACGGTCCGTTCGTCGCCGACACTTCGGGGCGAAAGAACCATGGAGTCCTTCGTGAGGGCGCTGCAGTGGATCGTAGCCGTTCGGTGCTTTCGCGCTGACACTTGACGCTGCATCATCCCGTGCATGTCGAGCACGGGTGAATCTGGAGTGGCGTCGCGACGGCAACTCCTGTGGTGTGCGCTCGCGTGCGCGTTGGTCGGCATGGTGGTGTTCTCGCCATCGCTCTTCGGTGGGTATGCGATCGACGACGCGTTCGTCGTGAGTCCGGTCGACGACGCAGGAAACGTCCGCCCACTCGTCGGTACGCTCGGTTCGATCGGCGACTACTTCAGCACGCATTGGTGGTACGGCTACTACCCGGCAGACACGCTCTTTCGTCCTGTCACCAAGCTCAGCTACGGCTGGACCCATGTGCTCTTCGGTGCGTCGTCATCGCATCCGGCTGGAGCGCAGCACGCCGTCAACATCCTCGTCTACGGATGGGTTTGTGCTCTGGTCGCGATCGCTCTCGCACGGTTGTCGGGGTCGATTCGCGCTGCATGGATCGGAGGGCTGACCTTCGCCGTGCATACGTTGCACGCGGAAGCCGTAGCGACGCTCACCGGTCGTGCCGAGTTGTTCGCATTCGGTTTCGGCCTGCAGGCGGTGCTGGTGCTCGGCATCCTCGGTCGCTCCGAACGCACGTCAAGAGCGCTCGCTGCATCGTGTATCGGTCTCGTTGCGACGACGTTCTTCTTCGCAGCATTCTGTTCCAAGGAAAGCGCCGCCGCGTGGGTGCCGCTCGTCTTCGGTCTCGCGTTGTGGCGAGGTGATCGTACGCAGCGGATCTTGGCGATCAGCTCGGTCCTCGTCGCGTTCGGTCTGTTCTGGTGGTTGCGTGCGCGCATGATCGATGGCCTGCCCGCCGAAGTTCCCGCGACCAACGAGTTCGCCAATCCGCTCGTCGCCTTGACCGCTAGCGACCGAATTGCGGTAGCGATACGCATCGTTGGTTTCGGTCTTTGGAAGATCCTCTTTCCGATTCGACTCGCAGTGGACCATGGGCACGCCGTCTTTTCGATGGCGCCGGGCTTCGGCTCGCCGTGGACGCTCGTGACGATTGCGTCGTACGCTCTGGCTTGTGCGGCTGCGATACGGTGTGCGCGCAGGCATCCACTCTTCCTCGTTGCGCTGGCCGTGCATGCGTGTTTCGTGCTGCCAACGTCCAATCTGCTCTTCCCGATCGGAACGATCTTCGGGGAGCGTCTGCTCTTCGCCCCGAGTTTCGCATTGCCGATTGCGGTTGCCGGACTCGTCTCGTGGCTCGAGCGGGGCAAGAACCTCGGCCTTTCGCTGTGGATCCCGCTCTGCATGTGGCTCCTCCATGCCGGCACCTACTCGTTCCGGCGATCGATCTGGTTCGAGACGACCGCGACGATCGCGAAGCACGATGTGCAGGTGCGTCCCGAGAGTGCGAACCTCCAGCGACTCGCGAGCGAGGCCTATCTCGCGGAAGGGGATCGCGGTGCGGCGATCGAAGCTCTCGAGAATGCGTGCCGTATCGAACCGGCCTTTGCTGCTGCCTGGCTCAATCTCGCGGCGCTCGTTCGTGCTGCCGGCGACGAAGAGCGTGCGGAAAGGGTCCTACGCGAAGGTCTCGAACGGGCGGCGGTAGCACAGGTGCGAGAGCGCGCGATGCTGCACGCGAGTCTCGCGACCGGACTCGCGGCGCGAGGAGAGATCGATCAAGCAAAGCAAGAGCTCCGCGAAGCGATCGAACTCGATCCGAGCGACGCGCGCTATCGCGAACGGCTCGAGGCACTCGAACGTGGACGCTGACCCTTCAGCGCGGATTCGCGTGCCGGAAGTCGTAGTTCACGAGTTGAAGGTCCCGGACCCTGGCGACAACGCCGTCTTCGATCACGAGTCGAACCCGCTGCCCGCGATATGCGCGCACATCGAGACGACACCAACCGTGCTCGTCGAATCGCAGAGGAAGCTCACGCCCTTCGACGAGGAGTGAGCCCTCGCGCTCCGTTGCATCGTCGATCGCGATACGCAAGACGTCTGCAGCGAGCACGTGACCGGCGCGTACCTCGGCGAGCTTCTCGGCTAGGGCCGGTGCGCGTCGGCCATGGGAAGGGTCACTCGGCAAATAGCGCCCGAACGCGAAGTCCGAGTCGTCGAACTCGAACTTGGCAGGAATGCCACGCAATCGACAGATCGTCCACCATGGGTCGGTCTTGTTCCACTGCAGCGTCTGTTCGGGCCACGGCTGCCAGAGAACATCGTTCGTCCCCGGCATGAGATAGGTGAAGCCCAGATCGCCGTTCGGCCAACGAATCGTGCTCCCGAAGACGTGGCTGATGTCGTTCTTGCGGCAGTAGCCGACCTGGTCGGCGATCTCGCTCTTCTGGTATTCGAGCGAGTTCATCAAGGGGTCGAGGCTCGTGAGTCGTTTCTGACTGAAGTACGAGACGATGCCAGGATCCCAGATACCGATGCGCATGTCTTCGGGCACGTGATCCGCCGCCCACAACCCGGCTTCGATCAACTGCTGGTTGGCTCGCGGTGCCCGCGTGTAGAAGTCCTGCGGCAGCGGTGACTGCAGCCGCGGAAGTGGCGTCCAAGCGAACGGCAGCAAGAGCGCGACGAGAATCAACGCGGCCGTCAGGCGTGGTGTTGCTCGGGACATGCGCCTCGCTCCCTGGACGCCGGCTGCCAGGAGCAGCACGCAGGCGACGTACTCCGGCACCGTGTACCAGCGTGCATAGGCGAGGTATGGCGCGAGGAACATGACGTTGGCGAGACAGGCGAGCAGCGCGCTGACACACAACGCTCCGATCGACCAAACCGTCGCGATGCTGATTCTCTTGGGTTCGCGCGCCTCGATGTCGAAGCGCCGACGTGCGGTCACGAGTGCACCGGCGAAGCCGAACACCGCCAAGGCGGCGAGCGATGGGAAGAGTGCGCCGTACGCGTGATTCGCGGTTTCGTAGAGCTGAGTCGGAACTTCTTGCGCCGCGCGCAGTACGTGTCCGCTCGACAGCCACTCTTGTTTCCAGACTCCCTCGACGTGCGCCTTCGACACGACGAATTTGGAGACGCCACTCGTCGGGAGTGCGCTGCCGAACCACAGTTTGGCGAACAAGTACCAAGGCCCGCCGACGAGCAGCATCCAAGCCGTTGCCACTGCGAGTGCGCGTAGGCGCGCGAAGCCGCCGCGCCGGGGCAGAGTGAACAGCGCGAACAGGAAGACGCCGGCTGGGATCGCTCCATTGACGCGTGCGAAGCACATGAGTCCGAGCGTGATGCCGAACCACGCAAGGCGCCGGAACGTCACGACATCTGCTCGTGCGAGTCGCTCGAGCTGTGACAACGCGAGCACCAGCAGGAATGCGAAGAGGACGTTTTCTTTGAGCCCGCAGGACCAGACGAGCAGGGGCAGGGGCAACGACCAGAGACAGAAGGCCGCGACGCCTGCCGCCACGCCGAAGACTCGACGCGCGAACAACGAGAGCAGGACACCCGTGGCGGCGTGGAGTGCCGCGCAGATCGTCAGAACGACGTAGAAGAGCCGCTCCGGATCGTTGTCACACGCGAACGCGCACGCGGCACAGATGAGCTGCCACAGCGGTTGGAACCCGTACGTCGTGGTGTATCCGTCGAAGCTGAAGCCTTCGCCCGCGCTCAGGAACTGCCCGATGCGCAAGAAGAAGAAGCTGTCGTCGGGGATGACATCGGACAGAACCTCGATGGGCGTTCCGTACAAGAACGCGAGCAGTCCGCCGAGGAGCGCGAGTGCGAGGGTGACGATCGAGACGCGAAACAGCAAAGCGCGTCACGCACGCTGTTCGGAGCGCTTCCGGTCCTTCTCCTTGAGGAAGGCCTTGCGCAACCGGATGCTCGTCGGCGTGATTTCGACGAGTTCGTCGTCCGAGATGTACTCGAGTGCTTCTTCGAGCGAGAGCAGGCGCGGCGGCGTGAGCTTGGTGAACGCTTCTTTCGTCGAACTCCGGATGTTCGTGAGCTTCTTCTCACGTCCGATGTTCACGATGATGTCGTTCTCCTTGCAGTGCTCACCGACGATCATGCCTTCGTAGACTTCGGTCTGCGGCAGCACGAAGAACGTCCCGCGATCCTTGAGGAGATCGATCGCGTATCCCGTCACCGCACCCATCGAACTCGCGATCATCACGCCGGCGATGCGGCCCGCCAGCTCGCCTCGATCGGGGCCGAACCGCAAGAAACTATGATGCATGATCGCGCGACCCTGACTCAGGTTGAGGATTCGCGTTCGCGAACCGATCAACCCGCGCGAAGGGATCTCGAACTCGAGGTGACGGAACTCGCCCTTGCTCGACATCGACTGCAGCTCGGCTTTTCGCTGTCCGAGGAACTCGATGATCTTGCCGACGCAATCGTCCGGCGCGTCGATGACGAGTTGTTCGATCGGTTCATGCTTCTTGCCGTCGACTTCTTTCGTGAGGACGACCGGAGGCGACACCGCGAATTCGAAGCCTTCGCGCCGCATGTTCTCGGCGAGGATACCGAGGTGCATGAGGCCGCGTCCCGAGACGTGGAACGCGTCGGGGCTGTCGGTGGGGGCGACGCGGAGAGCCACGTTGGTGCGGAGTTCGCGCTCGAAGCGCTCCTTCAGCTGACGCGACGTCACGAACTTGCCTTCGCGACCCGCGAACGGCGAGTTGTTGACACGGAAGACCATCGAGATCGTCGGTTCATCGATCGCGATCGGTTCGAGCGGCTCGACGACTTCCAGGTCGGTCAGCGAATCGCCGATGCCGAGGTTCTCGATGCCGTAGATCGCAGCGATGTCGCCCGCGCCGACGCTGTCGCACTCTTCGCGCGTGATTCCGACGTAGCGGAACACGCCACGGACCTGCACTTCTTGGCGCTTGCCATCGCGATCGACGTGCATCACGCGCGTCTTGCGGAGCGTGCCGCGATGCACGCGCCCGATCACGATGCGTCCGACGTAGTCACTGTGGTCGATCGACGAAACGCGAAACTGCAGCGGCCCGTTGGGGTCATCGGTCGGCTCGGGTACGTGCGCGAGGATCTCGTCGAAGATCGGCACCATGTCCGTGCCCTTGACTGCCGGGTCGCGCGAAGCCCAGCCGTCGCGCCCCGATGCGTAGAGCACCGGACACTCGATGACGTCTTCGTCGGCGCCGAGATCGATCAGGAGATCGAAGACTTCGTTGACGACTTCCTTCGGTCGTGCTTCCGGGCGATCGACCTTGTTGATCACGATCACGGGCGTCAGGCCGTGCTCGAACGCCTTCGTGAGCACGAAGCGCGTCTGCGGCATGGGCCCCTCGAACGCGTCGACGAGAAGGATCACGCCATCGGCCATCGACAAGACGCGCTCGACCTCGCCGCCGAAGTCGGCGTGTCCGGGCGTGTCGACGAGCTGGATGCGCACGCCGCGGTACTCGACCGACGTGCTCTTGCTCTGGATCGTGATGCCGCGCTCGCGCTCGAGGTCGCCCGAGTCCATCACGCGCTCCTCGACCGCCTCGTTCTCGCGGAAGGCACCGCAGGTGCGCAGCAGCCCGTCGACGAGGGTCGTCTTGCCGTGATCGACGTGGGCGATGATCGCGACGTTGCGAATCGGAATGGCCATGCGGTTCGAATCTCTCTGGGCTCGGTAGCCGGGGTTCCGAGGGCGGGACAACTTGCCGCTGCCTGGGAATTCGGGCGAAGCATGATCGGCCAGGCCGAAGGGTGCGTCAATCGCGGCCTTGCGCCGCTGCCGATTGCGGCTCTAGCCGTGAGCAGCCACGAGGCGTCGAAGCGACATAATCACCGTCGTGCACGACTCGAATCCCCCGTTTGCTCTCGCCAGGGCCTGTCGCCCGACTCGGACGGCAGTTCTCGCGATCTTCATCGTTGGCCTCGCGGCGCCTGGTTTCGCCCAGGGGACCCGTGCGGACTACCAGCGCGCCGAGTCCCTGCAGAGGCTCTATCGCGACAAGCTGCGGCCCTTCCGGCCCGCTCTGAGGTGGCTACCGTCGGGCCGTGGGCTCTGGTGGCGCGAGCGGACCGGTCCCGATGCGGGCTTCGTGCTCGCGAACGCCGAGACCGGCGAACTCGAACGTGCCACGGATCCGAAGGCGCTCGGCTTGGATGGCGAGACGGGCCCTCGAAGCCTGAAGCCCTTGCGGCGATGGGAGCGCAGCCGCGCCGGGGGGGATCGCACGTCGATCGAGTTTCACAATCGTCTGGAGCAACGCGTCCGGATCTTCTGGGTCGAGCCCTCCGGACGCCTTCGCGCCTACGGCGAGGTTCCCCCGGACGAGCGGCGCGAGCTCTCGACCTACGTCGGCCATTCGTGGGTCGTGGACGTGGCGCCGAACGACCTCGTCGGCGTGTTTCGTGCGGCTCCCGGCAAGGGGATCGCCGTCCTCGACGAAGCATCGCGTCGTGCTGCCAGAGCTCCTCGCGATGGGGCAGACGGCGATGAACGCCGTCTGCCGCGACTCGTGTTTCGCGACCACAATGCCGTCCTCGTCACGTCCGAAGGCGAGGTTCGACTGAGCTCGGATGGAACCGAGGCTGACGCCTACCGCGGTCGCCCCTATCGCTCCCCGGATGGGAAGAAGGTGCTGTGCTTCCAGGAGACGCGCGTCGAGACACGCACGATTCCGCTCGTGGAGTCGTCACCGAAAGTCGGCGTGCAACCGAAGTTCAGCACCATCGCGTACCGCAAGCCCGGCGATCCGATTCCGCAGCGTCGACCACGACTCTTCGATCTCGAGAAGCGATTGCGGATTCCTGTCGACGATACGCCGTTCGTCGACTCGTACTCCGTGAGCCGCGTGCACTGGTCGGCGGACTCGCGCTTCGTCTATTGCCTCTACAACAGGCGCGGGCACCAGCAACTCGCACTGCGCGCGATTGATGCCGAGACGGGTGCGGTGCGTACGATCGTCGACGAACGTAGTGAGACCTTCGTCGACTACTCGCAGAAGACGTGGTTGCACTGGCTCGCGGGAGACCACGAGTTGCTCTGGATGAGTGAGCGGGATGGCTACAACCACCTCTATCGCATCGACGCGCATAGCGGTGAGGTGCTCGCACAGTTGACGAAAGGGCGCTGGCTCGTACGCAGCGTTCACCATGTCGACGAAACGCGTCGAGAGATCACGTTCGTTGCCATGGGGCTGCACGAGGGTCAGGACCCGTATCACCAGCATCTCGCTCGTGTCGGCTTCGATGGAAGCGGGTTGGTCGCGCTGACGGCGTCCGACGGCAATCACGGCGACTTCGAGTTCTCGGAGGATCGGGCGCTCTTCACGACGCGCTGGTCGCGCGTCGATCATCCGTTCGTCACCGAGTTGCGGCGTGTTCGCGACGGTTCGCTCGTGTGTGAGCTCGGCCGTGATGACGACACCGCGCTCCGTGATGCGGGGTTCGTCGCCCCCGAGCGCTTCGTGGCCAAAGGGCGAGACGGGAAGACCGACATCCACGGCATCTTGATTCGTCCGTCGAACTTCGATGCGCAGAAACGCTACCCCGTGATCGAAGCGATCTACGCCGGGCCCCACGGTCATCACGTGCCCAAGTCGTTCGGCATCGGCATCCGTCAACGACGACTCGCCGAACTCGGGTTCGTCGTCGTGCAGATCGACGGCATGGGAACCAACTGGCGCTCGAAGGCCTTCCACGACGTGTGCTGGCAGAACCTCGCCGATGCCGGCTTGCCGGACCGCATCGCATGGCTACGCGCTGCAGCGAAGCAACATCCAGAGCTCGATCTCACACGAGTCGGCATCTACGGAGGGAGCGCCGGTGGTCAGAATGCGCTCGCAGCACTGTTGCATCACGGTGACTTCTACGCGGCTGCTGCCGCCGATTGCGGTTGTCACGACAACCGCATGGACAAGATCTGGTGGAACGAAGCGTGGATGGGAACGCTCGGCCCGCACTACGCAGAGAACTCCAACGTCACGCACGCGGCCAAGCTGCAAGGCAAGCTCCTTCTCACCGTCGGCGAACTCGACAAGAACGTCGATCCTGCATCGACGCTGCAGGTCGTCGATGCGTTGATCCGTGCCGGGAAGGACTTCGAGTTCTATCTCGTTCCTGGCGCTGGCCACGGAATCGGTGAAGGGCCGTACCTGTTCCGCCGTCGACAGGACTTCTTCGTGCGTGCGCTCCATGGCGTCGAACCGCGGCGCTGAAGCGCGTTCTCGCTTTTCGCGAATCGCGGTTGAAGGCTCGAGGCCCTGACTCCACCGACTGTGCATCCCGACTTCCGGTTCACGCCGACTTCCGGTTCATGCCGACTTCCGGTTCATGGAGATGCGATCGATGTTGCAGTCGAAATTCCTAGTTGTTGCAGCTTGTGCAGCTGCGCTTTCCAGTCCATCCACGTGCTTCGCCACAGCCCAGCACGGCGATGAGAAGAACACCAACGAGAAGAACCTCGTCGAAGTCGCTGCTGCAGCGGGTTCTTTCCAAACGCTGCTGAAAGCGGCCAAAGCTGCAGGTCTCGTGGAGACACTGACTGGCAAAGGTCCGCTCACGGTGTTCGCGCCGAGTGATGACGCGTTTGCCAAGCTTCCGAAGGGCACGATCGAAGCGCTCCTCGCAGACAAGGAGAAGCTCGCTTCGATCCTCACGTATCACGTCGTGCCTGGCCGCGTGTTATCGAAGGACCTGCCGGCTGCGTCGTGGGCGAGTACCGCTCAGGGCCAGAGCCTGCGCATCGTCAAGGCGGACAACGGTGTCTCGGTCGACGACGCGCACGTCGTCAACGCCGACATTCTCGCGAGCAATGGCGTGATCCACGTCATCGACAAGGTCGTGCTCCCTCGCAAGAACCTCGTCGAGGTAGCGAGTGGTGCGAAGGCGTTTCAGACGCTGCTTGCCGCTGCGAAGGCGGCGGGTCTCGCCGAGACGCTCGCGATGAAGGGGCCGTTCACGGTCTTTGCCCCGAGCGACGACGCGTTCGCCAAGTTGCCCGAAGGCACGGTCGAAGCGCTGCTCGCGGACAAGGAGAAGCTCGCGAACATCCTCCTCTACCACGTGGTGCCCGGCCGACTCGCGGCGAGCGATGTCCTTACGAAGACTTGGCTCGACACCGCCGAAGGCGCTGCACTCTATGTGAACATGCGCGAAGGCAAGCCCAGCGTCGATGACGCCAGGATCGTCAAGACGGACGTCTTCGCCGGCAACGGCGTCATCCACGTCGTCGACAGCGTGATCCTGCCGCGCAAGAGCATCGTCGAGACGGCTGTCGCCGCGGGAGGATTCGAGACGCTCGTCGCCGCCGTGAAGGCAGCTGGTCTCGTGGACGCACTCTCGGGCAAGGGACCGTTCACGGTCTTCGCGCCGAGCGACGACGCGTTCGCGAAACTGCCCGAGGGCAAGCTCGAGGCGCTGCTCGCCGACCCGAAGATGCTCGCTGGCATCCTGAAATACCATGTCGTCCCCGGCCGCGTGCTTGCGAAGGACGTCCCGCTCCGCGGTGCGGACGCCAGGCCGATCGAAGTCGCATCGCTCCAGGGAGAATCGCTGAAGATCTTGCGCACCGAAGGCGGCGTGCAAGTGAACGGCGCGAGCGTCGTCTCGAAGGACATCGTCACCCGCAACGGCATCATCCACGTGCTCGATAGCGTCGTGCTGCCGCCGTCGCTCACCGAGGGCAAGGGCGACTGAGTCTCAGGAGTGCGATAGATCATGCTCGGCATCCGGCCTGTATGTGTTACGACTTCCATGTCGGGTCACTTCGCCGGATGCTCATGATCGATGTTCTCGTTCGATGAGCTACGAGCCGCACTCCCATCGGTTCTCCTGCCGGTCACTGACGCGTGGGAAGCCGATCACTCCTTGCGCGATGCCGCGGTGCTCGCGCCGATCGTCGAACGCGATGGCATCGTGCACGTCGTGTACACGTTGCGTCGGGCGGACCTGACGCATCACGCGGGCGAGGTGAGCTTTCCCGGAGGACGGCGAGACGAAGGCGAGTTACCGGTCGCGTGTGCGTTGCGCGAGTTCGAGGAGGAGACCGGACTCTCAGCGAAGACGATCGAGGTCGTCGGTGCGTTGTCCCCGCGCACGAGCATCGCGCGCTATCGCGTGCAGCCGCTCGTCGGATTTCTCGTTTCCGAAGAGCCGTACCTGCCGCAAGAGGCGGAGGTCGATCGGGTCATCGAAGTTCCCCTGCCCGTACTCCTCGACGAGGACGCGTGGGAAGAACTCGAAGTCGAACGCAGCGATGGGCGGCGCTTCACGATGCCGAGTCTGCGCCTCGACGACGACGCGCTGCTGTGGGGGCTGACCGCGCGCTTCACGCTGGATCTGATTGCGCGGCTGCGTGGTGTCTGAATCGCGACCGTGTCAGTCCCACCACGACGCGATGCGATCGAGATCGGGATCCGCCTCGGTGAGGATCAGGTCCATCGGCACGTCGTGAGGTTCTGGATGGATCGTCGGCAGTCGCAACACTTCGAACCCGATGCCGATCGCGCGCGGGCGCGGCACACGGCTCGCGAGGGTGCGATCGTAGTAGCCACCTCCGTTCCCGAGGCGATACCTGCGCTCATCGAAGCCCACGAGCGGGACGAGCAACACGTCAGGCGTGACGTCCTTGCCTTCGGCGGGTTCGGGGATGTTCCAAGCTCCGCGGCGCATCGGCGTGCTCCGCGTCCATTCGCGAAACTCGAGTGGTTCGTCGGGTCCCGTGACGACCGGGAGTAGCACCGTCAGCTCTTGGCCCGCCACGTCCTTCATGAGGTCGACGAGTGAGAGCTCCCCGTGGATCGGCCAGTAGAACGCGATCTTCGGCGGTTCGAGGCCAGCAGAATTTCGAGCCGCGATCACGCCGTCGAGTGCGCCGCGCACGTGTTGCACGACGGTTGCCCGCACTTCGCGCGAAACCGCAGCGCGACGTGCGCGCAGTTCCTTGCGCAGGTGTTTTCGCTGCGAGCCTCGGTCGTCTGGCTCGGGGTCGTTCCGCTCCATGCGCGCATGATGCCACCGCGCAACGGTCGCGCCACGATCAGGCAACGATGGTATGCGTGCGGTAGGCTTCTGCGTGACGCCACTCTCGCGCTCTCTCGCTCTCGGCATCGTGTGCGCTGCAACTCTCGCTTCCATCGTGGGTGCGCAGACGCGGTTCGATCGCACGCTCGCGAATCCGACATCGAGCGGAGCGGCGGTTCTGCCGACGACCTTCTGGCAACCGCCGAGTTCGATGGCCAAGCCGTATCCCGTCGCCGTGCTCCTGCACGGGCATGGCTTCGAAGGCCGGGATTACGACACCTTGGCGACGCGCTTCGCACTCGCGGGGTATCTCGTCGCGGCACCCAACACGGCTCGCGTCGATGGGTGGCAACAGGGACTCGATGCGGCAGCCATGTTGCCGGCATTGCGCGCCGATGCGCTCGACGTGAGTTCGCCATTGCATGGTGTGCTCGATGCATCGCGGGCCGCGCTCGTCGGGCACTCGATGGGCGGTGCGAACGTGATTCGGGTGCTCACGTCGACCAACGAATACCGCCTCGGGATCGCGATCACTCCGCTGATCGCGCCGCTCGACTACCCAGCCAAGGTCGCGACGCCGACGCTTCTGATTGGGTGCGAAGGAGACACGCTCACACCGTGGCGCACCAACTTGCTGCCGATCCGCGATCGCCTCGCGTCCCCATGGATGTCGACGATCTGGGATGCGACCGGCAATCACCTCAACCCAGTCTTCCGCGATTTCTCGGGATCGACGGCGAACGACTCGCTCATCTTCGATGTGACGGTCAGCACGTGCGTCGGCGCGCTCGCGCGCTATCTCGATGACGAGCCGAGCGGCCTCGATGGCGTCGTCGGTGTCGCCGCACACGCTCGAGCTCGAGCACTCGCGATCGAGCATCGGTTCTTGCTGCCCGAACACTACGCGACCGTCGACACGACGAGCTACGCGTTGCACGTTGCAGGTCCCGACGGCCCGGTGATCGAACTCGGCGCGTTCGGCACGGCGACGATCCCGACTCCGTTCGGCGAACTCGGGCTCGACCCGATGTCTTTGCTCATCGCTCCGGCGCTCCTCTCGAGCGGTGGCCGCGTCACGACGCTGTCGTTCCCGCGCGGTCCACAGTTCGCCAAGATCGACGTGTGGTTCCAGTCGTTGTCGTTCGCAGCGGACAAGTCGTTGCGGTTGGGACGAGTGCTCGAGGGCGATCTCGGCGACGGGCGTTGAGACGAACGTCGGAGAGGTCAACGTCGGATCGATCCACGTGCATTCCTGAACAGGCGCGCCTTGCTTCCTTGGGAGCCAGCAACTTGGCACGTCGACTCGCGGCCTCTTTCGCGGAGGGCTTCGCAGGTCGATGGGGAGACCATCGCAGCTCGAATTGATAGGATTACGGCGAAGTCGTCTTAGCGCGTGTGATTGCCGGCCTTCTGTTTCGCGATTTCACAAGCTCCACTACACAGCGCTCGCGTTACTCGGCTAGCGGCCACCCACAACCCAACGGCGAGAAGGCATGAGCCAGTCAGTTCCGTCACCTCGTCGCACGGTGTGGATCGTGATCGCCGTCACGGTTTTCCTGACCGCAATCACCTCCGTGCTGTGGAATCCGAATGACGACGCCGCGCCCATACTCGGCGACGAGACCATCGACCAGATTGCACGATCGGGCGACGAGTCGGTCGAGGCAGATGCGGCTACGTCTTCTGCCGCGCAGCCGGATGCGCGCTCCGTCGTACCTGCATCGTCGGAGAACGAACCCGCGTCGCGACTTCGTGTGCTCGTCGTCACAGAGACTGGAGCGGTCATCGCCGGGGCGCACGTGTCTCTCTGGCGCATGGACCGGTTGCTGGATCATGGGGAGTCGAATGTCGATGGGACGTGGTCGACCGCGACGTTTCCGCCCGACGACCTGGGGATCTGGGTCTACGTGTCGGCGGACGGGTTCGCAGATTCAGAGACCGCGATCCTGCGGTGGGAGTGGTCCGCGCCAGCGACGATGCGCATCGTGATGCTTCCGGAGGCCGTGCTTCGCGGTGTCGTGACCAGTGCCGGCGGGATCGCGCCGCCACCCGAAACGAAGGTCTTTGCTTGGAGCCGTCTCGGAGAACCCGATACGAGTCGGCTGCGCGCACTCCGATCAGGTGCCAAGTCGCTCTTGCACACTCGAGTCGCCGCCGATGGCAGCTTCGAGCTGCACGGCATGGACGCGAAAGCGCGGTACACCGTCGCTGCAGGTGCGCCTGGATGGGCGTGTGTCGAGTTTCTGACGGACGTCACTGTGGAGCGACACGTAGCGTTCACGCTTGGACGCGTGTTCGGCGGGGTCGTCCGTGCCAAGCTCAACGGGGATCTCGAAGCGCCGTGCATTCCCGGTGCGAACGCAGGGTGCGATCCGCCGGATGGCGTGATCTCCGTGATCTGTCCGAGCGTTGCATTGACTCTGGCAGGAGTCGACGAAGTGCCCGGCGGCGCGGCGGGGCTATGGGATTGGCGCGCACAGGCGATTCATGTCTTTCAACCGACGCACACGCCCGAGAGCATCGAAGTCGAAATGCACTACGTCGTTCCTGGACTGGAACGGAAGGTCGCTCGACTGCCGTTGAAGCCGGTTTCGGTGGGCGGCACCACGTACTATGACGTGCGCCTCGCGCCGACCGCGCTCGGCTTCGGCAGGTTGTCCGTCGAGCTCGAAGGACACATCGAGCCGTTGGCCGATGCCGAACAGAAAGTCACGCCGAATAGCCCGATCCTCGAGTTGTTATCCAAGAACGGAGGCGCGCATCTGCAAGTGCCGTTACCTGGCCTCGGAACGCGAGTTCACGATGTGCTCGGTATTCCGTTCGGCACGTATGGGGCGCGACTGATCTTGAACAGTGGCGCCGCGCTTCAGCCGATCGGTGGTGGACTCGTGACCATCGAGCAAACGATGACGAAGTGCGGATTCGACTTGGCTGGCCGCGGTTCCCTCTGGCTCGTGCCCGAGAGTTTCGACGTGCGCCAGCAGAGTCGGGGCGTGTCCATCATCTTGACGAACTCTGCGAGCGGTCGACGGTTGGAGCCACTCCATTGCTCGATCGAGCATTGCGTGATCGAAGGTCTTCGCACAGGTCGATACTCGGCAACGATTCGGAGTCTCGGTGGTGCGAGGTCTCGGGACTGGGTGATTACAGCGGTCGATCGGATCGACATCGACGAAGGCAAGCTGTCGACCGTACGTTTCTCCTGGTGACGCGACGCTGCGCGACATGCGCGATCGAGCACGTTCTCGTGCGTGTTCGCTCGTGCTCGGAAAACCACGGGAGGTCGCGATACGGACCGTAGTGACGCGGCTATGGCTTCTCGCATCCATTGCCTCGTTCACGCCAGCCACCCGGTCCGCGTGAGGCGACGGAGCGGTTTCCCCATGCCGCGCGAGAGGTCTGCGCATGTTTCGACCCGTCCTTCTGCGTTGTTCGTGTTTCGTCGCCGCGTTTTCGTTCCTCGGCCTGACGGTCGGTTGTGGCGGCGGCGCCAGTCGGGCGGATGCGGTGGCGGGTGGTGCCTTCGTGGTGCTCGGTACCTACCCAGAGAACAACGGACGCATCTATCTCAACGAGAGCGTGCGAATCCGCTTCTCCAATCCGGTCGATCTCGAGTCGGCTTCGTTCAACTCGGTGGCGTTCCTGGCGCGAGATGCGGGGGGCAATCCACTCTCCGAGTCGGTGGTCGGCACGTTTCGTCACGGCAAAGGTGAATCCGGCGAAACCGATCGGCACGTGCTCGAGTTCGTTCCTCGCTTACCGACCGACGATGCGTACTCGGATGGTGGCTTTCGCGCAGGCCGCGAGTACGTCGTGAGCCTCGTCAGCTCGACGAAGGACGCGGCACCGACGCTCCGTGACGATGACGGCAGGCCGCTCTCGTCCAAGAGTGACGTGCGTGGCATGTCGTTCCGAACGGTGTCGGGCTCGACCCCGCAGGAGCTGTTCCGAGATCGTCTTGCGGGTGGGCCGCGTGTCCTTTCGGTCGATGCGACCCCGATGTTCGGTGAGCGTCTTTCGCTCAATGAACTCGGCGGCACGCCCGTCGAGATCGCCATTCGCTTCGATCAGGCGCTCGACCCCGCGAGCGACAATGTCTCGACCAGGCAGTCGATCGATCCGGTACGGGATGCGTCGCGGCAGCGGGGCAAGGTCTACTTGGAGTACGACGATCCGGAGCTCGGCAAACAGCGTTGGATTCGCGCTGCGGTGTCGTTGCCGGTCAACGACCTGACCGAGTCCGTCATCGTCTTGCGTCCGGATGGCATTCTTCCGAACGATGCGGACGTCCGTCTCGTGGTCGAGAGTTCGCTTCGCGACATCGCCGGAGAGTCGAACGTTCGCGTGCCCCGGTATGACCGAGTCGTGGCGACGTTCCGGACCGAAGAGCAGCCCTCGGCGCGTTTCGACGCGGTCGTTTTCGACTTCGAGTCTCGAGACTTCACGGACTCCGGCGCCGCGTTCCGTGACCCGCCGGCCGATCTGGTGGGCGGCGAGCTGCGTGCATCGTTCGACTTCGACGGCATCCTGACTCCGCTCGACTACGAGCCGACGGCGGCGACCAACGTCCTCAGCACCGACTACACGACGCTCGTGCCGAGCAACGGTTTGCCGTTCGACGTCGCGGGTGGTGTCTTCCGCATTCACGACATCCGCATCAAGAAGGGCGTGACCGTGCGCGGCGTCGGTTCCAACCCGATGGTCTGGCTCGCGTCCGGCGACGTGCGGATCGATGGCCATCTGCATGTCGATGGCGGCATGGGTGGGCAGGTCAACAGCCTCAACGGTGCGAACTTTCCGGTGGCTGGTGGGCAGGGCGTCTGCAGCGGGGGCAACGGCGGGCTCGGGAGCCCGGCGACGACCAATACGAGTCGCAAAGGGCAGGATGGCTACGGCCCGTTCCAGCGGCCCGAACAAGGCGGTCGCGGCGGTGAAACGGCGTGTGGGACGGACTCGGGTTATGGCGCCGGCGGCGGTGGCGGGAGTCACGCGCAGGTCGGTGATGCCGACTTCGTGAAGGTGTACGACGCGGATTCGGCCGCGAACGGATTCGGCGGTGATGGCGTCGGCAATGCACCTGTTCGCGGTGGCTCGCCGATGCCGAGCCTCTTCGTCGACTCGGCGAGCGAGAACGACTTCTGGGGTCGTGGGTTCGATTCCGAAGGCGAGCTCGTGATCGGTGAAATGCGTGCCGCCATGGGCGGCGGTGGTGGCGGCGGTGGTGGGGACCGCACGATCGACGCGCAGTGCAGTGCCGGTTCGATGTTCGGGTTCGACGAGAAGGGTGGCGGCGGCGGTGGTGGTGCTGGCGCGCTCATCGTGCGTGCCCTCGGCACGATCACGGTCGGACCCGAAGGTCTTGTCTCTGCCAACGGAGGCGCCGGCGGTGGTGGTGACGCTGCCGGCGGATGCACGCAAGGCGGTGGCGGAGGTGGCGGCGCCGGTGGTCTCGTCGTTCTCGAGGCCTCCAGCATCGTCATCCACCAGCACGAAGGCGCGTGGTCCGACAAGGACACGAACTTCGCGATCACCGCGGATGGAAGCTTCGGATCGAATACGAGCTATGGCGGTAGCTCACGCTTGGTGAAGTATCAGAACTTCGACGGGCGTCCGAATCGCGGCGGCTTCGGGGGTATGGGAATCGTGCAACTCCTCACGCCAGCAGGCGAAGACGACGACAAGACCGGCAACGTGCAGGACGACAACATCGTGCTGCTCGACAGCACGGGCAACAAAGTCAGCAACAAGCTCGCGTGGCTCGAAGCTGGCGACATAAGGCCGAAGCCGGTGCTGCTTCCGATCACGTACGGTCGCACATCGTCGTGGTACTCGCGGTACGTGTCGACCGGAGCATCCATCAGACGCGTCGTCGAGCCCGACGCACTCGGAGCGCGATCGACGACCTCGAAGCCCGCTCTCGATCCGAAGGATCCCGAGTACGGTCCTGACTACTATTTCGCTGGAGTGCTGCGCGACGGTCCCGCGGCTGGATACCTCGCAACGGATCCGAAGACCGGCAAGGTTGCGGCGGGCCTCGTGCGCTTCGGTTCCGAAGAGATCTTCGACATCGCGTCCCGAGACGCATCTGCGGCAACGCATCGAGGCATCGTCTGTCATCGGATCTCGATTGGTTCCGACGTGCTTCCAGTAGATGGCAGCCTCACCAACATGGCGCTTCGCTTCTTCGATGCGGCGAACGAAGCGGTCGGTGACTTCCGCATTCTGTGGAACGACAGCTCGACGTTCCTCGTCGACGCGCGCGACGGCGCTCTGCCGGACGGTGCGAAGCGAGTCGCAGTCGCGCGGAGTTTCTTCGAAGTGTGGACGGACGGGAATCCGGGTCTCGGGAGCACGTACGCCATTGGTGACAAGCGCTATCCGATCGCCAACGTGCAGATCGGCTTCGCTTTCCACCAGGACCCTTCACGGCCGGACATCGTCGGTGGCGAGGACCGCAATCGCTTTCCGCGACAGGCGGACAGTTACGTCTACGATCTCGAGAGCGAAGGCGCATCCTCGATTCGCGAGCAGTTGCGCAAGCTGCACTATCCGTTCGTGAAGATGAAGGTGCGCTTCAATCTCGACTACAACCCCGATGCTCCGAGCACGATGCCCGGGCTCAATCCGGTCGGGGTGCGCTCGCAGCGTCCGGGTCTGCGGTTCGTGCGCTTGCCGTTCGTCTGGTGACGCGTGGCAAGCTATCCGTCACCCGTGAGTCGCGAGTGCGCCACTTCCCATCGTGTGGCGCACGACGGCGTCGTGTGGCAGTGAGTGCTTGAGCAGGACGAGAGCGAGCGCACTCGCGACGAGGAGCAAGCCGCAGAAGAGCAGCATGCCCGCGAGCGTGCGCGTGCTTCGTCCGAGGAACGGGTGGAAGAGCTTCGCGGACGGGCGCGGTGCGAGTCGAACGATCGCTGCCAGCACGATGAGCCAACAGCCGACCGGGAAGATCAACCAGTGGCCGTTGCGGACGGCGCTGTCGAGAGTTCGCGAAGGATCGAAGTTCGTCAGACGAATCGTCGCGATGCGTTCGGCGATCCACGCGAACTCGACCCCGAAGCGCGTTGCGAAGACACGATGGTCGACGAGATAGTCGGCGGCGAATCGCACGACGACGGCGGGCCAGAGCAGCAGCACCATGACGAGCGGCACGTACACGAACAGGAGTGACGGGTTGCGCAAGAAGGCCTGGCTCGTGCGTTCGCGGGGCTGTGCGATCCCGTCTGCGTGTGCCGATGCACGCGCTGTCAAGAACGCGCCGAACGTGAGGATCCACAGCAGCGGCGGCACCGCGAACGCGAGCAAGAGCAGCGCGAGGGACACGTACGCGAGGTTCCAATCGTCACGACGCGGAGCTGTTTTGCGCGGAAGCGTCGCTTCGATGGTGAGCCTGCGCCGCGAGCGGTCGGTTTCGGTATTCGGACGGCGCTCGGTCCAGTCGTGAGGATTCCCCAGTTCGTCGAGCACGCGCTGCATCGACGCGGCAGAGATCGGCTCCGACCGAGTGGTGAGCGTGTCGAAGACGTGCTGCCTTACGTCTTCCGTGATCTCGTCCGCTTCGAGGTCCACTTGGTCTCGGGATCCGAACGCATCGCGGACACGGCCGAGATAGCGTTCGAGCAAAGAGCGGGCGTTGTCATGCAGATTCAACGTGTTCATCGTGCTTCCACCAGAGCTGCGATCTTCTCAGTGAGATCCGACCAATAGCGATTCATCGCGCGGAGCCGCCGCTTGCCGTCCCGCGTCAGGCTGTAGTACTTGCGGGACGGGCCTTCCGACGACTCGCGCAGTTCGGTCTCGAGGAAACCCTCGCGCTTGAGGCGCGCGAGGATCGGATAAACGGTGCCTTCTTGGATGACGAGCCCCTCGATCGCGCTGAGCAGGCGCACGATCTCGTAGCCGTAGCGCGCTGTTTTGGCGACGGTATTGAGCAGGCAGAGTTCGAGCGTTCCTTTGCGGAGTTGCGTGACCCAGCCGTTGGGGAGTTCGCTATCCATGGTGGCCAAGTATGTGGCACTGCAAGGTAGTACCGCAAGCCCCGATGGGAGAGAACTCGCAGAAGACACCGAGAATGTGCGACGGCTGAGGCAGACTTCCGTCAATG
>JAGQQW010000228.1 GCA_020426005.1 Planctomycetota bacterium | reverse complement strand
GTTCGCTGAGCTTGCGCTGCCTCGCGTACGCGACGAGTCGCTGGCGCAAGAGCGGCTGCAGGAGCACGAAGCCGATGAGGAGCCACGTCCAGTCGAACGCCGCGAAGTTGATGGCAGCCGTGGGGGGGAAGTTCATCGCATTCGCCTCCAGAGATCCTCGAGTGTCCACTCGTCGAGTTGCAAAGCGCGGGGGTGCAAGCGCCGACGTGCGAAGAGTCGGCACAACGCCAAGCCCGCGACGAATCCGCCGATATGCGCCCACCAGGCAACCGAATGGAGCGCGTCGCTCGTCATGAGGCTGAGGCTTCCGTTGAGGAGCTGCAGTCCGAACCACAGGACGAGAAAGACCACGGCGGGCACGTCGAAGACCAGGGGCAGGAAGAACACCGGAACGAGCGTCAGGACCCGCGAGTGTGGGTAGAGAAGCAAGTAGGCACCGAGCACGCCGGCGATCGCTCCCGATGCCCCGATCGTCGGCACCGGTGATGACGGGTCGAAGGCGACGTGGGTAACCCCTGCCAGCACGCCGCAAAGCAGGTAGAAGATCCCGAACCGAACCGGTCCCATCCTGTCCTCGACGTTGTCACCGAAGATCCAGAGCATCCAGAGGTTCGAGATCAGGTGCACGAACCCGCCGTGCAGGAACTGGCTCGTGAGCAACGGTATCCATGACGACGGGTCGGACCACGAAACGAGGGACGGTACGACCGCGAGGTCGAGCCAGGCCGGGGATTCCTCGTTGCCGAGCGCGACGGCGTTCTGCCAGAGGAACGCCGCGCAGTTCAGTCCGATCACGATCCACAGCGTGATCGGCGGGTGCTTGGCGGGCACGCTGTCCTTGAGCGGAAACACGCGGCGAGTGTAGTGGAATCGTGGGTCTTGCCGCGACGAATCATGCCGAATGGTCGCTCAAGTCCGAAGTGCGCTGGCGTCGATGACAGCGGAGCGAACGTGCGTGGCGACACGCGCAAAATCCTGGCGAACGAGGCATGGAAACTTCGTGAAGTACGAAGACGGCAACCTGGTCCTGAAGTACTTCGACTTGCTCGACGAGTTCATCCGGGTTCGCGTTTTCGCGGACAACGAACTCGGCATCGTGAGTCGTGTCGACGTACACAATAAGGCCGAGTACCGCCAAGCGGTGATTCGCGAGTGTCTTCCGGATGCCACGGGTCCGGTTCGCTCTCGCCTCAAGGCTCTCGAGGACGACTACGATCCGATGACGATCGAAGACCTGCTCTATCAGGTTTGCATCGACGTCAATCCGGGACTCGAGATCCACCATGTCTCGCTGCCGGCGCCAGGCGAACCGGAGCTGCACGACGAGGACAGCGAAGACGGCACGTTGCTCGCCGTTCCTCGTGAGGTCGCCTCGCTCGAACGATCGCTCAAGCGACGGATCGTCGGTCAGGACGAGGCCGTCGAGCGACTCGCGAAGTCGATCAAGAAGGCCGCGATCGGACTCAAGCGACCGAATACGCCGGTCGGTACGTTCTTTCTCGTCGGGCGTACGGGAACGGGCAAGACCGAGATCGCGAAGGCGCTCGCCGCGTCTCTTTGGTGCGAGCCGGGCAAGCTCGTGCGGATCGACTGCAGTGAGTACGCGCTGCCGCACGAATACGCGAAGCTGATCGGTTCGCCGCCGGGCTACATCGGCCATGCCGAAGGTGGTTATCTCACCGAAGCGGTCAAGGCCAAGAAGAACTGCGTCGTGCTCTTCGATGAAATCGAAAAGGCGCATCACAAGGTGCACAACCTGCTGTTGCAGATCCTCGACGAGGGGATGTTGACCGACAGTCGCGGCGAGACGGTCTCGTTCCAGGACGCGATCATCCTCCTGACGAGCAACGTCGGAATCGAGCAGATCGATCAAGTCCGGTCGCGCATGGGCTTCGACTGGAAGAAGCGCATTTCGCTCGAGCAGATCGACCACAAGACGATCACGCGCGAAGCGTTGCGGGAGTCGTTCCGGCCGGAGTTCCTCAACCGCATCGACGAGATCGTCGTGTTCAATCCGCTCTACATCGAGGACTGCGTGAGAATCGCTGGCAAGATGTTGAGTCAGATCTCCGAGCTGCTCAGCAAGCGCGGCTTCGAGGTTCGATTCTCGAGTGGGCTCAAGCGGCATCTCGCGAAGGTCGGATTCAGCGAAGAGTTCGGTGCACGCGAACTCGATCGACTCATCAAGCGCGAAGTCGAAGACCGACTGGTCGAGGCGATCCTCGATGCGGGTCTCGGTAGCGGCAGTCGCCTCTACGTTCGCGTGCGGTCCGGTCGCGTCGTCGTCGAGATCGTGTCCGAGGACTCGGCCGAGAGCGTCACGAGCGACGCCGACGTGTCGAGTCCCGAGCTCGAGGCGTGCAAGGCCTGAGGCCTCCGGTGGTGCCCGCGCCGCGATCCTCGATGCGCGTGCTGGCATTCGCGCTCGGTATCGGGTCGATGGCGCTCGCATTCGCCACGTCGTCGGCGCCTTCCGATTCGGCAGCTCCGCGCGTCGCAGCGAGTGGCCTCGCACAGGACGTGCTCTTGTTGCGCGATGACCGTGAGTGCTTCGAGGTCTTCGAACGTGAGTTCCGGCGAGCATGGCCGGGGCGCGTTCTCGAGACGGTGACCGTCTCACCGAAATCGCGCGCGTTACCGGCAGCGACTTCGAAGCTCTCGGAGCAGGACTGCATCGTCTGCGTCGGGCGTGCTTCCGTGCGATTCCTGACGCGTCGTTTGTCCGAACGGCCGAGCTGTCGCGTCAGTTACGTCGCGGCACCCGACGCTTCGAAATCGTGGGCTGCAGACGACGTCCTACCGATTCACGTGCCGCCGTCCGTGCGTCTCACGGAGTTGCTGCGAGCGATTCCCGACATCGGCAAGGTCGGTGTCCTCGTGCCAGCAGATTCCGACGCCTCGACTCGTGCTGCCGTCGCGGCGCTGCGCGCGGTCGAAACCGCTGCGCGCCGCGATCTCCTCGAAGTGCAGAGCGTTTCCAACGCGGGAGCGGCGATCGAGGCCATCGCGCGATTCTCGAATCGCGTCGAGGTTCTCCTCTTGCTCCCGGATCGACGCGTGCTCCCGCCGGCAGGGTCGAGACTCGAGCTCGAGTTCTTGCGAACGCTCGTCCGGCACGGCATCTGGGTCGCGTCCCACGATCCCGAAACCATGCCGAGTCGCGCGATTCAGTGGGTCCGGCCGGACTTCGTGGCTCTGGCCCGCAGCCTCGTCCGCGCGCTTCAGTTGCCGCGGGCGCCGAAGGGTGCCGTGATCGAGAGTCCGCCCGGCGTCGTGCGAACCGTGACGGCGAACCTGGAGAAGCTCCGGTCCTCGCGCCGACGCTGAGGGAGAGATGGGCACCGCCAGCAAAGTGGCGGTGAGGTCGACACTTCGGGGCAGTCGTTCGCGGCTCGACCGCCGCCAAAGAATGGCGGCTCGTTGTGCCGAAGAGAAGAACTGTCGATGTCCGTCCTTCGATTGAGCCTCCGGTCCAAGCTCGTCCTCCCGGCGATCTTGACGACCTCGGTCGCCGTGCTCGCGTTCGCGCGCTACACGGTCGCCCGAGTCGGCCTCACCATGGAGGAACAGCATCGACAGAAGCTCGTGGGGGCTGCGGAGATGCTCGCGCGCGACAGCGGCATCTACCTCGCGACCATCGCGGGTCGGAAGGAGCGGGCAGAAGAAGCGCTCGCGTCCATGATGGGGCTCGTCCCGTCGCTGCTGCGCGTCGAGCTTTGGCGCAACGGCGAAGGTGGAGCTCTCGATCAACTCCTGGTCGCTGGCCCGGTCGGTCCGAGCAACCTCGATGCTTGGGGAGAGCTGACGACCGACGGCGTCAAGCCGATGCAGGCGAAGGACATCCAAGGCTACAGCGTCGCGGTCGCGATCTACGATGATCCGATCTCGTCCGAACGAGAGGCCGTCGGCGTCGAAGGTGTCGACGGCAGTGGTGGTGACGGTACCACGCACGTGCGTGAGCAACGTCGCATCGGCACGCTCCTGTTGTGGGCGAGTCGGGCTCCGATCGTCCGAGCGCTCAATGAGTATGTCTGGGCCATCGCGCCGGTAGCGCTGTTCTTCCTCGGGCTCGCGATGGGGCTCGGATTGCTCCTGACGGCAGGGGTCTTGCGCCACTTGCGAGGCTTGACCGAAGCAGCCGTTTCGCTCGGCCAAGGTACGCGCGACGTGAAGATCCCCGTTCACGGCGACGACGAAATCTCGGCGCTCGCGATGAGCTTCAACGTCATGAGCGAGAAGCTCGAGTTCTCGCGGCGTCGGATCGAGGAGCAGAACCGAACGCTCGAGCAAAAGGTGACGGCGCGCACGCGCGAACTCCTACGCGCGTACGAGGAACTGCAGACGCTCGATCGCGCCAAGGACAGCTTCCTGTCGTCGGTCAGTCACGAATTGCGGACGCCGCTCACGAGCATCCGCTCGTTCTCCGAGATCCTCCTCGACTACGGAGACGAGGAAGACCCCGAGTTGCGCCGCGAGTTCTTGACCATCATCAAGGCCGAGTCCGAGCGTCTCTCGCGTCTCATCAATCAGGTGCTCGATCTCGCGAAGATCGAAGCGGGTTGCATGACGTGGGAGCTCGCGAATTTCGACTTCCGCGAACTCGTCGAGGCGGCCGTCAAGGCGCTGTCCGGTCTCGAACACAACAAGCCCGTCGGATTCCGGCTCGAGCTCCCCGACGACAAGATCAGCTACTTCGGCGATCGTGATCGCTTGCACCAAGTGCTCACGAACTTGCTCACCAACGCGTGGAAGTTCTCGCCGGATGGCACGGACGTGACCGTGCGCGTCGCGCGGCTCGAAGGCGGTATCGAGGTCCGTATCGCCGACCGCGGGCCGGGAGTGCCCGACGACGGCGAGAAGGAGCGGATCTTCGATCGCTTCCGCCAAGGCGTCCACAACCTGACCGACAAGCCCGAGGGGACCGGGCTCGGGCTTCCGATCTCGAAGGAAATCGTCAACATGCACGGCGGCTTCATCGCGTGCGAAGACAACCCGGGCGGCGGCGCGCTGTTCCGCTTCCTCCTGCCCGAAGTCGAACCCGACTCGCCGCGCCCGATCGATCGCGCGGTCGCGGGCGAGAGCGACTGGGAAGATCTGTCCCACGAGCGCAACAGCGTGTTCGAAAGCTCGTGGGTCTGGGCCGCGCGCACCGCGGGTCGCGCGCCGACCGGACGTTGAGGAACGCGACGCGTTCCGATCCGTCGTTCACGACGTGAAGGCGCGCACGAGTGCTGCCACCGCGAGTGCAGCGGTCTCGACCCGCAGGACGTAGGGTCCGACCGCGACGGCGGTGGCGCCCGCGTGCACGAGGGATTCGCGTTCGTCGTCGGTGAAGCCCGCTTCGGGGCCGACGACGATCAGGATCGATGCTGCCGTTTCCACGTGCGTGCCGAGCGCGCGTGCGGATACGGATCGTCCTGGCCACGCGTCGGCACGCTCGGCAACCAGGATGGGGCGTCGTTCGCCGTCTGCCTCGAGGGCGAGTTCCGAAAACGCCACGGGCTCGTCGATCGTCGGGACGAAGAGCGCACCGCACTGACCCGCTGCAGCCGTGACGATTCTCGTCCAGCGTCCGATGTTCGCGTTGGCGGCGCGCTTGCTCCGCTCGAAGACGACGGGGCGAAAGCGTCGGACTCCGAGCTCCGTCGCGTGTTCGAAGACTTGGGCGAGCCGCGCCTCCGGGGGGCGAGAGAACGCGAGTTCGATCGACGCTTCGAGGGGCGCTTCGTGTCGCTCCCGAGACGTGATCTCGACGAGAGCCGTTCGTGCCACCTCGAGGACGTGCCCCTTCGCTTCGCCGCCGCGGCCATCGAAGAGGGCGAACTCCGCACCTTGTCGCATGCGTAGGACCACCGTGAGGTGGTGGGACAGCTCCTTGGACAAGCGGGATCGGCCCACCGGGGGGAGTTCGTCGACGTGGTAGCGGAGCGCCATGGCGATGCTCCCGATCCTCCGAGTCCGCGCGCGACGTGCAAGGGGCAATCCTGAAGCCACCTTCGCACGTGCCAGATTCCTCGTGGAGTGCCGCGGCTTCCGGTTACACTGCAGCCCTACGTTCCTATCGTCGACCTGAGCGCGATCGCACGTTGCCCTTGGCCGAGCCGTCCTTCGAGCCGCGCCACGGGTATCGCCGAACGGCTCCGGTCGCGGGTGTCCCGATGCCCCCTCGGGTCACAGATACTTCCCGGACCCCCGTTAGAGCCGTTGCATTCATGGCGAAGTATGTCCTGCAGATCGTCGAGGGACCTCACGCTGGCACGAAACAGGAGCTCAGGTCGGATGTGACGATCGGACGACGGACGGGCTGTGAACTCGTCCTCGATCAAGACGAGAAGCTGTCCGGCCGTCACTGTGAGATCGTCCTCGAAGGCGATGCCGTCCTCCTGCGAGACCTCGATTCGACCAACGGCACGCGCGTCGACGGAAAGCGCATCCAAGAGCTGCCGATCGCGCACGGAGATCGCTTCCAGATCGGCCTGACGGTCGTCCAACTCGTCGATCTCGATCAGGGCGACGTATCGCTCGAGTCGTCGCAGTCGATTGGTATCGATGCCGACGTGCTCGCGCGAACGGGCAAACGCAGTCCGGTCGCGCTGCTCATGCTCCTCGCGCTCTTGCTCGGCGGTGGCGCGGCGTATTGGTTCTTCTTGCGCGATACGGAGCAACGAGGCACCAAGCGCGAACGCAAGGTCGTCGCGATCCCGGGCAACCTGTTGCCCCAAGGGCTCGCACAGCTCGAAGGCGGGGACGAAGAGTGGTTGCCCGGACCGGTCGGTGACGGCTTCCTGCGCGGCGCGCCGGCGAAGTCGGGCAAGAGCGCCCTCGTCGCCGATCTCGGACCAGCGACGGACGACGCTGCGGCGCGGCTCTTCGCGGTCGCGATGCAGCCGAAGCCGATCGACGTCGCGCGTAAGACGGCGGTGCGCGCACAGGCCTCGGTCCGAACGGATGGCCGTGCACGCGTCGGCCTGAGGCTCGTCTTCTTCGACAAGATGCAAGTGCCGTTGCGGGGCAGCGAGGACGACGACGGCGAACCGGGTGGCGAAACTGAAGGCGCGAATGCGCGCTTCACGCGGGAGCCGTTGTTCGTGTTCGGTGGCGCGCTCTCCGCGATCGAGCCCGGATCGTGGACGACCCTCGAAACCTCGTGCAAGGTTCCGGCGGGTTGTGCCGAGGTCGGCATCGCGATCGTTGCCGCGCTCGCCGAAGGGAGTTCCGAAGAAGCGCAGGTCGCCGTCGACGAGATCGCGCTCCTCGATGGCGATGCGGAAGCCGCCGGCGTCGCGAGCGAGTTCGCAGGCACGACGGTGTTCTCGATCCCCGAGTCCGCCGGATTACGCGTGCGCGTGGGGGCTTCGGTCCTGCTTTCGGGCACGTCCGCGCTCCCGGGTCGCGAAGGGGCGCCCTCGGATCCCGCGTTGACGGCGCTTGCCGAGGCTCTACCGCTGCCGTGCAGCGACGTCTTCCAAACCGAATCGCTCATCGTCGAGAACGGTCTCGCCAAGCTCCAGACGAACGGTCAGGGCCGCATCGTGCTCATGGTTCCGCGCGACGTCGCGGCGTCGTATCGTGTGCGGAGCGGCGAGGGCGCGGGCGTGTTCGTCCAGGACTCGGGTGCGGCCCTGTTCGAGAACGCGACCGCGCTTTTGTGGGGCGTCGGGCAGCAGGCCTTGATGTTCGAGTCCGAGACTCCGACGAAGCTGTCCGTGCGCGTCGACGGTGACTTCGCGCGCTTCGTCTTCGACACGACCAAGAGCGCGTCCCTGAGGCTCGACTTCCAAGAACAGCGTCTCGAGGCGCTCCGCCTCATGCGTACTGCGGATGCCGCGCGTTCGGAAGGACGGACTGCCGATGCGTTGCGGCTCTACCGGCAGATCCTTCAGGAGAAGCCTTACGACGTGCAGGCCGTGCGCGATGCGCGGACGCATCGCGCGACGTTGCTCACGGAGGCGCAGAACGACCTCGTGGCGCTCGAACGCGATTTCGACGAAGCGCGTGCATTCCAATACGACGGCTTGTTCGTGCGATTGCTCGAGCGCGCGGATGCGCTCGACGCACGGCAGGACGAGCTCAAGGATTCGATTGCCGCGTTCCGCAAGAAGGTCGAATCCCGGCTCGATGCGGTGCGCACCGAGCGCGGGCGTCGACGAGCCGGAGCGCTCGGCAGCCTGGCCGCCGGGTTGGCTTCGGCGGGACAAGATCGCCTCGCGCGCGTCGTGCGCGAGTTCGTTTCGACCCGGTTGCCCGCGGCGGCTTCCGATGACGCAGACAACGGGGACTCGAACGGAGGGCGCGACTGATGGCGTCGAAGACACGTGGACTCGACCTGCGGGCGCAAGATGCTCTTCTCGTCGAAGGGCGCAAGAAGGGCGCCGTGTTCCAGGTCGTCAATTGCGAGCTGATCGCACGCGACGGCAAGAGGCTCGGCGGTGGAACGCCGCTCGCGGGTGTCGTGACCGGGCTCTCGGGTCGCGAGCTCATCCTGCGCTACGTGCGGGTGCCGCAGGTTCCCGACTGGCAGCTCGCGAAGCTCATGGAGTTCGAGGTCGACGAGATTTCGGGCCAGGCGGGCGGCTCGCTCAGTGCCGACTACAACCTGCTACCGATCGCCAACGAGATGACGGGTGAAGACACCGTCCTCCTCGCACTCGCCAAGGACAGCCACCTCGAAGAACAGGCACGCACCATCGAGACACGCAAGGGCTCGGTCGAGGCAT
>JAGQQW010000227.1 GCA_020426005.1 Planctomycetota bacterium | reverse complement strand
GCACGTCCGGTGTTGGCGCGGTGGAGTGGACCCTCGACACTCGATCTGAACGCGCGTCTCGTCATCCGTCGCTATCGCATCGCGATGCTCGGTGAAGTCGACCGTCACACGAAATTGCGAGCTGTGTTCGAGCGCCTCGGGCACGAAGTCGTCTTGGATGCAGATCGGGACGATCTCGATGTCGTGCTGATGCTCGCGCCTCGCTCCGACGTGGACACGACTCGACTCCGAGCCCTGCAGGCGCTCGGAGTGGCTTCGATGTTGGTACTTCCACACGATGCGTCGAGTGCGGTTCAGTCGAGTTTCGGGCCACTCTTCACGGCAGCCGGCCTCGCGATCGAGGACAAGCCGCTGCGCAGCGGCTCACGGGATCCGATGTCCGGTGAAACGACGTTCGGCGAACGCACCGATCGTGTCGACGTGCTCGGCGATGCGTTTGGCGATGCGTTGCCCGTGACCGAGCGCTTGCGTGTCGGAGACGCGATCGTGGAGCTGCGGGACGTCTCTGCCGTTACATCGAGCGGCCCGCCGAGCAGCCCGCCGAGCGGTACATCGAGTGCAGTCGGAGACAAGAAGCTACTCCTGTCCTCGCCGCCCTACGCATGGCTCGGTTCGGTAGCGGACAAGCCCGATGACAAGAGCGCCTTGCGGAGCTATCCGATCGCTTGGCTCGTTCCCGGGTCCGAAGCGTCGCGTCGAGCCGGTGGTGGAACCGCCGGCATGATCGTCCTCGGTGCCAATGCGTTCGAGGACGATTCGATTCACGTCGGGACGACGAACCTGGATCTCGGCGTTGCCTTGACCGAGTGGCTCATCACGCATTGAGCCGCGGTAGCGTTCGCTCGCTCACGGATCTCGGCGGAACGCCACAGCCATCCCCTGGCCGCCGCTGATACACAGTGTCGCGAGGCCGCGCGCTCCATTCCGGCGCTTCAGTTCGTGCAAGAGCGTCACGACGATGCGCGTACCGGTGCAGCCGATCGGGTGACCAAGGGCGATCGCGCCGCCATTGACGTTGAGCCGGTCGCTCGGAAGGCCGAGTTCTCGGTCGCATGCGATGACCTGTGCGGCGAAGGCCTCGTTGAGCTCGATCAAATCGAAATCGTCGACCGTGACGTCGAGCTTCTGGCAGAGATCTCGCACCGCTGGCACGGGTCCACGTCCCATCAACCGGGGGGAGACGCCCGCACGACTCCACGCTTCGACCGAAGCGAGAATCTCGAGGCCGTGCGCAACCGCGTAGTCGCGACTCGTGACCAAGACCGCAGCCGCGCCGTCGGTGATACCGGACGAGTTGCCTGCGTGGACGGTGCCGCCCTCGTCCACGCTGCGGAAGACCGGTGGCAGCTTGGCGAGCTTCTCTAGCGTCGTGCCGCGACGCCCGTGCTCGTCGGTCGCGAACGAGTGGCTCCGACCCTTCTTGTCCGTCCACTCCAAGGTGAGGCGCTCGTCCTCGAAGCGGCCAGCGTCCTCCGCTGCTTCCCATCGCTCGAAGGACCGAAGCGCGTACGCGTCCTGTTCTTCGCGTGTCAGCGCATGTTCGTCGGCGAGATACTCCGCCGTCTTGCCCATCGGTTCCCCGATCAGGCGACACTCGAAGCCATCCGTATACGTCCCGTCGAGGACGCGGCCGTGACCGAGCCGATAGCCGCGACGAAACTCGGGCAGCAAGAACGGCATGTTGGTCATCGACTCCATGCCGCCCGCGACGATGCACGAGGCTTCACCGGTCTGGATCATGCGCGCGGCTTGGACGATCGATTCGAGCCCGCTGCCGCAAGCGCGGTTGAGCGTCTGGGCTGGGCAGGTTTCTGGAAGTCCCGCTCGGATCGCGACTTGACGCGCGGGATTCGGGCCCGAGCCGAGCTGGCGGGCGTGACCGAACAGCAATTCGTCGACATCGCTCGCATCGATCGCGGCGCGGGTCAGCAACCCGACGGTCGCGAACGTGCCGAGCTCGACCGCGCTGACGTCGGACAGACTTCCCAAGAACTTTCCGATCGGTGTTCGGACTGCGTGTGTGATGACGGCTTCGGACATGTCGCTCTCTCGGACTGGATTCTTCGCTCGGGTGCGTCCTGCAGCTCACACTTGTTGCCTCCGCACTCTTGGCGCATGGAGAGCTGTCCGGTCCCACACCGTCCCGAGCGTCGGGCACGGTAGTCGAAACTTCGCGGATTCTCATCACGTCAGGCCAGAATCACGATCCATGGAGCTCCCGAGCGTCTTTCCGATCTTCCCTCTGAGCCAAGTCGTGCTGGTTCCCGGTGCTCTCCTGCCGCTGCACGTGTTCGAGCCGCGCTATCGCGAAATGGTCCAAGATGCGCTCCAAGGGCATCGGTCGATCGCGATGGCGGCATGCACGTCTCGCGGTCGATACGGCGATCCGGCGGTGGATCCCGTCGTCGGGCTCGGCCGCATTCTGCACCGACAGCTCTACCCGGATGGGCGTTCGGACATCATTCTCGAAGGACTCGCGCGCATGGAGATCGACGAAGAGCTCGTCTCCGACAAGCCATATCGCGTCGTCCGTGCCAGTCCTATGGTCGAGATCGAGCCGTCGAGTGAACTCGTCGATGATCTCGGCGAACGCGCCTCGGCGCTTCTCGAGCAGATCCAGGACTTCGATGAGAAGGAACGAACGCTGTTCCGCAGACTGCCGCTCACGCAGTTGTTGGATTCGCTGCTGTTGCGCGTGCGTGCGAGTGTCGAAGCAAAGCACGAGATCTTCGCGATGCCGCGGCTGGTCGATCGCCTCGCGGCACTCGAACGACACATGGTCGACGCCGAGTCACCACCATCGTTCTGTTCGTTCCGCAGTGGTGACCCGCGACTCAACTGATTGAGGGCCTCTAGCCGCGTACGCGATCGAGAACCTCGGTTGCCGGAATGTCGGCTTTGTCGCCAGTGGCACGGTGCGAGAACTCGACCACGCCTTCGCCCGCGCGTCGCCCGACGACGACGCGAAGTGGGAAGCCGAGCAGATCGAGGTCCTTGAACTTCGCGCCAGGGGACATCTTGCGGTCGTCGAGGCACGTGTCGATGCCGGCTTCGACCAGGTCCGCGTAGAGTTTCTCGCCGAGTTCTACCTGCTCCGAGCGCTTTGCATCGAGGATCGCGACGACGACCTCGAACGGTGCGATCGGTCGCGGCCAGACGATGCCGCTGTCGTCGTGGTTCTGCTCGACAGCGGAGGCGGCGGTTCTCGAGACACCGATGCCGTAGCATCCCATCACGAACGGAGTGGGTTTGCCGTCCTCGGCGATGAACGTCGCATCCATGGCGGAGGAGTACTTCGTTCCCAGTTTGAAGATGTGTCCGACTTCGATCCCGCGCGTCTCGACGAGTGCGCCTTTGTCGTCCGGCGATCGCTCGCCTGCGCGTGCGAGGCGCACGTCGCGATAGTCGGGGCTCTTGCAATCTCGTCCCGGGTTGACGTTGAGGCAGTGATAGCCCGTTTCGCAGCAACCGGTCAGCAGGTTGGTCGCGCCTTGCAGAGTCAGGTCGGCGATCAATCGAACGTCGTCCTGCAAGCCGATCGGGCCCGCGAAACCGACATCGGCCCCGGTCACTCGCTTGACGGTCTCTTCGTCGGCGAGACCGACGGCGAGCGCGTCGACGATGCCGCACAGCTTGACCTCGTTGATTTCGAGGTCTCCGCGCATCATCACGGCGATCGGTTCGACACGGTCCTCGTACGTCGCGTTGTAGATGACCGTCTTGGCCATGCGCGCCGCCTCCATGCCGAAGAACTCGACGAGTTGTTCGACAGTCTTGATGCCGGGTGTCTCGTGTTTTTCGAGATCCTTCGGCGCTCCGCCATCCGGCGTCGCGCTGATGATCGACGTGGCCTTCTCGACGTTGGCGGCGTAGCCGGATTCTTCGCAGTAGAGGATCGCGTCCTCTCCTGTCTCGGCGAGCACCATGAACTCCTGCGAGCCGCTGCCGCCGATCGCGCCGGAATCCGCCTCGACAGCGCGGAAGGCGAGCCCACAACGCTCGAAGATGCGCCGATATGCGCGATCCATTGCTCGATAGCTCGCGTCCAGCCCTGACTCGTCGATGTCGAAGCTGTAGGCGTCCTTCATCAAGAACTCGCGACCACGCATCAGGCCGAAGCGCGGCCTGATCTCGTCGCGGAACTTGTCCTGGATCTGATAGACGTTGATCGGGAGTTGCTTGTACGACTTGATGATGCGCTTGACGTAGGTCGTGACGACTTCTTCGTGCGTCGGCCCGAGGCAGACTTCGCTACCGCGCTTGTCGACCATGTGGAACATGAGCCCTTCGGCCAGGTAGCGCGCCCAACGACCGCTTTGCTCCCAGATCTCCTTGGGTTGGAGGATCGGCATCAAGATCTCGTGCGCTCCTTCGCGCTCGAGTTCTTCGCGCACGATGTTCGAGACCTTCCGTAGCGTCCGCCACATGAGCGGAGAGTAGACGTAGATCCCAGCGGCGATCTTCTGGATGTAGCCTGCGCGCGCGAGCAGGCGATGGCTCGGAACCTCCGCGTCGGCGGGGTCCTCTCGTAGGGTCGCTAGGGGGATCGTGGACAGTCGCATGCCGCGCAGGATATCAGCGTCCCTGGAAAGTCGGGCACGCAACGCCTGCGTGATTTCGCCGTCGTGGTGGCTCAGTGAGTCGGCGCGGGCGGTTCGAATCCTGCCAGCATCGCTGCACGCAGATTCTTGTCGGGTGGATACTCGCCGAGATACAGGCCGACGAAGATCGAGGCCAGAGCTGCATCGTCGACGACCCCGATGCGACGTCCGCGGAGGCGAACTTCGATGCTCTCCGTCGGTCGCACGACGAATATCAGGTGCTCGCCTTCGCGGACCGTTTCCATCGAGTCGCACAGTTGGCGCAGGCCACGTTCGAAGCGTGGAAATTCGGTCCCCGTATTGAGGCGAACCGCTTCCTTCCAAGCCGAACAGAGTTGCTTCTTCGTGACGGTGCGACAAAAGCGTTTGTCGATGCACGCGATGCCGCCACTCAGGGTTGCCTGATCAGCGTCGGATGTGCGGTGTTCGAGGTAGAGCGCTGCGTAGTAGACGTCGATTGCGAAGATGCCGTACTCGCAGAGTCCCGATCCGTTCAACTCGAGTCGGACACGGTCCGCATTCGACCACGCTCCGTTGCTAGCGAGCGACCGTTCGACATCGATATGGCGCGCGAATCCCCGCGCATCGGTCGAACTCGCGGTCATGTCCGTGGACGACTTCCCGGTCCCGGGGCCGACTCGAACTTCGGACGTGCACCCCGCGAGCATGCCGATTCCGAGGGCTGCGACCGCGCGAATCACGCGCCACCTTCCTCGGCGGTTCGTGGCGCTTCGTTGCGCTTCGCCGAGTACAGAGTGACGTCTCGTGAATGGTCTGCACGGACGTAGTGTTCGGTCATTTCGATGAGCTTGCCGTCGTCGAAGCGAGCTGATGCATAGTGGCGCACGGTGTCACCGTCACTCGTCTTGAAGATCCGGGGCACGCGCGCGATGTTCACGTAGACCGTTTTTGGCGTGACCAAGCAACGCTTGCGGAACTCACCGCGCGGGTGGAAGAGCAAGTGGTGCATGTGTCCGGCGACGACAAGTGGGATTTCGAACCCGCACGACTCGAGCTTGCGCAGGGCGAGTTGTAGATCGAGGTCGCCCCAATCGCCCCCAGGGCGTCCGGAGTCATTGCCGAAGATGTAGGACGACCGTTTCCCGAGCCCGTACGGCCCGTTGTGCGCGACGATGACGAGGCTTCGGTAGCGCGCACCTTTGGCGACTTCGACGATCTTCTCGGCCGAACTCTCGTGATCGAGGACGCCGTAGAGTTCGGAATAGAGTTCGGGGCTGCGCAGGCTGGGGCCGCCCCACGAGAAGGGGCGTGCGCCGATGACGCTCACCCCGAGTGCATCGAGGTCGACCGAGGCGTAGGCGAGATGCCGGTCCCCGAGGATCTCCAAGGACTCGAGAAGAGCTTCCGTCGGAGCCTTCGTCCGGAAGCTGAGCCACGCATCGTGATTGCCGAGGATGCAGGCGGTCTCGAGCGGCAGCTCGGCGACACGCCGCGCCATTTTGGGGTCTTCATCGCCGAGGTCGCCGACGAACACGGTCAGCGCCGGGTCCTTCTGGCGCAGGAGCTTGCGGTCCTCCTCGTCGAAATGACCGTGCAGATCTCCGAGGAACCAGATCTCACGCGAATCTGTCGGGGCGTGCTCGGAGGCCGTTGGTTCGCGCATCGAGGGGAGGCTACAGGATCGGGGTCACGCCTGCAGCTTGCGGATCCGTAGTCGTGCACGGGCCATCGCTTGATTCCGCCGCCGCAACGCGGTCTCCTTCGAGGCTTCATGCAGCTCTTGCTCGCCAGGCACGGCAACACTTTCGGTCCCGGAGAACGAGTCGTGTGGGTCGGGAAGAACCAGGATCTGCACTTGGTCGAACGAGGTCGCGAGCAGGCGATGGCCCTCGCGAGCGCCATCGAGCGAGCAGGCAAGCGCATCGTCGCTGTGCGATGCGGGCCACTCGCCAGGACGCGCGAGTTTGCCGGAATCATCGTGGATCGTCTCGGCTTGCAGGCTGCACGGATCGACGAACGGCTCGACGAACTCGACTACGGCAGATGGAGTGGCCTGACTCGGGAAGAGATCCTCGAACGCTTCGGCGCGGACGAACTCGACGCTTGGACGGCGCACTCGCAGTGGCCACGACGAGCGCGGTTCGGAAGCGACGCCTCGACGGTGACCAAAGAAGTGCGGGCCCTCGCCCTCGAGCTGACCAACGCGCACCGTGAGGCAGGAAGTGATGCCGCGGTCTTGCTCGTGAGCAGCAACGGTCGGCTCCGCTATTTCCTGGACCTCGTTCCCGATGAGTTCGAGCGACGCACTCGCGAAGGGACGTTTGCCGTGGGGACAGGGCGCGCTTGCAGAATCGACGTCGCGCGCGATGGGCTCACGGCTTCGGCACTCCGCTACTGGAACCGCGATCCGAACGCTCCGTCGGAGCAGCCCTTCTGAAGGTCGAGCGCATGCGAACCGCCGTCGTCATCCCTTCGCGCTTTGGCTCGAGTCGATTCCCGGGGAAGCCTCTCGCGCTGATCCGTGGACGGACACTGATCGAGCGTGTTCATTCGATCGCGGCGGCCGCGGCAGGTGTGGATCTCGTGCTCGTTGCCACTGACGACGATCGAATCGCCGAGCACGTTCGCTCCTTCGGCGGCAAAGCCGTGATGACTTCCGAGGCGTGCCGCAACGGCAGCGAGCGCGTATTCGAGGCACTCGGTGAGGCGGGACTGACGCCAGAGATCGTCATCAACCTTCAAGGTGATGCGGTCCTCACGCCCCCGTGGGTCGTTGCCGCTGTCGTCGAGGCACTGCAGAGCGAATCGAGTGTGGACGTCGCGACACCGTGCGTGCGTCTGACGTGGGAAGAGTACGACGCACACCGCGCCCGGCGCCAACGAGGCGTCGTCGGCGGCACGACCGTCGTGCGCTCGCGCAGCGGCGATGCGCTCTATTTCTCGAAGGAAGTGCTGCCCGTGGTTCGCGTGGAGGATCGCGACGCACCGTGCCCCGTGTTCCGGCACATCGGACTCTATGGATATCGGTATCCCGCCCTTGCCCGTTATCTCGAGCTGGCGCCGACCGAACTCGAGGCGTGTGAAGGACTCGAGCAACTGAGGCTCCTCGAGCACGGGATGCCCATTCGCTGCGTCGAGGTGTTCTATCGGGGTCGCAGTCACGCTTCGATCGACAATCCCGAGGATGTCGCCAAGGTCGAAGCCATCCTCGCTCACGACGGCGAGTTCTGAGGGGAAGATCAACGCCGATCGAGTGCGCGCAGTGCCTTGCGGACGATCGTCGTTGTCGGCACGTCATCGTCTCTCGGCGAAGCGTATCGTGCATCGACATCGGCAGCGATCGCATCGGGTGGCGGTGGATCGAGCGCTTCGCGCACGTGCACGGTGAGGCGCCATTTGGTGATCGCGTGTTTGAAGCTCGCCGTTCGTTCTCCGATTCGCACGCGGATGCCCATCGATCGCCTGATCGATTGCTCGAGATCGTCATCGCGACGAATCGGGATGCCGAGACTCGGTAGACAGTACTGACCCGCATTGATCTCACCGGCAGGGACTCGTTGCATCAGGACCGCGCCTTCACGGCGCGCGACGAGGACTTCGGTATCGACGGCGGTCGCTTTCGAGCGTCCGGAGGTTCTCGGGAGTTCTTCGGCGCGGCCTCGTTCGTACGCATCGCAGAAGAGCATCCATGGGCACTGTTCGCACTTCGGGGCGCGCGGAGTACAAATCGTTGCTCCGAGTTCCATCAACGCCTGGTTCACGTCTCCCGGTGACGAATCCTGTGCGTTCGCGTGCAAACTTCGAATCTCGTCACGCATGCGGTCGCGCGCTTCACGAGATTTGGAGTCACACGCGATCCAGAGCACGCGTGACAGAACGCGTTCGACGTTGCCGTCGATCGCGGGTAGTGCGAGGTCGAAGGCGATCGAACCGATTGCCCCTTGCGTGTATTCGCCGATGCCTGGCAGGCTGCGTAATGCAGCCGAGTCTCGAGGAACCTGCCCGTCGTGTTCGGTGACGACGACGCGGGCAGCGTCGCGCAACGATCGAGCACGGCGGTAGTAACCGAGTCCACGCCACGCGACGAGAACTTCGTCGTCGCTGGCTTCTGCGAATGCTCGTGGATCACGGTATTTCGCGAGGAAGCTCTCGAACCGCTCACGCACCGCTTCGACGCGAGTTTGTTGGAGCATGATCTCGCTGACCCAAA
>JAGQQW010000226.1 GCA_020426005.1 Planctomycetota bacterium | reverse complement strand
TCCGAACGTCTCGATCTCGATCCGCGCGAAGAAGCCACGACACGCGCGCGGCTCGACGACGTCGAGCGGCTCTTCGATCGCTTCGGCCCGTCGGAGGACGACGTCTTCGGATCGAAGGACGCGATGACGTCCGAACTCGAGAACTTACTCGACGAGACACGCAGTCCGGATGCTCTCGAAGCGCGGCTCGCCGAACTCGAAGCCGGTCTCGATACGCTCGCGACCGACTTGACGAAGCAGCGCAAGCGCGCGTCCAAGAAGCTCTCCGGGCTTATGGTCCGCGAGCTCGCGGATTTGTCGATGGGCAACGTGCGCGTCGAAGTGCGCGTCGTCGAACGCGAGGGATCATCGATCCTCGAGCGCGCCACGGCTCTCGGAACGAGCGAGGTCGAGGTCTTCGTCGCACCCAACCCCGGCGAACCGATGACCGCGCTGCACGAGACGGCGTCCGGCGGCGAGGTCGCACGCGTGATGCTCGTGCTCAAGAAGATCCTCGCCGATGCCGACTGCGTGCCGATCCTCGTGTTCGACGAAGCCGATGCCGAGATCGGCGGACGCCTCGGCATGCAGGTCGGTCGCAAGCTCAAGGACGTGGCCAAGGCGCATCAAGTCCTGTGCGTCACCCACCTGCCGCAGATCGCGGCGTTCGCGGACATGCACTGCCTCGTCAGCAAGCGAGTCGAGAAGGGACGCACGGTCGCTCGACTCGACGTGCTCGAGGGCGCGGCGCGCGAGCGCGAACTCGCGAGCATGGCGCGCGGCGATCGTGTCGATCCGAAAGCGCTCGAGGAAGCCAGCCGCCTGATCGATCTCGCGCGCGGGGAGGCGTGATGAACCCGATCGACGTCAATGAGGCCGAAGCCGCAGGTGACGATCCGCTGGAGATCCTCGAAGCGATCGGGCGCGCGCACATGCCGTTCGGGCGCTTCGGTCCCGAGCACTTCCCGCCGCGCGGCATTCCGATCATCGATCTGCCTTTCGAGTATCTCGAGTGGTTCGAGCGGCAGGGGTGGCCGAGTGGCCGCTTCGGTCGCTTGCTGGCGTTCGTCTATCACACGAAGCTCGCGTGCGCGGACGAGGTGTTCGACGTGTTCCGCGCGCGGCGCGGCGGGCGTGCGAGTCTGCGCCAGAATCGTCCGCTGCCGCGGATCGTTCACGACGACTGAGCCATTCGTCGGCCTGGTACCCTCGGCGGCCCAGTACCCGATGCCGTTCAGTACCCGATACGGAGTGCGATGCCGTTCGACGCTTCGAGGGGGAAGAGCGCTATCGGATCGACGAACCACACCTGTGCATGCAACCTGACGCCGAGCAGCGTCGACGAGTTCGCGATCGGAACGGGTAGCTGGAAGCTCGCGCCCTGCACGCTGCCGAGCACGATCGCGCTCAGGATGTCGATCGTGTCGTCGCAGCCGAAGGTGATCATCGGCGGCACCGGCGCGTTGATCGCGACGAGGCCGAGTGCGCTCGCGGGGCCCGTGCCGCTGAGCAACACCGAAGAGCCGATGCGCGGTGCGCCTGATGTCAAGGTCGGCCAGCTCGTGCCGCACGGCGAACCGATCGGTGACGCGGACGCTTCGCGCACCTCGAGCTTGAACAGCTCGTCGCCGAAGAACGAATGCCGTGCACCCATGAAGATGCGTCCTTGCGAAAGCGTCAGGTCGTGCGCGTAGACCCCACGCGATCCGGGGGCGAAGTCGGTCACGCGTGTCGTTCCGGCGAGCGTGCCGTCCGAGCGCCAGATCTCGAGCCCGTCGACCGTGTCGTCCGCGCAGAACCAAACCGTCGTTCCCGTCGCGACGAGGCCTGAATAGACGCCTCCGACGAAGCCGGGGTAGATGTCCTTGACGAGGCGCGTGCCCGCGGTCGTCCCGTCGGTCGCCCACAGTTCTTCGCCATGGACGCCGTCACCCGCGATGAAGAACAGATCGCCTTCGGTGGCCGTCAAATGCTCGGGTGACGAATAGCGAGGACCTGGCGCGACGTCGAACACGAGACGTGTTCCTGCTGTCGTGCCGTCGGTTGCCCAGAGTTCGACGCCCGTGCCGGACCCGAGGAAGGCAGACATGTAGAGCTCGCCCTTGTACGGCGTGAGGTTCGATGGCCAACTGCCAATGGGGCCGGCAACGATGTCGACGACTTGCGTGCCGGCAACCGTTCCATCCGTGGACCAGAGTTCGCGTCCGTCGAGTGTCGTCGTCGCTGCAAACCACAATCGATCGCGCCAGACCACGAGATCGGTTGGAGTCGAGTCGCCCGTGCCTGGTTCGAGGTCCATGTGGACGCGCGTGCCTTGTGCGGTCCCGTCGCTCCGCCACAGTTCGCGACCACGCGTCGGATCTTCGGCGGCGAACCACAGCTCGCCGTGGTAGACGGCAAACTCGGATGGGTCCGAGCTACCCACGCCGGGCACGAGATCGGCGACGCGCACGGTGCCGGCAGCCGTGCCGTCCGTCGCGTAGAGTTCGCGGCCCGCGATGCCGTCACTGGCCGCAAAGAGATAACGCCCTCCGAACGAACAGCCGGGGACAACGCCACACGACATCGGCCCAGGAGCGATGTCGGCGACGAGGCGCGTGCCCGAGAGCGTCCCGTCACTCGTCCAGAGTTCTTTCCCGAGCTTGCCGTCGTCGGCAGCGAAGTAGAGCTGACCGAAGTGATCGCGAAAGGACCCGAGATACGACCCGCTGGTGCGATACGAGGGCTCTAGATCGTGGAAGAGCGCGATCTTGGAAGTCGCGAGGTCGCACGCGAAGAGTTCGCGGCCGTACATGCTCCTGTCGTCGGCGACGTAGAGCACTTGGTTGCCCGCGAGCGTCAGGTCCTTCGGGTTCGAACCCTCCGCTCCCGGCGCGAGGTCGGCGAGTCGAGTCAGCTTGTTGTTCGCATACTCGTAGAGTTCGCTGTCCCCTTGCCCGTCGGCCGCGCTGAGGAAGAGCCGTCCCGCCGTCGCGAGCATCGGGACGGGCACGCTGTGCTGCTTGCCCTTGACGAAATCACCGACGAGCTTCGTGCCGGACGTCGTGCCGTCGCTGACCCAGAGTTCGAGCCCTTCTGACGTCGTGGATGCCGAGAACCAGAAGCGCGATCCGTCGACCAAGAAATGGTCCGGTTGCGACGAGATCGGCCCAGGTTCGATGTCCTTCACGAGTTGCGTGCCCGCGGTCGTGCCATCGGTGACCCAGAGCTCCGTGCCCTCCGCCAAGGTCGTCGCGGCGAAGTAATGACGACCGCCCAACGAGACGCCTTCGGAGAGTCGTGGGTAGCTTCCTACGAGGGATGGCTCGATGTCCTTGAGGAGTCGCGTGCTGCTCGCAGCGCCGAAGGTGAAGAACACTTCACGACCGAAGCCACGTACCGATGCGGCGAAGAGGAGGCCGCCTCCGAAGCGTACCTTCGATCCCGGGTCGGAATCCCCGCCCGTGACCAAGTCGGCGACGAGGGTCGTTTGGGATGTCGTCGTGTCCGTCACCCAGAGCTCACCGCCGTGGATACCGTCGTTCGCCGAGAAGAAGAGGCGATTGAACACACCGACGAACTCGTAGGCATACGAACCCTTGCTGCCCAATGCGACATCGTGGACCAGGGATGTGCCTGCTACCGAACCATCGCTCTGCCACGGTTCGATGCCGTGCGTGCCATCATCTGCCGAGAACCACAGCTTCCCCCCGTGTTCGGTCAGCCACTTGGGATCCGAACCGAGTGTGCCGGGGTTGATGTCGAGCACGAGATGGGTCCCGGCAGCGGTCCCGTCGGTCGTCCAGAGTTCTCGCCCGGTCGCACCGTCGTCTGCCGTGAAGAAGAGCAGATTGCCGACGACCGTGAGCGACCGTGGTGCCGAGCTGTCGTCCCCGGTGCGGATGTCCTTGACGATCTGCGTCGACGCGGTTGTTCCCGATGTTCGCCAGAGCTCGGTTCCTTCGGCATCCGTCGTCGCAACGAAGTACCACGCACTACCGAGCTGCACGAAGCCATGCCCGGTGTGCGTGCTCTCGCGACCCGCGCTGGGCGAACTGCTCGTCGGCAACCGCTCCGTCGCGATATCGCGTACGAATCCGAGTGTCTGCGCGGGCGCAATGGATGCGCCGGCGAGCACGTCGAGCACGAAGAGCAGCAGAATGTGGAATCGACCCATCGAATCGGCGATCGGGCTTCGGGTAGGGCCGATTGTAGCCCCTGCCCGAACCCTTCGCGATCTGCCATACGCGTGGGCGATCGATCGCGGCCGAGGAGGCCGATGGAAAAAGTACCGGACTCCGGACCGGGACGGCTACTGCGTGGCGTCGAGCATCCTCCGGAGTTCGACGCGAACGTCGGACGCAGCGCTCTCGAGCGATGGGACCAGAGCTTCGACCACCGAGATCCGCCTCGGTGAACGGCTTGCTCAGATAGTCGTCCATTCCGGCTTCGAGGCAACGCAGGTCATCGCGGGCCATCGCACTCGCCGTCAGCGCGACGATGGGTGTGTGGTGTCCAGGACGATGCTCTTTTTCGAATCTCCGGATGTACGCGGTTGCCGTGAGCTTCTTTGCCTCGATCTTGGACAAGTCGAGAACGCGCGATCTTCGCGAATCTCACTTCTCGTCGAGCAACTGATTCGCGCGGGTTTCGAGGCTTGCCGCGAGTTCGCGATCTTCGAGTCGTGCTGTTGCCGCTGCGAAGTCCTGCATCGAGCGCGTGCGTGCTTCGCCCGTCGATCGCATCGCGGCGACGAGGCCGAGGAGCGCGTCTCTGAGCTCGGGATTCTCGGTGCGATCTCGAAGATCTTCGAGGTCCTTGATGCTCTTCGCTTCGGCGATCGCTCGCGCGTCGACGTCGTGGTCGCGGGTGAGGACGAAGATCGTCAATGCGCTCAGCACAGCCGCGAACGCGGCGAACGCGAGGATCCGCAGGCGGCGGCCGAAGCGCGCACGCTCGTGCGCTTCGCGTTGGTCGACGACGTCGCGTTCCGCGCGCGCGACGTAGTCGTTCCATCGGGCACGTAGGAGATCGAGTCGACCGCTCGAGTCGACCTCGCCGAGCTTGACCGCATACTCGGCTTCGGCGTTGATCAGGGACTGCATCGAGTGTGCAACGGACAAGCGGTGCTGTGGACGGCCCGCGTCGCGATAGCGACGCTCGGCATCGCCGGCTTGTTCTTGAAGGCGGAGGATGCGCAGTTCGTGAAGCTCTCGTTGGTAGCGCGCGCGGAATGGTCGCGCGCCATTTTCGAGCAAGAAAGAAAGGACATGTTCGCGCTGCGCGAGGATGTTCATCCGCACGTCGAGGGACTTGTCCTCGGAGCCGAGTTTTTCGTAGGCCTCGGCGAGTTCGAGGTTCCGTCGGGTTGCGTCGCGCACGTCGCTGCGGAGTTTGCGCACCTTCTCGAGTTCTCGTCGGATCGACTCTTCGGCTCCGATTCCTTCGTCTTCGACGCTCGCTTCGAGCGCGCGTTCGAGGTCGTAGAGTGCGGTGGTGAGTCGACCTTGCTCGAGTTGTTCGCGTGCGCCGCGCGCGAGGCGGCGATGTTGATCGGAGAGTTCTTCGACGCGCAAGCGGAGTTTGTCGAGGCGATCGAGGAGGGCTCCCCGGGTCGAAGCCTCGGTGTCGACCAAGCAGTCGAGGAGCAGGATCCGGTCGACTTCGACGAGTTCGCGTAGCAGCGGGCGGAGCGGGACGGGATCCGCGAGCAAGCGATCGGACATGGACTTCACGAGCCCTGCTGCGCGTTGACTCAAGGCGCGACGCATCTCGGTCAAATCCGCGATCGCGGGCCCGAGTTGCAGTTTGGGCCACCCCTGGTCGAGTTCGCTGAGCAGCCGTCCGCACAGATTGAGGCTGCGATGGGGCTCTGTGGACTCGGCGTCGAGCGCATTCCGCACGCGATCGATCAGATCGCGTAGAGCATGCGGCGTGCGTCCCGACTTCTGGATCGTCGCGACGGCCTCGTCGATGCCTTCTTTGCCGGCAACGAGGCGCTCGAGCAGCCACACGTACCGCTGGTGGCGATCGCGGATCTTGGCGGTGTTGCGATTGGTACCGGAGAAGCTCTCGAAGAGCTCGGCGAGCGCACGCGACGCCGCGTCGAAGTCGAGGTCCGCCTCTGCGCTTTCGAGTCCGTCGAGGAGTGTGCGCAAGCGCAGCTCGCCCGCTTCGATCGCGCGAATCGCGGACTGGAGCGCGTGGCCGGTCGCGTCGACGAGTTGCGGCGCCTCGCGATCGGGCAGCACGAGCAAGCTGACGACATGGCACAAGTCGAGGCTCAGCAGAGCGAGCTGTCGCGCTTCCCCGTAGTCGAGTTGTTGTCGCAGGCGTTGAACCTCGCCTGGCAGGCTGCGAAAGAGCTCGGGCAGGCGCACGCGTGCTCTCTCGAGGCGATCGCGCGCTGCGCGCATACGAGGCACGAAACTCGAGCAGAGCCAAGTCGCCCGGCAGAAGCGATGCGCGCCCGTCACGCGTGCCGGTGCCGGTAGCTCGTCCGGCGTGATGGCGATTCCTTGGAGCAGGCGCTCGAGTCGTTTCCGCCAGGCGATGCGCTGCGCGAGAAGTTTCGCCTCGTCGTCGGTCAGTGCTTCGGGAACAGCGACGTCGTCACCTGCGAGCAGCGCGAGTTCGAGGGCGTCCTTGTCGGGAATCGCTTCGGTGAAGGCTGCAACCAACTCGCTGGCTGGAGGTCGTTGCGCTTCGTCATGCTGCAGTAACCCGAGAATCGGGGTCAGTAGGCCACGCGGGAGCGTCGGGCGAAGGCGAAGGAGGAGCCGCGCGTCGAACGCGCCACTCGCGTGACGCGGCGGTGCGAACCCTGTGAGTGCGAAATGCAACATCGCTCCAAGCCCGTAGAGGTCGAAGCTCGCTGTGCGCGCCGCACCCAGGTAGGCCTCCGGTGGGGCATAGCCGTGCGTGCCACCGGTGAAGTGGGCTGCGAGACCGTCACGTTGGTCGATGCCTGCGCTGTCGCCGGTCGTCGCGTGCTCCCAGTCGACGAGCGTGACGTCGCTTCCATCGAGAACGAGATTGGCGGGTTTGACATCACCGTGAACGATTCCCGCGGCGTGAATGCGTTCGAGGACGTGCGCGGTGGCGAGCGCGATACGAAGCACTTCGCTGCTCGCGAGCGGGCCTGCGGTTCCGACGTGCATGCGAAGATCGACGTCGCCGGTCCACGCGATTTCGAACCACGGGCGCCCACTGATCGGGTCGACGCCGCTGTCGAAGAGTGTCGGTACTCCAACGCCGGTGGCCGCTCGAAGCGCGTCGGCCTCGCGGTCCCGGTCCGCGACTTCGTCCGGTGCGAAGATCTTGCGTAAGCGCCCGTCCGTGCGCGCGAACTGTCGCTCTCGCGGAGCTCGCATGCCAGTCCCGACCGGGCTCGCGGCTCGATCGTCCATCGCCCACGTGGTGTGGTCGGAAGGCGTGCCTGATGGGTTCAACGGGATCTGCGTTGGGGACAACGGTGAAGGGAGCGGTGATGATAGCAGGCATGAGGTGCTGCCCCGACATCGCTCCGTTATCGTGCACATCACGAAGATGAGCTTCTATTTGAGGATCGGGCGCGCCGGGGACGAACCGCGTTTCGAGCGCGTAGATGCGCCTTCATTCTGGCTCTGTGCGGCCCCGTGGCAGCGCCAAGGTGACGACGTCGGCCTGCAGATCGACGGTGCCCATGGGCAACTCGTCGAGGTGCGAGCACAGGACGGAATGCCCGCTGCGAGAGCCGAGCCCGGCCTTCCGATGCGGATCACGACGACGGCTGGTGATGTCGGTGGGCGATTCGAACCGATCCTCGAAGGGGACGGACTATCGGTCGGCCCGTATCGCATCGACGTGCGGATCGACGACGATGCGCATGATGAGCCGCAACTCGCGGAGATCGATCAGGCGCGTACGTTTGGTGGTGGAGGGGATCTGAGTCGGTGGTTCGATTCGTTGATGACGCTCGCGGATCGTCTCGACGGTGTGCGCGAAGTGGACGAACTCGCGCACGTCGTGCTCGAGGGCGTGCTCGCGAGCACGGGTGCGGATCGCGTGTTCGTGCTCGTCGAGACGCCGGGGGAAGCGGCGCGTGAGTGGTTCCGTTCGCGGCAGGGCGGCGACCGTCCCTTCGGTGTCAGTCGAAGTCTCGTGTTGCGTGTGCGGCGTGAGCAGGGGGTCGTGTTCGTGCCTCAATCCGCGTCCGATCCGTCGGTATCCGCTCTCCTGAGCGTGCGGCGCGAAGGGATCAACTCGTCGCTCGCGGTGCCTCTACGCGCGCTCGGGTCGAGCATCGGTGTGCTCTACGCGGACTGTGTCGAGCCCGGTCGAATGCTCGCCGCGGACGACTTCCAGAAGGCTGCTTTGCTCGGGCGCATGTTCGCGAGCGCGATCGGCAGCCGATCGCTCGTGCGGAGCGTGCTCGAGGATGCCGCCGAGTTGCCCGAGGGGCTGCGTTCGCTCAGTGGCGCGTGCCGATCGATGATCGAGAACGCGCGACTGTTCGCGCCGACCGACTACACGATTCTGATTCGAGGCGAGACCGGCGCTGGCAAAGAGGTCATGGCGCGATCGATCCATGAGGTATCGCGACGTGCGTCGGGGCCCTTCGTGCCGGTCAACTGCGCGGCGATTCCGGCGCAACTCATGGAGAGCGAACTCTTCGGTCACGTGAAGGGCAGCTTCACGGGTGCGGACGTCGACCGGCAGGGCTACTTCGTCGCGGCGGATGGCGGGACGCTCTTCCTCGACGAGATCGGGGACATGCGGCTCTCGCTCCAGGCCAAGCTCACGCGCGTGCTCGAGGAGCGCGCGGTGCGGCGGATCGGCGAGGCGGAGGAGC
>JAGQQW010000225.1 GCA_020426005.1 Planctomycetota bacterium | reverse complement strand
GTCCAGAACTCGGCGACGAACGATACAGTCTTGCGCTAGGCTTCTGCCTCAGCATCCAGAGCCACGCGACGTCGATCTCGGCTGCGAGGAGGCTCGGTGGACCTCCTGCACGAGCTCACAGGAAGTGCCACGGGATGCGAACCCCGAGCTCGCGACCTTGACGACCGATGACGCACCCGACCGAGATCCCGCCGCCGAACGACCCGCTCGGCGAAGCCCTCCACCTGCTGCGCCTGACCGGCAGCGTCTACGCACGTTCGGACCTGACCACACCGTGGGGCGCCGTGATGCCGCCGCTCGAAGGGCACATGATGTTCCACATCGTGACCCAGGGCCGCTGTTGGCTCGAGATCGACGGTAGCGAGCCGCTCCTCCTCGATCGCGGCAGCCTCGCGCTCGTGCCGCATGGCCTCGGTCACCGACTCGTCGACGAGCCGGGGCGCGCGTGCGTCGACTTCTTCGACCTGCCGATCGAACGCGTGACCGAGCGCTACGAACTCCTTCGGTACGGCGGCGGTGGCGCGGCGTGTCAGCTGATCTGCGTCGTCGTGCGCTTCGATCACGCGAGCGCCGAGCGCCTCGTCGATGCGCTGCCGCCCGTCCTGCATCTCGATTCGTGGAAGCTCGACACGCGCGAACTCGAAACACCGCAACGCGCGACGAACTCGGCACCGAACGACCGCTGGCTCACGGACACGCTGCGCTTCATCGCTCGCGAGGCCGAAGCGCTGCAGCCCGGCGGCGAGACGGTCATCACGCGCCTCGCCGACATCCTCGTGATCCAGATGATCCGGCATTGGATCGCGACCGAAGCCGATGCGACGACGGGTTGGCTCGCCGCACTGCGCGACGAAAGGCTCGGACGCGCGATCGCCGCGATCCATCGCGAACCCGGCAAGGACTGGAATCTCGAGACGCTGGCCGAGACTGCGTCGATGTCGCGCTCGGCGTTTGCAGCGCGCTTCACGGACGTCGTCGGCGAACCGGCCATGCGCTACCTCACGCGCTGGCGCATGCAACTCGCGCGCACCGTTCTCCGCGAAAACGAGGCCCCCATCGGCCTCGTCGCCGAACGCCTCGGCTACCGCTCCGAAGCCGCGTTCTGCCGCGCGTTCAAACGCGAGTTGGGCGTGTCTCCGGGCAAGGACCGCCGCGGAACATTTCCCCGCTTGCCGCTGCCATTTGCCTGAGCCAGAGGCCTCCTGGCACCGTTTGGGGAGAAACGTCTCCCTCCCGATGCGCCCCGGGACCTCCGGTGGATCTCGATCGCTCGACCTCACGAAAGGCATTGCTCATGAACGCTCGCCGCACCGTCGTCCTTCTCGTGGTCGCTGCGCTGGTCGCGCTCGTCGTCTTCTTGATCCAGACGTCGTCGACGACGCCCTCCCTCGCGGGCCAGGGCGAACGCGACCAGGGTGCGCAAGACATCCAAGCGAAGTCGACGGCGCCGGTGGAAGAGACGGCCGATGAAGCTCGACGCGACGTCACGGAGAACGGTGTCGTGACGACTCCTACCGAAGCGACGCCGGGCCGATTGCTCGTGGATGTCGTGTGGAGCGACGGCAACCCCGCTGCGGGTGTCGCGGTGCGCGTGCGTGGGTTCGGTTGGGCGCGGCTGCCCGGAGGTTCGCGTGTTTCCGTCAGCGACGATCAGGGTCGCGCTGTCTTCGAAGGTCTCGGCACGCGCAAGGTTCGGCTGACGTCGTTCCGCGGTGGCACGGCGACCGTTGAAACCACGGACCGTCAGGACACGACGGCGCGTCTCGAGTTGCCTCCGGGCGTCGACGTCGTCGGCATCGTCAAGGACGAGAGTGGAACGGCCGTTCGCGGCGCGGACATCTGGATGACGACCGGCTTCTTCGATTGGCGCGGCGGTCGCGTCGTCACGCAGTCGGACGAGCGCGGTGAGTTCTCCATTCGCTCGGTCCAGGACGGGCAATCGCTCGGCGCGATCCACGCGGGCTACGTGCGTTCGGAACTCGTCGATCTCGACATGGTCGACCGTGAAGCCGCGGCGCCTCGAGTCGGCGATGCCAAGTCGGGCGGTGGCAAGCCGAAGGGCGACAGCGCGACGGCGAACAACGCGAACGGCAAGGACGCGACCACGCGCGACCATGCAAAACGCGGCGAGCAGGCCGAAGCTGCGGGCAAGACGAACCCTGCGAGCGATGCTCCGCCACGCGCGCGGGTCGAACTCATCCTGAAGCGCGGCGGCGGCAGCGTGCGCGTGCACGTCGTCGACGCGGACCAAAACCCCGCGAAGGGCGCACGCGTCGCGATCGGCAAGATGCCGCGGACGTTCGACTACCGCGGTTCGATGAAGATGATCGAGACGTGGACGCCGCGCATCCTCGAGTGTGATGAGCAAGGCGTCACTGAGGCGCACGGCTTCCCCGAAGGCGAACATCCACTCGCGGTGCAGCACGAAGGGCACCCGATCTGGAACGGCGAAGTCAGCGTGCAGGTCGGCCAGACCGTCGAGCGCTTCGTCGTGCTCGCGCGTCCGGTCGTCGTGCACGGAATCGCGAAGGACGCGGACGGCGCGCCGGTCCGGGACGTGATCGTGCGCGCGGTACCGAAGACCTTCAGCGAGAGCTTCATCCAGCGTGGGCAGTTCGACTTCGAAGCCGTGCTCGGCTACCCGATGACGACGACGGACGAAGAAGGGCGCTATCGCTTGGACGACGTCGCGCCGGGCGAGCTCCACCTCCACGCCCAAGCGACGCCGACCAAGGAAGCTCCCGACGCGTATCGCGACAAGAAGTCGATGCAGGCGTCACCAGGAACGACGATCGAGTGGAACCCGATCATCGCACGCGGGCACTGCATCGAAGGTGTCGTCACGTATCGCGATGGCACGCCGATGAAGCACGTCTTCATCACAGCGACGAAGGCGAGCGCGTCCACGCCCGGTGCCGCGACGAGCAGCGCCGACCAGCGGGGAGTGAGCATCACGACGTTGGCCGACGGGTCGTTCCGCTTCGTCAACCTGCAGCCGGTCGCGTACTCGCTTCGCGTCCAGCTCTGGAATCCGCCCAAGGGCACATCGCGCTGGCTCACCAAGGACGACGTCTTTCCCGATCAGGGACGCGTGACGATCGCGGCCAGCTTCGACGCACCGGTCAAGAAGGAGGCCGGAATCGTGCGCGGCCGCATCCGCGACGACCACGCGCGAATCGCCAACAAGAACACGCTCTCGGTGCTCCTCGTCTCCCAAGACCTGTCCTGGCGCACGAAGTCGGGACAGGACGTCTCGGACGGCGCATTTCGGTTCGAACGGGTCGAGCCCACGCGTCTTCGCATCATCGCGAAGGCTGGCGACGACTTGATCCTCACGGGACCGTGGTTCGAACTCGCTCCAGGACAGGATCTCGACCTCGGCGAGATCACGACGGACCCGAAGGGCAGCGTGCGCCTGATCCTCGACCGTCGCCCCGGAACCGAGGCGATCGAGCCCTCGGTCTGGCTCAATCCGGTCGAAGGCCAGCACGGCTCTCGCCTCCAGCCCGGCACGCAGAGCACGCTGCTCAATGACAACGTGTCGGTCGGCGACTTCCGCGTCTCGCTCTTCGGCAACGACATCGTCTCCCGCGAGATGAGCATCACCGTCCGTGCCGGCCAGACGACCGACCTGCGGCTCGACCTCGAGCCCGCTACGCGCGTGGGTATGGAGATCACGTGGCCCGAATCCGCCAAGGGTCAGGCGATGCAGCTCACGGTCACGGACGAAGACGGCAAGACGGTCGAAGAACGCAAGTTCACCGAGTTCACGACGTTCGGGCAGCCGTTCGCCTTCGGCCTCACGCTGCCCTACGGCAAGCTCACCGTCCGCGTCGAGACGAGGAACGGGCTGAAGGCGAGCCGGGAGTTCGTGACGGGCCCCGGGAAGGGGCCGAAGGTGTCGCTCGAGCTGCGGTAAAAATCACCATAAGCAGCTTTTCGATAGACGCTTAGGGAGGTTTGCACAGATTGTAAATCCAACTTACAATCTGTGCAGCTCAGCCGGCTCCCACGATCGCGATGATTCCGCGCAACCTCGACCCCCTGCTCCGCCGCAGCGCGACGTGGTACCCCGTCGTCACGGTCACCGGACCGAGGCAATCCGGAAAGACAACCCTCTGCAAGGCGACGTTTCCGAGCCATACCTACGTTTCTCTCGAACCCGTCGATCAGCGCGAGCGAGCCCGCACCGACCCTCGTGGCTTCCTGCAGGACTGTGAGGACGGTGCCATCCTCGATGAGGTCCAGCATGTTCCGGACTTGCTCGGCTACATCCAAGAGCGGGTCGACGAGGATCCGCGACCGGGCCGCTTCATCCTGACGGGGTCTCAGAACTTCTCGCTCAGCCGCGCGCTGTCGCAATCGTTGGCCGGGCGCACGGCAGTCTTGACCTTGCTGCCTCCTTCGCACGACGAGATCCAGCGCTTCGCGAGCGCACCGACCACCCTCGACGAAGCTCTGCTCGCCGGCTCGTTCCCGCGCATCCATGACCGGCAGATCCCTGCGCAGCGATGGCTGGCGGACTACGTGACGACCTACGTCGAACGCGACGTGCGCGACATCCTCAACGTCGGGGACCTCCAGGCCTTTTCGACCTTCGTGCGACTGTGCGCAGGGCAGAGCGGCGGAGAGTTGAACCTCTCGCGTCTCGGCGCGGATGCCGGCGTTTCGCACAACACGGCGCGCTCGTGGCTGTCGGTGCTCGAGACGAGTTATCTCTTCGTGCGCGTTCCGCCTTGGTCCAGGAATCTCCGCAAGCGCCTCGTCAAGGCACCGAAGCTCCACATCGCGGACTCGGGACTCCACTGTCACTTGCTCGGCATTCGCAGCGTGGATCAGCTGCGCCACCACCCGCTGCGCGGAGCGATCTTCGAGAGTTGGATGGCGATGGAGATCCTCAAGAACAGGATCCATGCCGGCCTGTCTCCGGACCTTGCGCACTATCGCGAATCGCGCGGCCTTGAAGTCGATCTTCTCGTCGAGGGAAGCGAATCCCTCACGCTCGTCGAGGCGAAGGCAGGCGCGACCGTGCATCCTGACTTCGTCGCGCCGCTCGGTCAGCTCGCGCGACTTCTCGAGGAGGCGAACGAGTCGCGCGCGATACGCCGCCGCTTGTGTCACGGTGGAAACCGCACGGGAACGATCGGTGGAACGGAGTTGATCCCGTGGTCCGCCATCGCGAGCGCGGATTGGCAGTCGTAGCCGTCATGGCGAACGGCATGGCGCGCGGTGCAATCTGCGGTAGCTGTCCGCTTTCTCGATCTCGCGAGTCGAACAGAACGGAAGAACCGCCGTCCCGCCAGCTCACGGAACGGCAGATTCACTTCTGTGGGCCACTCAGGGCTCCGCGCGCAGGCTCACTTGCCGTAGCGGCGGATGCGCTGGATCAGCGCCTTCACGACCAGCGGCTTGTCCGCGAGGTTCGGGTTGGGCTTCATCTCCTTGCTCTTGCCGACGGACTCGCCCCCTTCGACGATGACCTTCGCGATGTGCTCGTCGGTCACCGACTTCTGCCACTCCTTGTCCGAGAAGGTGCGCGGCTTGGGATCGAGATCCTTGGCGAGCGGGCCGTCGCCATGACCCGAGTCCCCGTGGCACGGCGTGCAGACGGTCTTGAAGACCGTCGCCGCTTCTTGGCGCGCCTGCGGGGTGATGTCGTTGTTGGTAGCGCCACCATCGCCTTCCTTCGACCCGCAGCCGAGTGCGAGCGACGCGAGTACGAAGGAGGCGCAGGTCAGGGTCCAGACAGTTCGCTTCTTCATGGCGGCACGCGAGTAACAAGGTGCGTGCCGCATCGCGGTCCCTGCGACGTTGCGAACCGCGGCGTTCCGACCGAGGGGGCAGCGATGCCGCGTGGTGGCGGGGATCGCCGCGCGCTGCGGGATTGTCGCAGGTGCGATCGTTGTGTCCGAGTTCGGGCGGGTTTCCTCGGAACTGACAGCTTCGCCTCTCGGATCTGCATGCGGTGGCAGCTGCGCTACACCGGACCGCAATCGGGAAGCGTTCCACGCCATTGACCTGCGGCGAAGCGGCATGATGCAGGCGTAGGCCGCCTCGGCGCTCGACCTCGATGGTTCTGGCAGTGCGACGACGATGCGGCCAGTGCGAGCGATCCAGTCAGAGGTGATCCATGATCCGCTGGGACTTACCCATTCGAGAGAAAACCAACCGCTTCGTACTGGCGCTCCTTACTCGAACGGGCAGGACGCGAGGTGATCTGTCAGCCTTCGTCGAAGCGGCTTGCCGCAGCGAGGTGCTTCGACGCACGGTGAGCGACATCCATCAGCAGAACGCGGACCTCAGCGCTGAAGAAGCCAGTCGATTGGCGCTCGAGGCAATCGCTCACTTCGGGGGCAACGCGTAGACCCCTTCGTCGATCGCCTGCCGCAGCAATGCATCCGCTCGCTCGGGAAACGGATAGTGCAACCCCGTCCCGCGCGACCTCCACTCGTCGAGACCGTCGACGAGCAGCGCGCGGCGCGCGGCGAGACGATCGACTCCGTGAACGAACCCATGCACCGCGATCGCCAGAGCGACGGCGAGCACGAGGACGCGGCTGGGTAGCGCACGAAAGCGCTGTGGATGGCGTTCGAAGAACGCCAGACCACAGATCGAGAGCGCCAGCAGCGAGAAGATCCGGTAGCGCGGCGCGAGCGCCTGCTCGATTCCGAAGCCGGCTCGTCCGACCGCAGACGCCGACGCGCAGAGCACGAGGAAGACGAGGTAATACTGTGCAACCGGCCGCACCCGGTCGTAGCGCCGCCACGCGAGCACCATCGCGTAGGCGAGCACGACGCCACCCGCAGCGATCGACATCGCAACGCCCGTGGCGGCCGCGAACGACCCGAGGAACGCCATCGTGTACCCGAGCACGATCCACGGCTCGGTCAGGGACGCGAGGAGCGACGGATGTCCCGGTGGCTTTTCGTAGCCGTAGAAATACGCACCGAAGGTGAGCGCGGAGCCGATCGTGATCGCGACCCACGCGGAGCGGACACCGCCGCGACGGGAGTCATTCGCGCTCTCGCCAGGCTCGCCAACTGCATGAAACGTCCCTGGGTCGTTTCGTGCAGTTGGCTCGCATGACGCCGGCGCAGACGTGGACCCCGCACTCGATGTCCCTGGCACCATTCGCGCATGCACGCTCTGAGCATCCGGGGCATGCCGCCCATTCGCAGCAAGTGCGTGAAACGACCCTGGCACGTTTCGCGCACTTCGCGACTCGAGCACGGACCACGCAAGCAGAACCGGGAACACCAGCAACCCGTGCACACTCGTGAAACTCGCGAGGACCGCGAGCGCGAGGCTGCCGCCGCGAGCCGGCGCCGTACCCCGTGCAAAGAGCCGAAGCGCGAGCAGCACGAACAGCAGACAGTAGAGGAACTGTGTCGACCCCGTCGCCCACGTCACGAGTTCCCACGCCGTCGGCTCGAACACGAGCAGCGGGAGCACCAGGAGGAGCGTCGGCGCAATCGCACGCCGATACGTCGAGGCGAGCAGGAGGACTATGGGCACGAGCGCCGCGTTGCCGGCGAACGTCAGTAGGCGGAAGTCGACCTCGCCGAAGATCGCATGCGTCACCGCAACCAACATGCGCGTCCAAGCCGGGCGGTGTTCGTTGTGCTGTTCGAAGAGCCCCGCGATCCCACGCCCCCGCTCGACCAGCCCCGCGAGAATCGTGTCGTAGTCGTCGTAGTTGGGGATGTCGACGCTGTAGCGATCGACGACGACGAAGTACGCGATCGCCACGAGCGTGCCGACCAGCACGGAGACGGAGAAGCTCGAGACGTGGATCCGCAAAGCGCTCGAACTCCTGTCCTCGTCGTCGCGTGCGTACGCGGTGTGCGAGCTCCGACGCTACGGCGGTGGCGTGCCCTCGTCCAGATTCCTCAGCCTGCCGTCAGGCATCGCCAGGCGGGCGTCGTCGCGCAGGGCCGACTCCGCGGCAAACCGCACCGCATCGAACGCGAGCTGCAAGCGCCGCCGCTCTCCGAGCGTTCGCAGCGGCCACTCGGCATACTGCCACCGGACCACTGGAGTACGTGGAATGACACAACGACCCCGCCGACACCTCGTCACGCTCTGCGCCCTCGGCGCGGCCTCGATCCTCGCGACCTCGACCGCTGCGGCGCAGTCCATCTCCGAAGAAGCGATGGCGCAGCAACGCATCGAGGAGTGGCTCCTCAACTTCGAGGCGATGCCCGTCGAGCATCGTCGTTCGACGATTCGGCAGCTGAGCGACCGCCCGCTGCGCGACGATCGGATCACCGCGGCGATCGAAGCCACCTACTTCGCGGCGGGGCAGGACGAACCCCTGGCCAAACAAGCGATCAAGACGCTTCAAGGCCTCGCGACGCCGCGCGCGTGGCAAGCCCTCGAACGCATCGCGCTGACGGCCAAGTCCGATGCCCACCGGCTCAACGTGAGCACCGAGCTCGTGAGCGCCGTTTTCGACGACCCCGAGCCCCCGCTCGTCGCCGTCGTCGCCAGGCTCCTCCGCGAAGCCGAGCCCAAGCTGCGCAAGCGCTTGCAGAGCCAGTTCGCGAGCGGGCTCGAGCGCTACATCGATGCGATCGAGGTCTTCCGCCGTTCGGAGCATCCCGAGCTCTCGCGACCGGCCGAGGCGATCGTGAAGCGCCTCGGCCGTTTCGGCGGCAGCGACTTGCCGCTCGCCGACCTCGTCAAGCTCGAGCGCTGGAAGGAGCAGTGGGTGAAAGGCATCGAGAAGCACATCGAGAGCGTCGACAACGCCGCCAAAGCCACGCCGCGACTGCGCAAGCACTACAGCAAGCAGGCACGCGACCTCCGCAAGGTCGCGACCAAGGCCAAGGCCACGCGCGCCGCAGACGTCGGCGTCGAGGTCCTCGCCGAGTTCTACCTCGTGACGCGGCAATCCAAGCGTG
>JAGQQW010000224.1 GCA_020426005.1 Planctomycetota bacterium | reverse complement strand
TTGCGCGAGCGATGCCTCGCCACTGCCTTCTCCGATCCACCGAGGCGGACGCGCTCGAGCCGATCCCGGAGCTCGCGAGCGAGGTCGCGATGAAAGGCGTCGTTCTCCTGGAACTCCGGACTCGCCGTCCGCACCTTGGATCTGATCTTGAGGCTCATGGGAAAGACGCTAACGCGAGGGCCGAAAACTCCAACAACGAAGGCGGTCTCGAGTCCGCACCCTCTGCCAGCAGTGCGGTGAACCTGACCACGTCTTGTCAGCCCGACTTCCGCTCGAACAGCGCGTAGTAGATCCGGCCGAAGATCTCATGCAACGCGAGCGTCGTCGCCCGCATGCCGCCATAGCTCGGGATCAGGCTCTTCGGGCCTTGCCACGGCGGGCCCTCGAACGCGGTCGGGGCGGCGATTACGCGGAGGCCCGCGTCCTCGAACGCGAGCCGCGCGCGCGGCATGTGCCATGCGTGGGTGACGAGGAAGATCGTGGCGATGCCGTCCGCATACAAGAGCTTGGCGCCGAAGGTCGCGTTCTCCCACGTCGTGTTCGCCTTTGTTTCGACCCAGCGCACGTCCTGGATACCGAAATCCTGGCTCAAGCAGCGCTGCATGCTGACGCTGATCGGTTCGTCTCCGCCCGGCGGAATGCCGCCCGTGGTGAGGATCGGCAATCCGGTGGCTCGCGCGAGTGCCGCGCCGTAGCGCACGCGTCGCAGGGTCGTGCGTCCGACGGTCTGCCGACCGAATTCGGGCGCTCTGGGGTCCGACTCGGCGGACAGGATCACGATCGCGCGCGGGCGCGAGCCGTCGGTTCCCGCGAACGGCGCTTCGAGGCGTAGCGCAGGATCGACTTGGAGAGACGTGATCAGTGCGTGCCCGACCAAGGGGACCATCTGCAGCACGAGGAAGACCGCGGACGCGATCAAGGTCCCGCGGGCGAACCGCGGTCGCGCTCGCCAGAGAACGAGAGCGAGAAACGCGAGCACGATGGCGTTGAGCGGCGGCAAGAAGAGTGGTTCGAGAATGCGCGCCATCACGCACCTCCTGCCGCTTCTTCGTGGATGCGGAAATCGGCCTCGAGCGGCAGGTGATCCGACAGGACGTCCCACGGTTCCCCGCGCAGCACACGCACGTCTTCGAGTTCGAGCCCGCGGTAATAGATTCGATCGAGCGCGAGGAACGGACGCCGTGCCGGGAACGTGCGACGAGCAGTCGGCGAAAGGACGTCGAGCGCGCTCCGCAGGTGTCGCTCACGGTCGATCCGGCGATCGAGAAACCCGTGCCAGTCGTTGAAGTCGCCGGCGACGAGCACCGGGACGTCGCCATCCGGAATCGCGTCGAGGAGCGTCTCGAGCTGCTTACGCCGCTGGCGGCCGGTCAGGCTGAAGTGCGTGTTGAGGATCTCGAGAACACTGTCGTTCCACTCGAGGTGGGTGTGCAGGATGCCGCGACGCTCGAACCGCGACTGCGTCACGTCGATATTGAACGCACGCAGGACCGGCAGCCGCGTGAACGTCGCGTTGCCATGGCACCCAGCTTCGTAGAACTTGTTGGGGCCGAACGCATGTTCCAAACCTAAGTGTTGGCCCAGGATGACGGCCTGTCGTTCGGTATCGCAATGCGTGTGGAAGACCTCCTGACAGAGCAGAAGATCGGGCGAGCGCTCGCGCAGCGCGGCAGCGGCCTCGTTGAGGATCGAGCGGCCGGACCGGCGCGCCTTGTGCAGGTTGTAGGTGATGACGCGCATCGTCGTGCATCGACGATCCCAGGAGCCCGGCGATGAAGCAAGCGGCGAAGCGATGGCTGAAGAACCTGCTTGGCGTTTTCTTCATTTTGGTCGGCATCGTGTTCGGCTTTCTACCGATCCTGCAGGGCTGGATCTTCATCATCCTCGGGCTCGGGATGATCGAGCATCCCTGGAAACAGCAGCTACATCGCTGGTGTGCAGAAGAATCTCGCTGGTACCGCCGCGTCTCGGCCATGTTCTTGCGAACGAAGCGCCGCATGCAGCACCGCCAGCGGTCTCGGGGCGACCGAGGCGATGAGATCCGCCATGACGTGGACACCGAGGTAGATCCGAAATGACCCTCCTCGCGATCTCGTCCTCGCAGACCCTGCTCGGCGTCCTGATCTACGTCATCGGCCTCATCCTGTCGGTCGTCGTCGTCGCGCGCCTCCTGACCGGCACCAAGAGCCCGGCGACGACGATGCTCTGGGTCCTCGTGATCGTCGCGGCGCCGTACGTCGGTGTGCTCTTCTACTACCTGCTGCCGCACCGCATCCAGATGGCGCGACTGCGTCGCCGGGCGCGCAAGCTCGCGACCCACACGCGTTCGATCCGTGCCTCGGACGACGATGCGGGGACGGATCCCGAGGATCCGATGCTCGACTTCTTGCGGCGCATCGACCGCATGTCGGTCACGGAGTGCAATCGCGTGCGGATCCTCGAGACGGGGCCTGAGTTCTTCGAAGACGTGCTCGAACAGATCGAGAACGCGCAGCGCTTCGTCCACGTGGAGATGTACATCTTCCGTCCCGACGAGACCGGTCTGCGTCTGCTCGCGGCGCTCACCGAGGCAGCGGGGCGCGGTGTCGAAGTGCGGCTCCTCTACGACCACCTCGGCAGTTGGTCCCTCAAGCAGCGCCACTTGCACGAACTCGTCGCGAGCGGCGGCAAAGCGGTCTCGTTCATGCCGCTCCTGTGGCGACGACGGCCATTCAATCTCAACCTGCGGAACCACCGCAAGCTGATCTTCGTCGACGGGGACATCGCCTTTCTCGGCGGGCGCAACGTCGGCGACGAATACGGCTTCGATCGGTTCAAGGGCGGCAAGCAGTGGTTCGACCTGATGCTGTCCGTGCGGGGGCCGAGCGTGATCCCACTCCACGAGATCTTCGCCGAAGACTGGTACAACGCGTCCGACGAGAAGCTCGTTGCGCCGAAGTACTTCCCCGATCCGCCGGATCAGGGCGAGGATGGCGAACCGTTCGGTCGCACCTCGCTCGGGATCGTCGCGAGCGGGCCCGATCGTGCCGGAAAGTCGTTCCGTCACGTGCTCTTCGAGATGATCGGTCGGGCGCGTGAGCGCATCGAGATCAGTTCTCCTTACCTCGTTCCGCATCCTGCGATCGACGCTGCGCTCACGGCCGCTGCGATTCGCGGTGTCCGGATTCGATTGCACTGCAACGGGCCTGGTGCTGCCGAGTTCGTGCTCTACCACGCGGCAAGGTCGCAATATGCGCGCCTTCTCGATCGCGGTGTCGAGGTCATCGAGTCGGTGGGGGATTACAACCACAGCAAGATGTACGTCGTCGACGACCGTTACGTGTTGCTCGGCAGTGGCAACCTCGACATGCGCAGTTTCGAACTCAACTTCGAAGTCGGCACGCTGATCGTCGATCGCGTGTTGTGCTCGCAGTGCTCCGATCTGTTCGAGAAGCGCGCGGGCTGCGGACGTCCGGTCACGCGCGCGGATCTCGAGATCTCGTCCTTCGGCCAGCTCCTCGATGGCGTGTGCCGCCTGTTCTCGCCGATCTTGTAGCGCTCAGAGATCCATCTTGCGGAAACGCCACCAAGTAGCACCGTAGAGGGCACCGATCGCGACGATGAGCCAGATGTCCTCGCCCCAGAACGTGCGCGCGAAATCGCGATTACCGATCATCATCGGCCAGTACACGTCGTAGTCGCTCAGGCGGAAGATGCTGTAGTGACGCAGGACCTGGACGAAGAACATGCCGACCTGCAGCACGATGATGCCGCCGATCGCGAATGCGACCTTGACCTGTTCCCGCAGGAAGACCGAGAACAGCATCGTCAACGTGAGGAAGAACAGGCAGAAGAGGCTCGCGCGCCAGGACGCGTGCATCAAGCCGCCGAACGAGCAGCGATTCTCGATCGTCTTCGGGTCGATCCACAGCTCCATCCACGGGATCGTCGCCGAGCTCAGGTAGACCGGCACCATGACGCACAGCGCGAGGACCCACCACTTGTGAAACAGGATGCGCGACCGCGAGATCGGCCGCGAGAGCAGCATGTCGAGCGTGCCGTTCTCCCGTTCGCCCGAGATGCTGCCGGTGCCGATGAGCACCGCACAGGCGATGCCGGCGATGTTGATGCCCTTGAAGAACTGCTGGACGGTCACGTAGGCGGGGAAGCCCGAGTCCATGATGCCTTGGAACATCCGCTTCATGAACTCGCCTGGCAGCATGTTCTTGAGCGCGCCGAGCTGCGGCAGATTCTCGGCGATCTCGGGCCAGTAGAGGATCGCCGACGCGATCAGCGCCTCGAGGATCAAGAAGTACGCGATCGTCATGCCGCGCACTTCGCGCCACGTCTTGCGCGCGATCATCAGGCGCGCTCCATGGTGTGCACGTAGAGATGATCGTAGACGTCACTCAGGCTCGGAGTCCCGACCTCGAGGCGAAGCGGTTGCTGCTTCAGGAGCTGCGTCGCGAGTGCGTGGGAGTCGAACTCGTCGGATGCATGCAGGATCCAGTCGCGTCCGTCGTGCTCGACGCGAACTCCGTTCGGGACGTCGCGAGGCTCGACACCTTCTTCGAAGCGCACGCGCACACGCCGCGACAGCGCCCTGAGGATGTGATCGATCTCGTCGTCAAGGACGACACGTCCTGCGTTCAGGAACGCGTACTGCGACGTGAAGAGCTCGAGTTCGCTGATGTGATGCGACGAGATCAGGATCGAAGCACCTCGGCCCTGGACTTCGTCGAGCAGTTCGCGCAGTCGATGCCGCTTGCTCGCATCGAGCGCCTTCTCCGGTTCGTCCAGGATGTAGAGAGGCACGCGCGGACCGAGCGCGACCGTGAGCGCGAGCATCTGCTTCTGACCCGAGGAATACCCACGGAGCTTGCGGTGCATCGGTAACTCGAATGCCTCGAGGCAGCGCCCGACGAAGTCGTCGTCGATCGTGTCGTGGAATCCGAGTCCGAAGCGCAGGAACTCCTGACCCGTCATCCAGCGATAGACCGAGGCTTCGCCGGGTAGGAAGGACAGCGAGCGACGCGCGCGCACACCGTCACTGCGCGCGTCGACGCCAGCGATGTGAATCGTGCCGCTCGATGGAAAGACCAGTCCGACGATGCAGCGCAGGCACGTCGTCTTGCCGACACCGTTGGGACCGACCAGCCCCGTGATCGTCCCGGCTTCGAGTTCGAGGTCGAGATCGTACAGGACCTGATGGTCGTCGTAGCTCTTGGCGAGTCCACGGATTTCGAGAACGGGCATGGAGCTGGCGTGCATCGTCATCCGGCAATGCGTGCGCGGCTCGCGCACACGAGTTTCCAGAAGCTCTCGAGCATGCGCGGCCCGAGGGGAGTTCGGAACGACTCGGGATGGAATTGAACGCCGAAGCGTGGCAGAGATTCGTGTTCGATGGCCATGACGAGATCGTGCTTCGGGTCGTGAGCGGTTCGAAGGTAGCCGTCCGGTGCGGTCGGTCCGGTGATCGCGAGACTGTGATACCTGCAGACTTCGATCGGTGACGGGATTCCTTCGAACAATCCGCGACCGTCATGCACGATTTCGCTGACCCTGCCGTGGAACACCTCGGCAGCCTGCGTGATGGTCGCTCCCGCGGCGATGGCGAGGGCTTGGTGTCCGAGGCAGACGCCGAGGATCGGCAGCGAGGGCGGTGCCTCGCGGACGACGTCGAGGAGGCAGCCCGCGTGTTCGGGCCGTCCCGGGCCGGGAGAGAGCACGATGCCCCAGGGGTCCCGAGCGAAGAGCTCTCGAGCCGTCGTCCGATCGCTACGAACGACTTCGGTCGCGGCCCCGAGCTTGCGGAAGGCCTGGTCCAGGTTGAAGACGAACGAATCTCGGTTGTCGAGCAGGAGCAGCATCGCAGCAACACGGTGTGACTCGTCGCACGATAGCAGGCATGCTCCGACATCCAACGCAGCGTCAGCATGGGGCGAGCTCTCGCGGAAATCACGATCGCACGAGTTGCTGGAGTTTCCGGGTGGCCTGTTATGCTCGCCCGTCCGTCGCCCTGACGGCACATAGGCATTCGGGGCGCGGGGCGAGCGCGTATGAACATCTTGATCATCGGCATGGGAGAGGTCGGCTACCACGTCGCCAAGGTTCTGTCCGAAGCCAAGCATTCGGTCACGGTCGTCGATCCCGATCCCGCCAAGATCCGGCGCGCGAGCGAAGTGCTCGACGTGCAGAGCCTCCTCGGCGACGGGACCTTGCCACGCGTGCTCGACGAGGCGGATGCGAGTTCGATGGACCTCGTGCTCTGCGTGACCGACGACGACCGGACGAACATGCTGTCGTGCCTTCTCGCGCGGCGGATGGGGGCAGCGCAGGGGATCGTGCGCGTCAAGGACCTCGACAACTACCGCAACTACCGGGCGCTGCTCCGCCACAACATCCTGTTCGACGAGATCCTGAGTCTCGAAGGACTCGCGGCCGAGGAGATCGCCAAGGTCGTCCGCCGCAACCAGGCGGTCTCCCTCGAGAACTTCCTCGAGGGTCACGTCACGCTGCGCGTTCTCCGGGTCAAGGAGAAGTCGCCGCTCCTCGGGAAACCGCTCAAGGACATCCATCCTCGTGGCAACGTCCTGATCGTGGCCGTGCGACGCGAGGGCAGCACGATGATCCCGGGAGGTGATCATTGTTTTGCCGTCGACGACGAGATCTACGTGCTTGGCAAGCCGTCCAGCGTCGAGACCTTCGAGGGTTGGGTCGGACATCACCGTGGACGCGCGCGCAACGTCGTGATCTACGGCGGTAGCCGCGTCGCCTTCCATGCGGCGCGCTCGCTCGAGCGACACGGCGTCAAGATCCGCATGATGGTCGACGACCGCGAAGCGAGCGAGTGGTTCGCCGAACGCCTCGAGCATTCGACCGTGTTGCTCGTCGACGGCATCGACATCGAGGCGTTCAAGGAAGAGCACGTCGGGAACGCGGACGCGTTCGTCGCCGCGAGCGACGTCGATGAGCGCAATCTCCTTTCGTGCCAGATCGCGGCCAAACTCGGCTGCGAGCGCACGATTGCGCTCGTCTCGAGCAGCGACTACGTCGACATCTACGAGGAGATCGGGATCGCGCGCGCCGTTTCGCCGCGCCTCTTGTGCAGCGACGCGATCATGAAGCGCGTCCAGGCCGGCAAGCTGCAGCAACTCGCCGCGTTCGACGAAGGGCGCGCCAAGGTTTGCACGGCGGCACTGTCGAAAGGTTCACCACTGATCGGCAAATCGTTGATCGAGGCCAAGTTCCCCAAGGACTGCCTCATCGGCGCGATCCAGCGGCAGGGTGAGCATTCGTCGGAGGTCCTGATCCCTTCGGGCGAGGACATCTTGGAGGAGGACGACGAGCTGATCCTGTTCATGTTGTCGACGGTCGAGCAGAAGGTGTTCGAACACCTCGCGCACTGAGGATTCAAGGGCAGAACGGTCGATCGAAGTTTCCATGCCAGCACCGAGGGGATCGTTGTGGAACCGGATCGACTTCGCGATCGTCGCGAAGGTCCTGGGTTTCTTCGTGATGGCGTTCTCGCTGACGATGGTGTTCCCACTCCTCGTCGGCTTGTGGCGCAGCGAGCGTTTCGTGACCGCCGACCGAAACACGCTGGTCGGCACACTCGCGGCGCTCGGTGTCGGCGTCGTGATCGGGTTCGTCCTCTGGCTCGTCGGTCGCCGTTCGCAAGGGGAGTTCTATCGCCGCGAAGGGATCCTGACCGTCGCACTCGTGTGGCTCCTCGTCGGAGCCCTGGGAGCGCTGCCGTTCGCCTTCTCGGGAGTCCTGTCGTTCGCCGATGGTTTCTTCGAGAGCGTGAGCGGACTGACGACCACGGGTTCGTCGGTCCTGGGTTCGAACGTCACGCCCGCGATCCAGTCGATGCCCCCGTCCCTCCTGTTCTGGAGGTCTTGGCTGCACTGGCTCGGCGGGCTCGGGATCGTCGTCGTCTTCCTCGCCTTCCTACCGGCCCTCGGAGTCACCGAGAAGACGCTGTTCCAGGCCGAGGTCGCGGGAGTGTCCAAGGAAGGGCTGAGGCCGCGCATCCGGCACAGCACCTTCATGCTGCTGAAGATCTACATCGTGATCACGACGATCCTGGTGCTCACGTTCTTCTTGCTCGGCATGAACGTGTTCGAAGCCGTCTGTCACGCGTTCGCGACGATCGCAACCGGTGGGTTCTCGACGAAGAACTACAGCATGGGCGAGTTCAACAGCGTCGCGATCGAAGTGACGGCGACGATCGGCATGTTCCTCGCAGCGACCAACTTCGGACTCTATCACCGCTTCGTGAACGAGTTTCGTCCGATGCGTGGCGAACGTTGGTGGAAGCCGCGGTGGAGCCATTTCCCGACGCCGAGGAAACTGTGGAACGTCTTCTGGCAGGATCCGGAGTGGCGCTTCTACGCGACGATGGTGGGGGCAGCGATGGTCTTCCTGACCCTCGTTCTCGCTCTCTCGGGCGAGACCGTGAACGGTGCCGACGGGATCGTGCGGGACTACGAAGGGGACTGGGGGCGCTGTGCGCGGGACGCGACGTTCCAGACCGCGAGTCTCGTGTCCTCGACGGGTTTCGCCAACTCCAACCTGCTGCAGTGGCCGCATCTCGCCCAGGCGACGATCATCCTGCTGATGATCGTTGGCGGATGCTCCGGATCGACCGGTGGTGGCATCAAGATGGCTCGCGCGTTGGTCCTGCTGAAGCTGATTGGCCGCAGCTTGCGACGCTTCATCCGGCCGCGTTCGGTCGAGCCACTCCGGATCGGCAAAGAGGCGATCGATCTCGAGACCGCGGACCGCATCGTCGCCCTCTCCGCGTGCTGGATGGTGATCCTCGGGCTCGGCACGCTCGTCTTGATCGTTCTCGAGCCACGGCTCGATTTCGTCGGGAGCTTCACGTCGATGGTCACGGCGATCTGCAACATGGGGCCGGCG
>JAGQQW010000223.1 GCA_020426005.1 Planctomycetota bacterium | reverse complement strand
AGGGTTCGACGGTGAAGGCGTTCGTCTCAATGACCGACCTCGCGCCGACGTTCCTCACCGCTGCGGGCGTCGAGGTACCGGACGTCATGACGGGAAGGAGTCTGCTCGGGCTCACAGAGGGGTCGAACGGTACCGACCTGGACGGGCGCGACTTCGTCGTCTTCGGTCGCGAGCGGCACACGCCCGCGCAGGCGCTCCCGTCGCTCGAGGGGTATCCGGCACGGGCGATCCGCACGGATCGTTGGCTCTTGATCGTCAACCTCGAGCCCGAACGTTGGCCCGCCGGCGTCCCGAGCGGCGCGACGCACCCGATGGACGTGCACGCCGACTGCGACAACGGACCGACGAAGCGGCTCCTCGTGCAAGGGCGCGAAGACCCGAGGTTCGCGAAGTTCTATGCACTCTGCTTCGCGAAGCGGCCGCGCGTCGAGCTCTACGACTGCGCGGCTGACCCGGACCAGGTGAGGAACCTCGCGCTCGCCGAAGAACACGCAAAGACGGTGACACGGCTGCGGTCGCGTCTCGATGCGTATCTCCGCGAGACTGGGGACCCGCGCATGAAGGCGGGTTCCTGCGATTTCGACTCGTATCCTTACCGCGCAGGCAAGATCGACGAGCGAATCGAAACGTGGCGCGAGAGGCGAAAGAAGTAGCGCGCGCTTCGACCGCCTTGGCAGCTCTCGAAAGCTTCACCGGATCGACGCTTCGCGGCGTTCCCGGGTAGCCCCCGAGACGGCGAAATCCGCTCCCGGTACGTGCCCGACATGTCGACTTGCTGCGAAGGCGTCAGCGTGAGACCCACCGGCTTGCCAGATAGGGCACTCGTCGCGTGTTCGCGTCGTTCGACACCTAGCGATCGGCCTTCGCGGGCACCTTGACGACGCGCAGGATCCCGAGATCCTCTTCGACGACCGTGTGGCCGAGCTGTCGGACCGCGGTCTCGAGGGCCTCGAAGACCGGCACGTCACGCACGCGCAAGGTGACCTTCCCGCTGAGACTCGGCGGCAGCACGATGTTGCTGCCGGTGATCTTCGCGATCGCGTCGACGACTTTCTTCACGTCCTCGTTCTCGAACGCGAAGCGAACGCGCGATGCCGCGTGCCGGATCGCGTTGCGGTCGACCTCGCTCGACTTCGTTGGTTTCACCATCGCGACGGAGAGCAGCGACACGGGCTTCAGGAACTCCGGCGTCCGGAGCGTGCGCATCGCATCGCGAGGACTCTTCACACCGATCGCGAGCCATGCGACGCGCACGGCGCCCTTCTTGGGAGGCGCGACCTCGAGCTTCTGGATCGCGAATCCGAGAGTCGCGAGTTTCGTGAGGACCGCGCCGAGTTGCGCGTCCTCCTCGAACTCGAACTTCAGCGCGAGCTGCGAAGCGACAGGCTCCGGCTTTCCGGTGTTCTCCGGTTTCTCGGTCTTCTCCTGCTTCGGAGGCGTGACGTGCTCCGCTTCGGGGGAGGGATCCTGCGCGACGATCGTGGCGGTCCATGCCATCGAAGCGGTTGCAGCGAGAACGATCGTGCCCAGGCAGCGCGTGATCGTGGTGAAGAGCGTGCAGCGGGCGGAAACGCGTTCTTGGCGGGTCAATAGCATGTTCATTCTCCTGAAGAACTCGGACTGGGAATCGACCACCGGGAGCGCGCTCGCGAGTGGTCGTGGCAGGGCGGGGGAACTCGACGCGAGCGCGACGAGCTGGCGAACGTAGGTCGTCTTGCCGACGCGCGCGGCGGCGAGGTCGTCCGCGACGACTTCGGCGCACAAGCGGGCTTCACGCCGCAGGCGATGGAACAGCGGATTCCAGTAGAGGAGTGACGCCGCACACGCGAAGAGCGCGTTCCCTCGAAGATCGCGCTGTGCGATGTGCGCGAACTCGTGCAGCAAGATGGAGCGCACGAGGTTTCCGTCCTTCGAGTCGGCGATGGGCTTCGGCAAGACGATGCGTGCATGCAGCAATCCGCAGCAGAACGGGCGCGTTGCCGCCGGGCTCGACACGATGCGCACGCGACGAGGGGCGAGTGGCAGCGAGCGCGCCAACTCGAGGACCTCGGTGGGCGCGACGACGCCGCGGCGTACGATCCGCCGCACCAGCATGGCTCCGAGGAGCGTGTAGCACAGCGTGACGACGAAGCCGAGTGCGAACAGCACACCGAGGACGTCCAGGATTTCGACCGCGGGCGTCGCCGTGTGCGTGATGGGTGACGTCGCTTCGATGGGAAGCGCATCCGTGATCGTGAACGAAGGCGGTAGGGACGTGCTCGTGATGGCCGGAGCCTCCACGATCGACGCGGGCTGTGACTGCTCGATCGGTGTCACGCTCGAGAGCACGAGCCACGCACCGATTCCCCAGATCGTGGATTCGGCGATGCGTTGACGTGCGACGGGTGCGCGGGCGAGCTTCGCCGCAGTGAGGCCTGCGGCGAGCCAGAGCGTCGATCCGATCAAGAACGGAATGCCGTTCGCGGACCACCATGCGAGGAGCCAGTCGAACATCAGACGCCTCCGTTTCGCTCGAGCTCATCGACGAGACGCCGTAGTCGCTCGAGTTCTTCCGGTGTCGGTTTCCGAAGCTCGATGGCGCTCTCGATGAGCTGATCGAGTGCGCCGTCGAACGCACGCTGCAAGACGGTCCCGAGCAGCCTGCGCTTCGTTCCCTTCGGCTCGACGCAGGCGGAGTAGTAGAACGTGCGGCCTTCCTTGCGATACGCGACGAGCCGCTTCTCGGTCATCGTGCGCAAGAAGGCCTGAACCGTGTTCTGCACGATGCCGAGCTCGTCGCGGAGACTCTCGTGCACTTGGCGAACCGTGCATTCGCCCTGGTCCCAGAGCACGCTGAGGATCTGGAGCTCACGCTCCGTCGGTTCGGGGGTGCTGGTACTCGTTCCGGCGGGGTTCATGTCCCCGATATCGGCAAGCTTGGTCGACTAAGCTTAGGCAATCCGTGGATTCGTCTGCTCGTTCGGAGCGCGCGATCGAGTCGCATGGCGCGGGGAGTCGATCCCCTTGTAGCGACCACACGCGCGGGACATCGCCGTTCGACGCACGGCGTCAAAGCGCGGACGCCTCAGGCGTCGTAGAGGAAGCGGCGGTAGCCGTCCTGCCGCCTTTCGCCGTGCGCTGTCGAAAGCACTCGCGACGCGCGCCGACAAGAACTTCGAAGTCCGGCTTCGCCTGCGCCGCCGCTGACCTCTCAGAGACTGCTCGCGTTGTCCTTGAGGTAGGACGCGACGCCTGCGGCGTTCGGCTTCATCCCGGCCTTGCCCTTGCTCCAGTTCGCGGGGCAGACCTCGCCGTGTTGCTCATGGAACTGCAGCGCGTCGACCATGCGAAGCGCCTCGTCGACGCTGCGACCGAGAGGCAGGTCGTTGACGATCTGGTGGCGAACCTTGCCTTCCTTGTCGATCAGGAACAGGCCGCGATACGCGACCGCGCCGTCGCCGGTCAGGACGTCGTAGTCCGACGCGATCGACTTGGTCAGGTCGGCGACGAGCGGGAACTGCACGGCACCGATGCCGCCGTTCTCGACCGCGGTGTTGCGCCATGCCGAGTGCGTGAAGTGCGAATCCACCGACACGCCGAGGACCTCGCAGCCGCGTTCCTTGAACTCCGCGATGCGGTTGTCGAACGCGATGATCTCGGACGGGCACACGAACGTGAAGTCGAGCGGATAGAAGAAGAGGACGACGTACTTGCCGCGGTATGCCGACAGGCTGCTTTCCTGGAAGCTGTTGTCGGGCATCACGAACTGAGCGGTGAAGTCTGGGGCTTGCTTGCCTACGAGGACTGCCATGATCGATCCTTGTCTGGGTTCGTTCTTCGAGGGGATAGGACCGCGCAAACGATTGGCGGTCGCAAATGGTCGAGGGATCCAGGCACCCGCGGCCAACGCTTCCTGAACCGGCGACGGACGACGCGAATCCCCGATCGGGGGAGGCGCAGCGTCGCTCAGCGGTGGGCGTTCGGGGCGCAGACCTGCGCCATTGAGCCGTGAATGCGGCTTCAAAGCGGATGGCGCATGGTTGATTGGTTCATCGATTCTGCTGGACTGCGCGATCAGACGACCTGCCTGGAGCGGTGCACGACAGCGCAATCCACTTGCGGTGTCAACCGGCGGCAAAGGACCTGACGCAGCCATGAACTGGACGGGAGTTGCAGTCTTTGCAGTGACCTACGTCTTGATCTCCGCCCGGCGCTTGTCGTGGCTCGGCTTCGACCGTCCCGCGGGGGCGTTGTTCGGTGCCGTGGCATGCGTAGCACTCGGCGTCCTCAGCCCCGAGCGAGCCCTCCAATCGATCCACGGCCCGACGTTGCTCCTCCTCTTCGGCGTCATGGGAATGGGGGCGTGTCTCGCGCTCGACGGGTTCTTCGACGTCCTCGAGTCCGCGATCGTCCGATGTGCACGCACGCCCGCGCGACTCCTTGCATCGATTGTTTGGGGGGCGGGTCTGCTCAGCGCGTTTCTGACCAACGATGCGGTCTGTGTCCTGGCCGCACCGATCGTCGTGCGCCTCGTGCGGCGACACGGCTTGCCGCCGCTGCCGTATCTCTTGGGTCTCGCTACGGCGGCGAACACCGGCAGCGTTGGCACGCTGGTCGGTAATCCACAGAACATGCTCTGCGCATCGTTGGGCGGACTGTCGTATCGCGATCACCTCGTCGTGGCCTTTCCGCTCGCCCTCGTTTGTCTCGCGGCGAACCACGCGATCCTCCACGTGTTCTACCGGCAGCAGCTCGCCTGTACGAGTTTGGGTGCCGAGGCACCGCGTCGGCGCCTCGGCGTGAACGCCCGGATCACGCTGGGCGTGATCGTAGCCACGGCAGTGGCCTACACGCTGGGCGCCGATCTCGCGTGGTCGGCAACCACGGGTCTCGTCGCGCTCATGCTTCTACACCGACGTGATACGACGGAACTCTGGAGCCGGATCGACTGGTCACTCCTGATCTTCTTCTCGGGCCTCTTCGTGGTCGTGGAGGGGCTCGTACGAAGTGGAGCGACGACGGCGCTCTTCTCCTACTATCCGCTCTTCGGTCACGGCTCGGCGGGCTTCTCCGATTGGTTGCGTACTGCCGTTGTGTTCCTCGTGGGTTCCAATGCGGTGTCCAACGTGCCCTTCATTCTGGTCGTGCGGGATCAGATGGCCGCCTCTCCCGACACCGTACTCGGGTGGGAAGTCCTGGCCATGGCTTCCACGTTCGCGGGCAACCTCACGCTACTCGGGTCCGCCGCGAACATCATCGTTGCGGAGAGCGCGCGGCCGATCGGCGGAATCGGCTTCTTCGAACACCTGAAGGTAGGACTCCCGGTCGCGCTCGTCACGACACTCATCGGAGTGGTGTGGCTGTACGCGTTCTTCCACTGACGCGCGTTCCGCGCGGCTTAGAGTCCGTCAGCCGAACAACACGCTGCGCATCGACAACGAACCGAGGTCGAACCCTTCGATGGGGAAGCGCACACCGTCGTGCTCGTCCGTCGCCGCGTACGCGTAGACGAGCGGCAACCAATGGTCGGGCGATGGATGGGAGAGGCGACCGTCCTCGGTCCCGGGCACTGCGGCAAGGAGCGACTTGGTGTCCCGCTCCGTGAGCATGGACTGCACCGATTCGTCGAAGCGCTCGGCCCAATCCGGCGTCGTCGGCGATGCGGTCTGCATGCGCCCGATCGCGTCGCGCAGGTTGTGCACGACGTTACCGCTGCCGACGATCAGGACGCCTTCGTTCCGAAGGTCCCTGAGGGAGCGACCGAGATCGTGATGAGCACGGGCGTCGAGTCCACGGTCGATGCTCAGTTGGAGGACCGGCACATCGGCCTTCGGGTACATCAACCGAAGCACGCTCCAGGTTCCGTGGTCGAGTCCCCAATCGACGGAGAGGTCAGCACGTTCGTCGCCGAGCAAGCTACGCACGCGCTTCGCGAGATCGACGTTCCCGGGTGCCGGATAATCGATCTCGTAGAGAGCACGCGGGAAGCCCGAGAAGTCGTGGATCGTCTTTGGGCTCGGATTGCCGGTCAGCCAGGTCCCGCGAACGAACCAGTGCGCCGAGATCGCGAGGATCGCCTTCGGACGTGGGACTGTCGCGCCGAGAGCGGTGAACCCACGACTCCATCGATTGTCTTCGATGGCGTTCATCGGGGAGCCATGGCCGACGAACAGGACGGGCATGCGGCCACTTGGGGCACTCGCGTTCGGGATCGCTTCGTCCATCGTCGTCTCGCCGGTTTGCGCGGTGTCGCTGCCGGTATGTCGACAGCTCATCGAGACTGTGGCGGCTGCACCGCCGACCAAGGTTCTGAGGAAGTCACGTCGGTTCGTCATGGCTCGCTGCGCTGGTGGCGTCCGTCACTGCACGATCGTCGCGATCGTGTCGACGAACTTCTGATCGAACAACTTGAAGAGCCGCTCGTCACTCAGGCCGTTCGTTTCGATCATGATCGCGTGCTTGTCGAAGAGCACGATCGTCAGCTTGAGGTTGCCCTCGTCACCGTTCTCGAGCAGACCCTTGTGTGCTCCGTACTTGATGATTTCGGCGTTGGGGTTGAGCGACACGGTCGAGAACGCGACGGCCATCATCTTGACGAGCGGCGAGTCGACGCGGATCTGGACGTTGATGTTTCCCTCACCGTCCTTGGCACGGTACTTCTGCTCGATCGGCACCGCGTTGATCGCGAGCGCGACGAACGCGTTGGCTTGCGCATCGTCATCGTTCTTCTCCTCGATGCGTTCGAAACCGTCGGGCGCGGCAGGCATTGCCGCGAGCACCTTGTCGCGCAGCGCTGCACGTGCGAGTCGCATCGCGCGTTGGAGCATCGACATCGCCTTGCCGAACTGGCCCGATTGATACGAGGCCTTCGCGGCGTCGACGGCTTGAGGGAAGGTCAGCTCCTTCTCCTCGCCCTTCTTCGTTCGCTCTTGCGCCGATACGTGGATGGCGCCGAGGAGTGCGACGACGGTCAGGGAGAGAACGAAGCGATTGCGGAGGTGACGACGGAGTGTGTTCTGTGCTTGCACCATGCAGGGAAGCATGAGCCGGATCGAGGTCGTTGCCAACGGGACGGCGAAATCACGCACCTCGGCCGTTCCCGGCCGGTGCGACACGCTGGTAGTGTGAGCGCGTGGAGTCGTCCCGCACGTCCAGGGCAACGTCGCATGCGCAGACTCGCGCCCCCGAGGGGACGCCCTACGAGAAGCGTGCCGAGGCTTCGCGCTTGCGGTTCGCGCTCCTCGTCGTGGCGCTGACTGGCCTGATTGCGGGAGGGCTAGCAGCCGCCGTTCGTGCCGAGGATTGGAGTCACGGGATCTGGCGAGTGACGACCGTCCTGGTCGCGAGTCATGCGACGGTCGTGGCCGTTCGCAAACTTTGGCAGCGGCACTTTGTCGTCGACGTCATCGCTGTGGTCGCGATGTTCGGTGCCTTGGCTCTCCGCGAGGATTTGGCGGCCATGATCCTCGCGGTCATGCTGACGGGCGGCGGTGCGCTCGAGCAGTTCGCGATCGCGCGAGCCAGACGCGAACTCCGTGCTCTCCTCGAGCGCGCTCCGCGCGTCGCCCATCGACGCGAAGGCAGCGAGATCGTCGATGTCGCGATCGATGAAGTCGCGTTGGGAGATGTTCTCGTCGTCAAGCCCGGCGAAGTCGTGCCGGCAGACGGTGTGCTCGAATCCACGAACGCGATCCTCGACGAGTCGGTGCTCAGTGGAGAGTCGCGACCGATCGACGTCGAGACCGGGTGTCCGCTCCGAAGCGGTGCGGTCAATGCGGGAGGGCCGTTCGAAATCCGCGTCGTTGCGTCCGCTTCCGAGAGCACGTTCGCAGGCATCGTGCGTCTCGTGCGATCGGCCGAGACGTCCAAGGCGCGATTCGTGCGACTCGCCGATCGTTATGCGCTCGTCTTCCTTGCGCTGACCTTGCTGCTCGTCGCCGTCGCATGGTTCGTCTCGGGCCATGCATCGCGTGCACTCGCGGTCCTGGTCGTCGCGACTCCGTGTCCTCTGATCCTCGCAGCGCCCGCCGCGATGCTTGCCGGCGTTTCGCGCGCTGCACGCAACGGCATTCTGATCAAGGGTGGCATGCCCTTGGAGACCCTCGCGAACGTCTCGGCGCTCCTGCTCGACAAGACGGGAACCGTGACGTCCGCGCGTCCCGTCGTCGTCGCGGTCGAAACGCTCGGTTCGCAGTCGAGTGACGAAGTCCTGCGCCTCGCGGGATCGATCGAGCGCGTGTCGATGCACCCGTATGCTCCCGCGGTCGTTGCCGAGGCGCGGCGCAGGTCGCTCCCGCTCTCGTTCCCGACCGACGTCGTCGAGAACATGGGCCGGGGAATCACTGGGCGCATCGACGGCATGGTCGTCAGCGTCGGACAGGCGCGCTTCGTTGGCCCTGATGCAGAACGAACGCCGGCGATTCGTGCGATCGAGACGCGAACCGCTGTCGAGGGTTCGGCCAGCGTGTTCGTGGCGGTCGACGGCCGGCTCGTCGGTGCTCTGCTGCTACAGGATCCCGTGCGTCCCGAGGTTTCGCGGGTGCTGCGCACGCTGCGTGCAGCAGGTTGGAAGCGGATCCACATGGTGACGGGCGATCACCCCGACGTGGCAGAACTCGTAGGCGACGCGATCGGTATCGACCGCGTCTATGCGGAGCGCACTCCGGAAGACAAGGTCGAGTTGGTGCATCGGATTCGGGCCGAAGGCGTGACGGCCATGGTCGGTGACGGTGTCAACGACGCGCCGGCACTCGCGTGTGCCGATGTCGGTATCGCGATGGGCGTGCGAGGTGCATCGGCAGCGTCGGAGGCCGCGGATGTCGTCCTCATGAACGATCGGCTCGAAGGCCTCGCTCTTGCGCAGCGCATCGCACGTGAGACGCGTACGATCGCGCGTCAGAGTGTCTTCGTCGGGATCGCGGCATCGGTTGTCGCGATGGGGTTCGCTGCCGCCGGGACGATCACTCCCGTCGCGGGAGCGCTGATCCAAGAAGCGATCGACGTCATCGTGATCCTCAATGCACTCCGTGCGCTCGGAGGTGCGACCAC
>JAGQQW010000222.1 GCA_020426005.1 Planctomycetota bacterium | reverse complement strand
GCGCAGGTCCTCGGCATCAAGCGCAGCAAGGCGACGCACATCAAGGAACAGGGCGTCGACATCCGCGATCCGAAGAACCGCGAAGAGGAAGCGGTCGCGATCTACTATCGCAACCTCATCCACTACCTGATGGAAAACCTCGCGATGCGCTTCGCGGCAGGTCAGGACATGCCGACCTTCCCCGATCCGATCGACATCGTCTGCTCGGGTGGCACGACGATGGTCAAGGGCTTCATCGAAGTCTTCCAGGACGAGTTCGCGAAGATCGACTTCCCGATCCCGGTCCGCCGCATCTTCCGCGCGGAAGAAGCGCTCAACTCGGTCGCCAAGGGCTGCCTCGTCGCCGCCGCGATCGGCGAGTAGACGCAAGGCGTTCTTCGAAGCCTCGCGAGTCGCACGCGGGAGGATCCGTTCGTTCGGGTCCTCCCGCGTTGCGTAAGGCTACAGCTTGCGACCCTGCCGCATGATGGCGGCGTCGGACGCCGTCAAGCCGAAGCTGTTCGCGCCCGGGTCGAGCACGAGCCACTGCCACAGGAGCTCGAGGCCGATCAACTGAGGGTCACTCTTGACCTCGAGCGGTCCGAACGACGCTGCACCGTCTTGATTCGTAGGGACGACGAAGCTCCAGATCCCGTCGACCTGGTAGCGGCAACCGGGCATCCCGATGAAGTCGAGTGGTAGGTCCCTGCGGGCGACCCCGAGCCGGAGGAGCGCGGCGGAGTTCTTGGCGGCACTCGTGAGATAGATCCGCACACCGCCACCGGCGCGTGCAAGTGCTCCGTCGAGATGGTCGGGGGTCATGCGCGGTGCGGTCGAACCGTGAATCCTCGGGACACGTCCACCCGTGCCTTGGCAAGTCGCGCCGTAGCGTTCGAATGCGGGAGGGTCGTCGACCGTTGCACGATCGAAGCACCACAGTTCGCCGCCGGTCGAGGACGGCTCGGCGACGAGTAGGTCGCGTCTCGAGTCCCCGTTGGTGTCGATCGCCGCGATCGCTTGGCCGAACGTCGCGGATCCCGTGCGATCCGATCCGATCCGTGCATTCGCGTCCGTGCCTTTGAGCACGCGCACGAAGCCCTCGCCGGCAACCGCCAGATCTGCCAAACCGTCTCCGTCGTGATCGCCCACGGCGGCGATCGCCAAGCCGACGCGACTGTCCGCCGGACTCGGCAAGGACGTCGTGACGGCTTGATTCGTGAAGCCCCCGTAGACCGTGACTTTGCCAAGTCCGCCGAGGAAGCCGGGGCTGCCGACAGCGTAGTCGAAGCCCCAGCCGCTCGTGCTCGATCCGATTGCGGCAATGGCGTAGCCGAGCTCATCGCCGTTCTGGCCGTTCTGTGCGAAGAGCAAGGCACCGTCGCGACCGCTTCGAACTTCGAAGCGACCTTTCTTGTTGTTCGGATCGTAGTCGCGCATTCCGACGAGGACCTCTCGCATGCCGTCCCCGTCCTGATCGCCGATGATCGCGAGGCCCCACACGTTGCCCGTTCGGCCGGAGACTTCGACGCGCCAGAGCAGACCCTGCGTCGGCGAGACGGCCTGGATGGACCGGGAGCCGATGTTGTGCACGACGTCCGGAATCGCATCGCCATCGAAATCGCCCGTCGCCATGAACTGGCCGATCCGGGCCGACGCCGTCCACTTGCGCGTCAGCTGGCGCGTCTTGCCGGAGAGCATGTAGATCCCTCGGTTGTCACCTTGGTGATACGTGCCGGCGCCGATCATCACGTCCTGGAAGCCGTCCTGGTCGAAGTCCGCGCTCGCGAGCGAGGCACCGAGCATCGTGCCTGTGGTCGGGCCGGCTTGACGCAGGAGGACGTCGTGCGTCTTCCCGGAGATCAGGGTGACTTCGCCGGCACCGTTCGCGCCGAGCGGATGGGTGACCGCAAAATCCTGAAAGCCGTCGCGATCGAAGTCACCAATTCCGCAGACCGTGGAGCCGTAGCCTCCGGCATTCGTCGACGCGCGGAAATGCCCGACGCGCTCGGGTCCTACGGACAACCACGCGCCGTTGGCGTAGACGCGAACGTCGTCAGGGCCCCAGACGACGCAGTCGTACTCGCCCGCGTGCTCGGGCGCGTGGCCGCCGGTGGAGACGATCAGATACGGCTTGTCCTGGAAAAGGAGGTCCTTGCCGTGTTTCCGCCACTGATACCGCACGGCGTTCTCGGCGACGACGCGCATGACGTAGTTCGTGCCGTTCTTGAAGTCCCAGTAGCCGATCGGGACACGGATCGCGCGCGGATGCGACTGGATCACGGCTCGCCCGTCGAGCGTCATCGGAAGATACTCTTGGTCATGCGCCCGCTGGGAGAGCTTCGCGTCTCTGGTACTCACACCGAGGTAGAAGCGGCCCGGTGGTTGATTGGCCGGGATTTGCACATCGAAGCTGATGTTTCGTGAGCTGCGCTTCTCCAAGGGAAGCACGTAGTGTTGCTTGAGCGTGTTCTCCGGTGTGATTTGATTCAACACCTGGTTCGTCGCGTGAAAGGCCGTGACATAAAAGCCGTTCACCCCATAGTCGCCGAGATTCGTGACCGTGAAACTCAACGTGATGGTCGAACTGCGTCGTACGGAGGTCTGGGACGCGGACATCGTGTGCGGATACACGTACGGTGGAATGTGTACGCGAACCTTCCTGGCGACCTCGTTGTCGTCCTTGTTCAGTTCGGCCATTTCGTCGTCCGGATCGATGACCCCGATGATGTAGGCGGTGTTTCCAGGCCAGTTCTGCGGCAAGGTTCTATAGTCGTTGCCGACCGACAAGTCTTGCCACCCGTCCAAGTTGACCCTCTGGCTGCTGAGAACCAAGTCGGACTTGTCGTACTTGTCGTCCAACGATGCGACGACGATGCATTTGACGCCGCTGACATAGCCCGGGAGTGCGTTCTCGACCTTGAATCTGCAGCTGGTCGCCTCTGCGTATCCCGTGCGCCAGATCACGTCGTACTGGCCGATGGCACGGGAGTAGACGGATGCATCGTGCGCCCGGAGCTCGACCCAACCCGTGGGCTTTTGCGCGACGAGGGATGCCCCGAGCGAGGCGGCAACGGCGAGGCACGTGAGAAGTCTTGGAAGCACGGTCGGACGCTCTCCTTCAAGGGTCGTGGAGCCTGAGGCTCGAGTCGTGACGTAGAGCGTTGTTCGTGCCTCGAGACCTTGGTCCAAATGCGAAACGTTGCCGCATTTCCGAGGCTGCAAGTCGTAACTTGTGGCGCGGCAACGCTTTGGTGCCGCAGCCGACGTGCGAGGCCGATCTGCGCGCGGCTCGGATCGACAGTCGAGACAGCGCGCGCGGTCGCGAGGGCCCGATGCGAAGGCGGTCGATCGCCGCCGTTCACGGCCTGCGGGCAGGAGCAGCGTGAGTTCGAGTGTTCTCCGCGCTGCTAGTTGAACGCAATCACCAGGCCGTTCTTGAAGTTGCTCTGCGCCGTCGTCAGCGCATCCGGATCGCCGCGCCCGTAGATGCGTGCGAGGCCCATGGTCGTCCACGCGCTGCCACGGCCGACGCCGTTGAACAGACCGCGACTCGAGACGATGCCGACCGGGTTTGCGCCCGCTTCGAGGAAGAACATCTGCGTGTAGAAGCGCACATCGGCGAGAGCCGGGTTGTTCGGCACGGGGAAGCTGACTTGGAACTGATTCGAGGCGTTCGTCGCGCCGCCGATGAGGAAACCGAGATCGTTGACGATCATGCACTTCGTGCCCGGCAACTGGGCGCTCACGGCCTGCGCGCCGAGGCTCATCACGGCCGGGATACTGGACGCGTCGTAGGTGCCGGTGAACGTCGCGGTGCCAGCGATCTTGAGCGACGCGCCGTCGCCCTCGAAGGTCGGCACGTTGTTGCCCTTGCTCGGACAGCCGTCGTAGGTGCCGTTCTGAACCGAGAAGCCGTTGCCCGCGACGGTAGTGCTGGAGACGAAGTCCCACGCGTAGCCGCCGGAGTAGCTGTACTGGCGCAGCTCGATCACGAGGCTGCGGTTCAGGACGGGGTTGAACAGGAAGATGCCCGACGCGTCGAACGCGAACTTGTTCTGGAAGACTTTCAGGTCGTCGGGTGTCGCCCCGGAGGCCGGGTAGTTGACCTTCTTGCGCGACAGGACGACCTTGCGCGACGTCGAGTCGAAGTTGCTGTCCATGTTCAGGCTGCCGTTCTGGGCGTCGACTCCCGTAGCCGCCAAGCCCATCTCGATCTGGATCTCGACGATGCCCGCTGGTTGGTTGACGTAGTTGCTCTGATTCGACGGCCGGAACGCGACACCACGGATGATGCTCTGCGTCTGTGACGTGAACGACCACGCGTCGTGGATCTGCTGGTACCGCATCGACGTCGTGCGGTGCGGGTAGATGTTGTTGGAGTTGACCTGGCTCAGCGCGTAGCTCGGGGCATAGGTCGTGCCCTGAGCTGCCAGCGCGCTCGCGAGCACGGCGAAGGTGGAGATGGCGACGGCAGAACGGTACATCGAGGACCTCGTGAGATCAGGAGAGATGGGCGTGCCGCTGAGTGACTTCGGCGGAACAAGTGAGCCGCCATGATAGCCCGCGAACGAGCCCATCTGCGGGATTCGACGTGGGGCGATATTCCGCCCCGCGCCCGGGTGGAATCCTGGGACGTGCCGTGCGCCGTGCGCAGTGGATGATGACAGTCTGCTCGATCGCCTCGCGAAGACGGTCGATGTCTGAAGGAGGAGCTGCCTCGCGATGATCAGTCGCATCGGCGGTCCAAATTCGGAACGTTACCGTTTCTGCGAGGCTGCAAGTCGTAACGTGTGGCGCGGCAACGTTTTTGTACCGCAGCCAACGTGCGAGGCCGAACTGCGCCCGGCTCGGATCGACAGTCGAGACAGCATGCGCGGTCGCGAGGGCCCGATGCGAAGTCCGTGCTGCGGACGATTGACAGGTCGCGCGTTGCCCCGGAGGCTGGACGTACCCATCTCTTCGCCCTTCGTGGAGGCCACCTTGCCGTTCCGCATCGCGTCTTGTTCTCGTCCTGTCCTGGCAGCCGTGGCCCTGTTCGCTGCAGCTCTCGATCTCCCCGCCCAAGTCTGGACGCAGGAGTTACCGTCCGGTGCGCCCGCCGCTCGCTACGGCGGCGCGGCGGCCTTCAACGGCCAGAACACCGTCGTGATCTACGGCGGCGTCAAGACCGGCCCGACCGCGATCACGAACGAGGTCTATCTCTGGAACGGTGGAGCCTGGGCCGGGCTCGGTAACGTCGGCAACCTACCGCCGCGTTGGGGGCACCAGATGGTGTACGACGTCAAGCGTCGCAAGATCGTGACGTTCGGTGGTCGGTCCCCGACCTTGACCGCGACTGCGAACGACACGTGGGAGTTCGACGTCGGCACGCAGGTCTGGTCGCAGGCGATGCCGACCGCGTCGCCGAGTGCGCGTGCGTTCTATTCGATGGCGTACGACGTGCGCCGCGGCGTGACGCAGATCTTCGGTTCGCAGAGCACGTTCAACGGTGCGGAGCTGTGGGAGTACGACGGCACGACATGGACGATGGCGACACCGACCAACTCGCCGACATCGCGCGATCAGCCCGGTCTGTGCTACGACAAGGCGCGTGGCGTCACGGTGCTCTTCGGTGGTTGGAATGCAGCATCCCCTGGAACCATGTACGACGATACGTGGGAGTACGACGGCACGAACTGGACGCAGGTCCAGACGACGACCAAGCCGACCGCTCGCTACCGCACGTCGATGGTCTACGAAGAACTCCGCGGGCGCATCGTGATGTATGGCGGCTTCGGCAACGCGACGGCGTTGACCGACACGTGGGAATACGACGGCAACGATTGGCTGCAAGTGGCGACCGCCGGACCGACCAAGTCGACGCAGGGGTATGCCGCGAATGACAGTTGGCGTGGCCAGAACTTCTACTACGGCGGCAGCGGGCCCACCGGAGTGTCGAACGAGGCTTGGACGTTCAAGGCGCCGACGACCGCGATCTTCGGGCCGTACGGCAAGGGTTGTGCGACGAGCGCGGGTCTTGCCCGCGTCCAAGGGAAGAGCGTCCCGAAGCTCGGCACGACGTTCGCGTACGACATCATGGGCGTCCCGACGGCGACGAGTGCCGCGATCCTGCTCCAGGGTTTCAGCAGTCTGACGTGGGGCGCGATCCCGTTGCCTGTCGATCTCTCCGGTGCGGGCTTCCAGGGCTGTCAGCTCGAGGTCAGCGTCGACTTCGTCGATGCGATTCCGGTCGTGGGGAACACGGCGAGCGCTTCGCTGCTGCTCCCGAGTACACCATCACTGCTGGGGTTGACCTACTTCGTTCAGGCGTTGCTCTTCGATCCACAGTCGCCGAACGGCGTCGCAGGCATGAGCAACGCCGGCCGCGCGGTGCTCGGCAGCTGAATTCGCGATGGCAGCTCGCAAAGCTCCTTCGATGGCCGGGCGCGCGTTGCTCGCGCTCCTCCTCATGATCGGCTTCTACGTGCTCGCGATCGCGATCTGTATCGCGCTCGCGGCGCTCGTCTATGTCGACATCACGAGTCCCGGCCGCAAGCACGTCAAGCTCTACATCTTCGCCGCCGTGACGATCGGTGTCGTGGTCTGGAGCATCGTGCCACGGAAGGCAGCGTTCCCCGACCCCGGCATCCGCCTGACGAAGCAGAGGCAACCGCGACTCTTCTCGATGATCGAAGACGTGGCGAAGGCCGCGGGTCAGCCGGTCCCGAAATCGGTCTTCCTCGTCAACGAGATCAATGCCTTCGTCGCCGAGCGCAACGCTCGCCTCGGCTTCGGAGGGGAACGCGTGCTCGGTCTCGGCTTGCCGTTGATGCGCGTCCTGACCGTGCCACAGATCAAGAGCGTGATCGCGCACGAGTTCGGGCACTTCCATGGTGGAGATACCAAGCTCGGCCCGTTCCTCTACCGTACGCGCGCATCGATCGGCAGGACGATCACGAATCTGCAGAACGCTGATTCGTTCCTCCACAAGCCGTTCGAGTGGTACGGCAAGCTCTTCCTCAAGACGACGTTCGGAATCTCGCGTGCGCAGGAGTACGCAGCGGATGCGCTGTCGGTGCGCATCGTCGGAGTCGAGCCGGTCCAGACGTCGCTGCGCCGCATCGGTGAAATCGGTCCGCTGTTCGATTCGTACCTCGATCACGAATACGTGCCGATGCTACGCAGGGGGGTACGGCCGCCGCTCGCGGACGGGTTCGCGTCGTATCTCGAGTCCGCGGACGTACGCGAAATGCAGGTGTCGTTCGGCGAGTCGGCAATGCAAGCGAAGGGCGATCCCTACGATTCGCACCCGCCGATCAGTCAGCGGATTCGAGCCGCCGGAGACGTCGAAGGCGCGGGAAGCGAGTCCGCTGACGGACCGCACGGCGTGACTCTTCTGGACGACGTCGACACACTCGAACGCGACTTGATGGTCTTCGTGACGCAGAACCGGTCCGTCGCGGAGATTCCAGCGGACTCGTGGGCACGATGTGCTGGCGTCCTGCAGGACGGTTGGCGCGAGGTCGCCGCCGAGCACGCGGGTCGGCTGCCTGCGTTCACGTGTGAGGACATCGCTTCGATCGCGCGTGGAGAACGCGAAGCGGATGGCGACGCCGCCGGGATCCGGGATCTCGAGACGTTCGCCGCCACGATCAGCGCTCAGATCCCGAGAGAAGAGCGCGTTGGCGCCGGCGCCTACTATCTCGGTGCCTTCCTCGCGCACGCGATGGCGTCGCACGGCTTCGAGGTGCGGACGGCTCCTGGCGATCCGATCGTCTTACATCGCGGTGAGTCTTCGCTACAGCCGTTCGATGCTGTCGGTCGCTTGGCGCGCAACGAAACCGACGTCGAGTCGTGGTGTCGAGACTGTGAGCAGCTCGGCATTTCGAAGGTCCTCATCTCCGGCACGCAAGTCGCGGAGGCGGCCGGAGCCAAGCCGAACTCGGACTGAGGTGTCGAGACGCGACTACTTCGCTTCGGCGACCGGGGCACCCGTGATGGTGTCGTTGGTGGTTTTCGCGATGCAATCGGTCGATGATCGGCCCATGCGCGTCGTCGTCCTGCTCTTCGCATCTCTGCCCGAAATCGCCGGTACCCGCCGACTCGAACTCGACCTCGAGAACGGGGCGACACTCGCGTCGGTGCGCGCGCTCCTCATCGATCGTTGGCCGGCTGTCGCGCGCATCCCGTTCGTCTTCGCGCGCAACCGGGCCTATGCGGCCGAGGAGACACCTCTGAGCGACGGGGACGAGATCGCGTGCGTGCCAGCGATCAGTGGTGGCGATGACGCCGCCGACCTCGACGTGCCTCGAACGTCGTTCGCGTTCACGAGCGAGGGCATCGATCCGCGCATCCTCGAGCAGCGAGTGCGACGCGATCACGATGGCGCGATCGTGACGTTCCATGGTGTGACACGCGATCACCACGACGGACGCGCGGTGCGTGGGCTCGCGTACGAGGCCTACGAGCCGATGGCCATCGAGAAGGCGCTCGAAATCCTCGACGAGGTCGTGCAGCACCATGACGTCGGACGGATCCACGTCGTGCATCGATTGGGACCGGTGGCGATCGGGGAGGCCAGCATCGTCGTGGTCGTCGGGTCCGCACATCGAGGCCCGTCGTTCGACGCTGCGCGAGACGTCATGGATCGCATCAAGCGCGAGGTTCCGATCTTCAAGAAGGAGACGTACGAGGACCGAGAGCACCGCTGGGTGGGCGACCTACCGCATACCGAGCGGTGATCGTCTCCGACGGTTGAGCGCAGACCGAGGGTTGGCCCGTGGGAATGCGCAGTTCGCCCGCTCGGGGATACGCCGAGAGAGCGCAACGACACCCGGCATGCAGATGGAGGGAAACTAACCGTGCGAACTTTTGCGACACTCCACTAGGCTCACAGGCCATGCAGGTGAAGACAAAGACGACCGCGGCCGACGCGGCGAAGACGGACCTCCTCGTTCTCGTGATCTCGGGCGACGCGAAGACCCTTGCCTTCCCCGACGGGTACACGGATGCGGCGAACGCCGCGCGGCTCGCGGGTGACTTGCCTCGGGACTTTCGCTCGACCTGTGCGCTGTATCCGGCCGGCAAGGCGAACGCGAAACGCAC
>JAGQQW010000221.1 GCA_020426005.1 Planctomycetota bacterium | reverse complement strand
CCTGCAGGCTTCTTGGCGAGGAGCTTGCCGTCCGGCGAGCGCCACGTCTCCAGGTCCTTCTTGTCGTTCTCCTTCTTGTTGTCGGAGTCGACGACGACTTCTTCGCTGCTCGAGTACTTCTTCGTGATCGCCTTGGCGCCCGCCGTCATCAGACGCGGAGTACCGAGGTCGAGGTTCGGTGCGGCGGGGGCGAAGCCCTGTGCGCGCTTCTTGCGAACGTCGGCGAGCTGGGCATCGGCCGCGGCCCGCTTCTCTTGCGGCAAGTCCTGCTGCAGGAGGATCGGAAGGTTGTTCTTGGCGTGCTCGTTGCCCGCCTCGGACGCGAGCGTCCACCAGACGTAGGCGGCAATCGGGTCACGCTCGACGCCTGCACCTTGGATGGCGGCGAGGCCGTACTCGTTCTGCGCGTCGGCGTCGCCGCGCCACGCGGCACCGTAGTAGAGCGTCGCGGCTGCATTCGGGCTCTTGCTGACGCCGAGACCCTGCTTGAAGAGTCGAGCGAGGTTTCCGAGCGAGGTTCCTTCCCCTTGCTGGATCGCTACGGCATAGAGTCGGGCGGCTTCGAGGTAGTCCTGGTCGTAGCCACGACCGGTCTCGTGCATGCGCGCGACGTAGAAGAGCGCACCGGGATTCCGCGAGCGAGCGAGCGGCTCGAGGCGGCGACGGGCTTCGTCGAGGTTGCGGCCTTCGTACGCCTTGCGGCCCTTGTCGAAGGCGGCCTGGATCGCGCTGTTCAGGTCGAACTGGAACTGCACGGAGCCTCCCGCCGTGCCCTGACGGCTCGCGCTTCGAAGCTCTTCGAGGATCTGCTGACCACGCGCACGCTGGTCGTCCGTGATGTTCTGCTGGACGGCGCGCAGGTTGTTGATCGCGTATTGGTTGTTCTGGTCGGCGGCGAGCGAATACCACGCGAACGCCATCGCCAGATCGCGCTGGATCTGCGAACCGAGGAAGTACGCGTTCCCGAGTTCGAGCGACGCGCCACTGTTGCCGGCGGCGCTCGCGCGCTTCAGCACGCTCGTCCATTCGGCGGAATCCGCGTTCGCCTCTTCGAGTGCCTGACCGAGTTCGAGCAAGGCTTCGGGGAAGGTCTGCCCGGCGCACGCGCTCCTGAGGAGGCGAATGGCGCGGTCCAAGTCCTTCGGAGTTCCGAATCCCCGACGGATCAGCTTGGCCGTCAGGTATTGCGCCATGACGTTGCCACCCTGGGCCGCCTTGTCGAGCAGCGGCAGGGCCTGCTCGAACTCGCCTTCCATGACGAGCGATGCGCCGCGATCGAAGTCTTTGGAATCGTTCTCGACGGGCGAACTCGACGTGTACTGCGAAGCTGCCGTCCGTGCCATCGCCGGCACGGCGAGCAGCATGGGGATCAGGGGCAGCAGGGGGAGGAGGGGGTGCTTCGAGGTCTTCATGATTTCGTTCCTGGAGATCGGCGTTCTGTGTTTCACGTCTCCATGCGGATTTGCGCTGCCGGAGGGGCCAAGTGGCGCGAAACGGGCAGCAGTCTGTCCCTGTGGCCTGTACCGTGGGCGGATCGACCCCCGGATCCTCCCCGCGTGACGCGTCACCCTACCGACCCAGAATCCTGTGACATCGGAGCCGACGGCCTCGATTCCACGATCGCACGGGACGCTTCCCACGGCGATGAGGAACGGGACCCGGTCGAAGAACTCGTGGCGCGCTGCATTCTCGCGTTCGAGGCAGGGGGAGACGAGGCCATCGCCTCGGTCCTCGCGGCACACCCGGCCGAGCGTGACGTGGCGCTGTCCCGCCTCGAATCCCTACGGAAGCAGGGTCTTCTCGCCGCACCCGTGCCGCGACCGGACCGCATCGGACCGTACCGCGTCGTCGATCATCTCGGTCGCGGCGGAATGGGGACGGTCTACCTGGCCGAACAGCGCGCTCCGGTGCGGCGCACGTTGGCGATCAAGGTCTTGCGGCTCGGGCTCGACAGCCACGACGTGCTGGCGCGCTTCGCGATCGAGCGACAGACGCTGGCGGTTCTCGACCACCCCGCGATCGCGAAGATCTTCGATGCGGGTCTGACGGACGAAGGTCGGCCATTCCTCGCGATGGAGTACGTCGAAGGCGTGCCGCTCACGAAGTACTGCGATCGACGAGGACTCGGTGTTCGGGAACGAATCCGACTCTTGATCGAGATCTGTGATGCGGTGCAGCACGCCCATCACAAAGGAGTCATCCACCGCGACTTGAAGCCCTCGAACATCCTCGTGAGCGAGGTCGATGGTCGGGCCCGACCGAAGATCATCGACTTCGGTGTCGCGAAGGCGACGCACGGCATCGACTCGGTGCCCGAGTTGCACACGACCGCCGGTCATCTGCTCGGCACCCCCGAGTACATGAGTCCCGAGCAGGCGGGCGGCGACGGGATCGATGTCGATACGAGAACGGACGTCTACTCGCTCGGCGTCGTGTTGTACGAACTCCTGACCGGAACGTTGCCATTCGAATCCGAGCGCTTGCGGCGCTCGAGCTCGGTCGAGCTACGCCGCATCCTCCGAGAAGAAGAGCCGATTTCGCCGAGCAAGCAGACACGTGGCACCGTGCGCGAGTCCCTGCCGTCGGAGTCGACTGTGGGGCCCGTTTCGAGCATGCCCGTTCGAGCTCGCGTCGAGCGGCCGGTGCCGGGTCGAGAGCTGGATTGGATCACGTTGCGTGCACTCGAGAAGGACCGCGATCGGCGGTACGCGACACCGCGCGAACTCGCGAGTGATCTCGAGCGCTACCTCGCGGGCGAAGCCGTCGAGGCGGGTCCGAGGCGTGCGTCCTATCGCTTTGTGAAGTTCGTGGCTCGCAACCGCGTGTTGGTCGCTGCAGGCACGCTCGTCGCCTTGGCATTGACTGCCGGCCTCGCGACGAGCCTCGTCTATGCGGGTATCGCGCGCGAGAAGTCCCGCCAGGAATCCGAAGCGCGCCAGCTCGCCGAGCTGCACTTCGCTGGTGCGCGCGAGGCCGTCGATGCGATGCTCGAGCGTGTCGGCGACGAGGACCTCGCGTTGGTTCCCGGCATGGAGGCCGTACGTCGCGAACTCGTCGCGAGGGCGCACGCGTTCCACGAACGCTTCTTCGAGTCGCGCAAGGACGACGAGGTCGCGCGATTCGACGTAGCGCGAAGCTTGCTCAGTCTCGCACGCATCGAGCGTTTGCTCGGGGATCACGACGCTTCGGAACGTGCATTGGAGCGTGCGGATGGCCTGCTCGAGTCCCTCGGCGGAATCGGTGCAGACCGCGAGGACGTGCGTGCTTCGTTCACCCAGTTGTTGGGTGAACGTGGGCTCCTGCGTGCAAGAGTCGGCAAGACGTCACTCGCGATCGTCGATCTCGAGCGCGCGGTGTCGGTGCTCGATGCCGCAGCGGATCCGAAGGATCGAGACGAAGTCGCTGCAGCAGAGCTCCATCTTCGACTCGCCGAGATCTACCGCGCGCGTGACAAGGCACGCGCTCTCGCCGAGCACCAGGCGGCGGACGCGATCCACGTGCGGCTCTTGGCGCGCGAAGTCAGCGCGACACGGCTTCTCGCGGCGATGCGCGCATTGCGTGAGCATGGCAACACGCTCTTCCAGGTAGGTAGCCTCGACGAAGTGGGAGCCGTGCTGGCGAAGGCCGTGGATATCGCCAAGGATCCGGTCTTGAGTCGCGACGACCCGCGCCTGCGCGACGCGCTCGCCTCGGTCGCCGAGAGTCTCGCATGGGCACGTTCGCGCCAGGGCGACACCGCGAACGCAGAACGACAGCTCGCACGCGCGACCGACATGCGGACATCGCTTTGCTCGGACTTTCCGAAGTTTCCGAACTATCGTGCCGCCGAGGCTCGCCTGCGCACCAACCATGCGTCGATCCTCACGGAGAGCGGCAAGATCGCCCGAGCGTTGGACATGTGTGCCACCTCGATCGAGATGTGGGACGCGCTGACGGATGAGTTCCCTACGGTCCCGAACTACCGACACGGACTCGCGCGCTCGCTCACGACGTCCGGACGAACCCGCGCGCTCGGTCGTCTGTACGGCATACGAACGGACATCGGGCCCGCGGTCGACGAGCTCCAACGCGCGCTCTCGATCTATGGCGTGTTGCGCGCTGACGACGACGATGTCTCGGTGACGCAGCACGAAATCGAAGCTGCGACCGCGCTCGGATTGGTGAAACGACAAGCGCACGACGTGCCCGGTTCGAATGCGGCGTTCGCGCATGCGCGCGAGGTCGCGCACAGGTGCGTCGAGTCGGACCCAGGCATTCCGCTCTCTTGGTTCATGCGGGCAGAAGCCGCGGCGCGGCTCGGCTTCGCGTTGATCGAAGAAGGGGACGCGGCCCACGCTGCGGAGGCGCTCGACGATGCGATCGAAAGCTATCGCCGCGGCCGCGAGCTCGACGCGAGCGATGGCATCATCGGTCTGCGCGAGTGCCTCTATCATCGAGGCGGTGCTGCGCAAGCGCTCGGCGACGAGGAATGCGTCGAAGCCTGCGCCGAAGCGCTCGTCGTCCTCGTCGATCCTTGGCTGGCCAAGGACTATGCCGCGCGCTTGTTCGTCGAGGCGTCGGAATCGTCCCGCGACGAGGCTGGTCGAGTGCGGCGCGCTCGTCGCGGTGTCGAGATCGCCACCGAGGCGATTCTGCAGCAAGAGGCGGACATGAATGGCGCCAACTCACGCGCGACTTTGATCGTCGGCGCACGATCGCTCGTCGTACTCGGACGCTTGCATCGAGCCGCCGGCGACTTCGAAGCCGCAGCGGCGAAGCTCGAGGAAGCGATCGCTCGCTCGGCCGAGGCCGAAGCCAGCGGAGGTCTGTCCAGCGCCGCGCGCAAGGATCTGCGCATCGCGTATCAACATCGAGTCGCGATCGCGATCGAGAGGCAACCGCGCGAGGCCCTCGCGATCGTCGAGCGCTGCGTGCGATCCTTTCCGGACGACGTCACCGTGCGCCTCGATCTCGCCGGAATGCTCGCGCGTGCAGAGGATCCGAGCGAAGACTTCGCTTCCCGAGCCGTCGCGCTGCTCGAGGATGCATGTCGACGCTTTGCAGTGACACGATCGCAGCTCGAGGAGCCGCGCTTCGATCCGTTGCGTGATCGTCCCGATTTCGAGAATCTCCGCGGACTGACACGTAAGTGAGCACCTTCCCGGGCCATTGCCCGTAACCCCTCGTCTGATCCGCACGGAGTTCCCATCGCGATGCAAGCATTGTCGGTCGTCCTTCTCACCGCCGTCGTTGCGGCCGGTACGTCGTTCGCTGTCGTTCAGTTCGGCCCGCCACGCGAAGAGCCGGTCCAATATGGAGTGGGGACGAGCGACGAGGAGCGCATCGCGAAGCAGGCTCGCCGCATCGAAGCCCTCGAAGCCAAGCTCCGCGAACTCGAGGCGAAGCCCGTCGCCGTCGATGCTCCCGTGCGATCCGGAGTCGATGCGGACCTGATCGCGGAGGCGGTCGACTCGTGGTTCGAACGCAACAAGGACCGTGTTTTGGCACAGGGAGCGTCGAAGGGTGCAGGATCGAAGAGCGGCGACAAACCCGCCGTCACGGTCGACTCGCTCTGGGCGAGCTTCTTGAGCGGCGAGTTGCAGCCGCACGAGATCGCCGAGGCTTGGAAGGACGCGCCGCCGGAGATGCGCAAGGCCTTGCTCGCCAAGTTCGAGCAGTACGCGAAGGAGCGACCGAACGACGTCGAGGCGCAATATGCGTACGGTCAGGCGATCAGCCAACGCTGCATGGATGCGCCGGTCGTCGAGCAAGCTCGCCTCGGTCCGCTCGCGATCGAGATGTTCGACAAAGCGCTCGCGATCGATTCCGAGCACTGGGCGTCACGGTTCTCGAAAGCGATGTCGCTCTCGTTCTGGCCTGCCGTTCTCGGCAAGCAGCCCGAGGCCATCAAGAACTTCGAGATCCTCATCGATCAGCAGGAGCGCAAGACTCCGAAGCCCGAGTTCGAGCAGAGCTACGTGATGCTCGGCAACCTCAAGGCACAACAGGGCAAGCTCGACGAAGCGCGCGACATCTGGAAGCGCGGTTTGCAGCTCTTCCCGAACTCCGCTGCCCTCAAGGCTGCCATGGCCAAGTGAGCGTCGTGATCAGCGGTCGAGACCGTGCTTGATTTTGGGCCAGCGTTCGAGGAAGTCGAAGCCAGGACTCTGGTCGAAGTTGTGGCAACGAATGCAGGTCTTCGCGTCGGCAGCTTGGAGCTTTCCATCGACGCGTGCCTTTTGTAGCTCGTCCGCGCTGGCCTTCTTGCCGGACTTCGTCTCGCGAGCTGCGAGAGCGCGCATCACGTCGACGTGTGCGCTGCCAGGCCCGTGGCAGACCTCGCACCCAACGGCTTCGAGATCGGGCGTCTTGGCCGGATTGACGAAGCCCGATACTTCGCCGTAGCCGACCGTGTGACAGAGCACGCAATCGGGGTGCTTCGATACGGGCCAGCCGTCGATGGCTTCGCGCTCTTCGAGCGTCTTCCACGCGTGCGCGTGTTTGGTCTGTGCCCACACGGCTGCGGACGACTCGTGGCATTCGCTACACGCGGTCGTGCCGACGTAGGTCAGACCATCGGTGCGCTTCGTACGCTCGGCCATCTGCTCGCGCAGGCCGAGTTCGCCGATCTCTTGTTTGGACGCGATCAACATCGACCACACCTCGGCGTCCGAACCGGCAGGGCGCTTGCCCTTCTCGGCGTTCGCGGGAACCTGGAGAACGTCCTTCTCGAGGGCCGTGGTGTGCCACGTGCCCTGCGCGTCCGGCTTCCCGGTCCAGAGCAGGAGGTTCTTGCCGCGCCAACCAGGATAGAGGAGGGTCGTCTGGGCGACGACGGCATCCTTCGGATCTCGCCGGAAGACCTCGGGCTTGCTGCGCGTCTCGAGTTCGTGATCCCAGGCGAGTACGAGGTCGACGCCAGGAATCGATTTGGCGTGTTCGCGTGCAGCTTCGGGACCGCCGTCGTGAGCGAATAGGATCACGCAGTGGTAGTCCTGACCTCGTGTGCCGGCTGCCTTCAGCGCTTCGCGGATCGCTTCGCTCGCGGGAAGCACCGAGGCCCCCTCGGCGAAGGACGTTGCCGACGATCCCGCGAGCGCGACGAGGCAGAGTTTGTAGGCGCCGGCGTCCTGGATCGCGTGGGTCAAGAACGGCGCTTTGCCGTCGACGCGCAAATCACTGCACACGAATGGGCCGCCGTGCTCGTCGGTCGTGTAGAGCGAAAGCTCGTCCTTCCCGAGCGCGAGTTCCCGAGGTCCGAGCGGGAAGTAGCGATACTCGAGATACCCGCCGAGGATCGTCTGAACCCACTGCAGCTTCTGTCGCTCGAGCGGGTCGTTGGCGTGAATCGAGTTGCCTCCTTCGAGCTTCGCGTCGAAGCGATGTTGATTGAGGCGCAACCAGAATGCACGACGATCGACGCCGCCGGCTTGGGCCGATGCACAGCCGCAGGGTTCGAGATGCCCGTCCATCATGCCGCTCAGCGCGAGGCGGAGGGGCTTGGCGTCTTCGGGTGGTGGAGGCAGCGGAGGCAGGGGTGGAGCGGTGATCTTGTTGCCGAAGTCGTCCGGCACGGTGTCGTGGTCGCGCTTCGTGTCGGTCTCGTCGAGAGGCGTCTTCGAGCCGTGATTCTGCGTACCCCGTTCCGTCCCCTGGTTGGGCCGCACGGGGGCGGGCTCGTCCGAGCCGCATGCGCTCGCGAACAGCGTCACGACCGCGTAGGCCGAGAGCACGGCGGCGAGCATCCATGGACGTCGGGGCATCGTGGTTTCCGTTCGCATGTCGGGTGGAGGTCTACCGAATCGGCTTCGAGGCGCCGGAATCGTACCCGGTAAAGGGTAGGACGATGCGTTCGTACTCGGGGTCGTCCGATGTCAGCTCGACCTGCCCTTCGAACCGCCTTACGTCGAGACCGCCTCGATAGGACAGCGCCACGCGCCACGTTCCGCGCTCGAGCGGATCGATCGAGACCTCGAAGTGATCCGCGATGCTGTTGCCATCGGCTTCGACGAAGAGCTTCGTCATTCGGAACTTCGGGTCGAGATCCGAGCGTCGATAGATCAGATCCGCCGTGCGGCGGCGTTCCTTGGAAACGTCGAAACGCCCGAAGTCGAGCCGCGCGTTCGGCATGATCTGCAGGTTGGGCACGGCCACACCCTCGAAGCGGATCGGGCACGCATAGCCCTCGTCGAGGTCGGTGTGGAACGTGACGTATTGCATGAAGTACCCGGCTTCGCCGTTCGGCTCGAGCTCGACGAGCCAACGGTGACCACCCTCCCGCACTGGCGGCTTTTTCTCGAGCTTGATGCGATCCCCGAGGCCCTCGATCTCGCGAATCGAGAAGGTCTTGCCGTCGCGTGGCGCGAGTTCGAGCACGCCGAAGCCCTTCTGGTGCTTGCCGAACGTACCGAAGTTGACGGCAGGCGATCCCTTGCGATCGATTTCGGTCAGGATCTCGAGCCTTGCACGGATCGTGAACTCGTACGTGATCCGAATCGTGCCAGCCTCGACGGGTTCGAAGACCAGTTCGCTGTACGAGGGCTCGTGGTGGTCGAGCGGCGATCGAAGCGTCGTGTCGACGCGCACCGTGAGCTCGAGCACGTCTCCGGCATCGAGCTCCAGCATCTTGAAGCTGCCCTTGTCGAGGATCGGCGGATCGTGGATCTCGGCCTCGATCGGCTTGCCGTCGCGCAAGACGCGCTTTTCGAGCACGGCACACGTGCACTGACTACGAATCCCGTTGAGGCGAACGTGCCCTGTGCCGGTGTTCTTGATCGTGAACACCTTCTCGCGCACGAGGCCATGCGGGATCTCACCGAAGTCGTAGTGGGTTTCGGATACCTGCAGCCACGACGAGCTCTGCTCGGCGCCGGCGTTCGTTTCGGGCGCCGCCGGTTCGGGCTCGTCCGGCGCGCACCCGGTGAGTTGGAGGGCAAGCAGGCAGCCGAATGCGGTTGCCGCAAAGATCGAAGTCGCTGGAATGCTGCGCATGCGTCGGTGACAGGGCCTTCTGGAACCGGGGCACCACGATACCAGTGCCGTAGGGTGCGTGCGCGTCATAGCTCCGGACTCCTGGGGCGTCACGGGCACGTGCGGGCCGCTGCGTACGGTGAACGGGGTGCGTGACCACATGGCCACGCACCCCGTT
>JAGQQW010000220.1 GCA_020426005.1 Planctomycetota bacterium | reverse complement strand
CGATCCGAGAGGGCGGCCCGTGCTCGTTTCGTGTTGCAGGTTGCGCAGCCCACAAGAGTGCGCGCGACGCAACGAAACGAGCCGCCATCTCTCGCGAGATGGCGGCTCGTTCAGCATGCGGCGATCACGAAGATCACCGCAACGCGGCCCGCGTCACGGGAGGACGGGGAAGACCGCGGAGAGCTCGGGCGGATCGATGCGGACGACGATACCGCCGACGCGGTCGATGACCGTGACGGGGGCTTCGATACCGATGACGAACTGCGGCATCGCGGCCGGCGCGCTCGGCGTAGGCGTTGCGGACGCAGGTGTCCACGACGCACCGACTGCAGCGACGGCGAAGCCGAACGCAAGAGCAGCGGTCTTGGTTTTGAGTTGGCGGATCATGTCACGAAACCTCGGAGGGATTCTCTTGGGGTGCGGCTCTGAAACCAGTAGAGCTGGCCACGAATATAGCTATCGATCCAGGCCACTGCCAAGCAGTACGAATCATGCGTTTTTCCCGGGCGTAGTCCGGCGCCGGGCCTTCATCCTTCCGTAGGGGTCCTGCCCTAACGTCCTTCCCCTCGCCCATGCCCACACGTCGCCCGCCACCCGACCGCATCGATGTCGCGATCGAAGCGCTGCTATCGAGCCTTGCGGTCTATCTCCCGTTCGCGTTCGGCGGCGTCCTCGCGCAGAGCACGCTCGTGCTCGTCGCTGCCGCCGTCGTACTCTCGCTCCTCCTCGTCGTCCGCAACGTCTTGCTCTGGCGCTCGGGATCGCTCGTGTCCGGCACCGCGATCGTGCTCCCGATGCTCGGATTCGTCGGCCTGGTGCTCCTGCAGTTCGTGCCGCTACCCACGAGCGTCGCATCCCTCGTCGCGAAGACGCACGTCGCCCGGGAGCTCGCGCTGCTCGGTGACGGTCCCGTCGATGCACTCCGGTTGAGCCTCGTGCCGTACGGGACACTCGCCGACCTGCGAATCGTGCTGTCCGTGTGCATCGGGTTCTTGGCAGCGATTCACGTCTTTCGGCACAAGCGCGCGCAACGGCGCTTCTTGACCGTGCTGTCGTTCGCCGGCAGCGCCGTTGCCGTCCTCGGCATCCTCCAGATCGTGACGACAGCGAAGGGCATCTACTGGACGTATCCCGGCGGCTCACTGAGGTCGGGACCGTTCGTGCACTACGGTCACTACGCGCAGTTCCTCAACCTCTCGATCGGTGCGACGATCGCGCTCTTGCTCGGACGCATGCTCGAGGGTCGAGGCAAGCGCCGTCTCGAGGCCGAAGACCTGATGGCCGAGCTGCGCGCATCCGCACACGGGTTCGAACGCTGGCTCGCCTTCTCCCTCGCACTCGCGATCATCGCGATCGCGATGAGTTCGTCACGCAACGGCGTGATCTCGCTCGGCGTCTCGGGGGCGATCACGGTGTTCATGATGCATCGATCGCACTTCGTGCGCGGCGTCGCTTGGCCGGCGCTCGCGTTGCTCCTCGTGTCGGCGCTCGTGCTCTTCGGCTTCGGGTTCGATCCGGTGATCGAACGCATGGAGACGCTCGGCGACCTCGAATCCGCGTCTGCCGATCGCGTCGCGCTGCTCGGGGACACAATGCGCATGATCGGGGACTCGCCGATCGTGGGCTCGGGGCTCGGGAGCTTCGAGTACGCGTTCCCTTCGTTCGACACGACGATGCGTCCGGGGACGGCAGCCCATGCCGAGAACCAGTACGCAGAAGTGCTCGCGGAGACAGGCATCGTCGGTTTCGCACTCGTGCTCGTGACCGCGGTCCTGATCGGTCGCGTGCTCGTGCGCGCGGCTCGGGGCCGGCGCGGAAGCATGCGTGCGGCGGCCTACGGAAGCGCGTTCGGTTTGATCGCAGTCGCGATCCATGCGACGACGGACTTCGGGCTCCGCATTCCTGCGGTCGCGTGGAACAGCGCGATGCTCGCAGGCATCGGGGTTGCCGCGGGACTGCGCGAGAGGGACACCGCACTCGTGGAGGACGGAGCCGAAAGGTTGCCGTGGGCACGCACCACGCTGGTCGCGACAGCGGTCTTCGGGTTGCTCGCCCTTTGGCAGCTACCGGCTGCACTTCGCGGCTGGAGCGCATCGCGTGCTTGGCGTCAGGCAGAGAGCCTCGAGCGCGAGGTCTACAGCGCGAAGACGCTGCAAGACGTCGAACGCTACGACGAGATCACGAACGCCGCGCATGCCGCGGCAGAACTGGATCCGACCAACATCGACTACAGGTTTTGGTCGCTCGCGCACGAATGGCGTGCCGCTGTCGTGCGCGCCGCACGACAATCCGAGGGCTCGGACGCGGAACGCAATGCGGCGAGGGACGACGCGACCTCGGACAACAGTGACAATGCCACGGCCACGGGAACCAAGGGCAGTGGCGAGCAAGCCGCATCGAACGCGCTGCACACGCGGAACGAAGCGCTCACCGAGCTCGCTCATCGACTCGTGCCAGAGTTGCTCGCGCTTCGCTCGCTGGCACCGACCTACGGCCAACTTTGGTCGATGGCAGGTCAACTCGCGCTTCGGTATCCGCGAAACGCGGACGACCGCGCGAACGGCGTCGCGTGGATCCGCCGCGGTTTCGAGGTTGCGCCCCAACACCCCGCGACGTGCCTCGCGATCGCCGAACTCAGCCTCGAGGACCCGGAGGCCTCGACCGCGAAGACGACCGGAGAACGTGCGTCGCTCTTCCGCAGAGCGCTCCGGATGGGCGTGCGTTGGACGCGTGTCCTGCAGAGCGTGCTCGCGCAGCAGCGCGACATCGAACTCGCCCACGAGATCGCGAAGGGCAACCCGACGATGTTGTCCGACCTCGCACGACGCGTCGAGCAGGTGCCCGAGTTCGCGGATCGAGCCACCGCGATTCGAACCGACGCCTTCGCGATCTGGCGTCGCCAGGTCGACGACGGCACGCTCGCATCCGCCGGCGCACTCGTCAGCCTCGCACGCGAAGCCGACCGCACGGAGAACAACGAAGATGCGATCCGCTTCTACGGCCAGTATCTTCGCACCAACTACGCGAGCCCCGAGCGCGTGCGCCTCGCGGTCGTGCTGGGCCGCGTCGGCAAGTGGGACGAAGCGACTCGAGAGCTGCAAGTCGTGCTCAACCAGAACCCGCTCAACCGCCAAGCGAAGGCGCTGCTCGTCGAGTACGAGAAGAAGCGCATCGAAGCGAAGATGAAGACGAAGTAGCGGAGCGACTCGCGAGTGCGTTCGATCAGCCAGTTTCGTCGCGCGCGGATGGCCCGAGGCCCGGTCGAACGGGGGGCATCGTCGTGGGAAGATGCCGCTCACTGACCTGACGCGCGATCAGAGGGCACTCGCGTGCGCCAGTCGCAGATGTTCGCCAGTCGCAGAACTCGCAATTGGAGTTCATTGGCACGAAGCGATCGAGACGTGTCAGGTCGTAGGTCTCCAACTCCGAGCCGGGTGTGCGTGTGCGATGAGTGTCTCGTCGGATCTCCATGTCCAAGAACTCACCGCAGTGAACATCCGTGTCCTTGAACACCCATTCGTGGTGCACGACCTGTCCAAGCTCCTCGATCACCCCCGACACTTGAATCGAGATCTGAGTGCCTGGATCGAGGAGGTACGGCGACGCGTTCTGCACCAGCCTTCCACCTCCGCTGACATTCGCGGACGAGTGATCGACCTTGCAAGACCGAAACGCAAAGGCCTCGGTCGGCGGGATCACGTCTGAAGAAACAAGGTCGAGTTGGATCTCCTCGGTCCGACTCGAGATCAACGCATCCGTCTCCGCGGACAATGGTCGAATCACGAACATCTTGGCTTTGACATTGACGAGAGCCAAAGCCTCTCGATTGAAGAATCGAAACGAGAAGCTGCCGTTCTTGCCGCCGGAGCCAGGGTTCCACATGACGACGGTTGGAACCAAGAACCGATTCGGACGCCTCGTGATCCGGATGACGATGATGCCAAGGAGGCACGTGTTCATCAAAATGCCTAGCGCCGAGTGCACGTTGGTGAGGAAACGCACTCCTCCGAGCGGTGCGTGATAGCCGAACCCCACCGTGCTCTGAACCGTGAATGCGAAGTGCAACACATCGAGATAGTTGCTGAAACCAGTCGACGCATCCTGAGGCTTGGGTCCGATGAAGTCGCTCGCGTAGACCGGTCGCATCTGTGTCATCGGCTCCGACTCGATGAGGCAGTACAATCCTGCGAACAGAAGGCCGAGCACGACATAAGCGCATCCCCAGTACGCGAGCACGGTCGGCCACGACCTGCTCACGATTGCCGCGCGGACACGACCGGACGGCATGAACGCGAACCACTGACGCAGGCTCGTGTTGCTCTTGTTGCCGAACGGGAATTGGCTCGGACCGAAGAGTGTGCGAACGATGTTGCGCAGTCGTTGGCCCTTCATGCTCCATGATCTCCGGCCACCATCTTGTCGAGCGCTCCGAGCATGGAAGTCCAGTCACTGCCATCGACATGCTTGCGCAGATCACGCGGGTTATCGGAGATGCGCCGAATGCGGCCCGAGTATTTCTTGACGGCCATGTCCGACCAGCGGTGCAGTTCCACACCACTCGAGTCTTCACTGCTCACGCGCGCAAGAGCCTTCGCTTCGAGCCCGCGGATGAAACGAAGGAACCGAATGGATTGCCATGCTCTCGTGAGGAAATGAGTCGGGTCCCAAGACTTCGTCCACATGACCCGCTCGACGACATCATCGGGAATCGGTGAGATCTGCGCGACATTGTCGACATATGCAGGCTCCGTGGCGATCGCGTACAGACCGAGCAGGGATCGTCGCCTGCATTCGTAACGCGGATCCGCAGGATCGTCCGATGCGACGACGCGCAAGCATCCGATGTTGTGCAGCGCATTGAGTGCGTCCTTGACCCGCCCACGAGGTATGCCGAATGCCTGCAGCGCCCCGTGAAGAGCCGTCAGCGTCGTACGATCGCGCCCAATGAGCAAGTCGAGGACCATCCACGGCACGAGTTGGGTCACGTCGGCATCGCCCGAAGCGTCACTCCCCATCCGACTCTCGACGAAGAACGCTGGCGCACCAAAGAGATTGACGGCCTGGAGATCCGTGTCCTCCATGCGCATGTAGCCGAACGACGATGTCAGCCAAGCGTCGAGGAAATAGTATTTCGTCAGCTTCGGGTCCCGATATCGACGTGACTTGGAGAACAGGACTTGGCTCTTGGCAACGCGCTTGACCATCGCCAATGACCGACGAACGGATCCGTCGCAGAAGTTCTGCTGCATGTCCTTGACGGAGTCATCGACTCTGACGTACCCACGGCCACGCGCCCAAACTGCAGGAACTCGTCGAGAAGACGCACCCTCGTTTTCGGGGTCGATGATGCCCAGATCCGGATTGAGGGCTTGCGTCAGCATTCCCGTCGAGTCGGCGGGAAGTAGTTCGTAGAAGACCTTGGCATCACCACGACACACAGCGAAACCGAGCGCCGTCTCGGTCGGATCGTGGTCCGACGCGATGATCGAAGCCAAGAAATCAGACCTGCGCTGCAACACTTCGTCGAGAGCGAGTTCTCCAAGCACGAACTCATTCCGCTCCGTGGGCTCGACGTGCGGACTGAGCATGCGACGTGTCTCGGGCCGCATTGGCAAGATGATATGCAACTTGCTGGCAACCGAGTTCACATCGTGATGAAGCCGCTGCACGAGCTTCATGATCTGAACTTGTGTCGCGTCGCTGAGCTGGTCGATGTTGTCGATCACGAGGAATGCGTCGACCGGGTCGAACCCGAGGTCATCGCCAGGGTTCGTCAGGAATCCGAGGCGTCGTACGGCTTCGCGCTCATCTCCCTTCTCACGCGTCGATTGAGCAAGGTCGCGCTTGAACGCTAGAGGGTCTTCCGCTTCGCGCAGCGCCTCGGCGTTGAGGCCATCGCTCCAGCGGTCGCGATACAGCGCATACTCCCGATAGGTCTCGACATGATCGTCCTCCACGACATGCGAAGAGAAGAAGTCGGCGACACCCTTGACGATCTGCCGACAGATCTCGTCGCAAGCCTGCATGCTCTGCCATCGGCCTTCGAGGAAGAGGACGAAGCGCCCCCGATGCTGCCGCTTGGGTTCGAGCACTCGTGTGATGAAGGTCGACTTTCCGGCACCTTCAGGTGCGACGACCTCGAAGATGCCTCCGCCGCACGTCTCGATCTGCGTGCGAAAGTCCGCTTCCATGGTCTCTGCCCAAGCAAGCACTCCGTACCGGAGCACCCGTCTTCGGCTGCAATACAACTCGGAGCTTCCGCGCCTCGTCAGTTCGAAGATCTTCTCGGTAACGGCCTCCTCGATCTGCGCGCCGTATGCCAGCTGAATGGGGCTGCACAGGTGATCGAGGGCGACACCGCGGATACGCAGGCGATCCATGATCGATTGCATGATGGCAACACTCCTATGCCAATGACTGCTGCAGGTACATCAAGCTCTTGACCGCAGAGGTCACAGGATCCTCGGTATCCGGTTCGACGATCAACGTCGGAGGATTCGCGGCGACTCGGATCACGTTGAGAATCGCCTCGTATTGCACGACTCCATCCGGAAGCGGAACACACTCGCCGCTAGCCGACACGTTGTTGAGGTGCAGGATGCTTACGTGGCCGCCACGCATCGTTCGTTCGAGAACGCTTTCGAGCTTGTCGGCGGACCGATACGCATTCCACATGTGCTTGATATCCGGCTCGATGAGTGAACCAATCACGTTGTCGAGCTTCAGCACAGCGTCCTCGTACCGGGCGTTGTCATAGTCCGACGGATATGGGTGCACGTGCAGTGTCACACCGAAATCCCGCGCAAGTCGAAGCCCGAACTCACGTGCATCGGATACGAAGTCGCCGAGCAAGTGGTCTCCCTGTCCGTGGTGCTCGTGGCGAATGCCGATGAAGTCGCTGCAGCCGAGCTTCCGACACCGAGCAGCAACGATGCGCGCAAAGTCATCGATCTCCTCACGCGGAGGAATCGGACCATGCAAGCCGCGTATCGAGAGACCACAGCGGTCGGCGGTCTCTTTCAATTTCGAAACCGTCACACCAGCGAGCATGACCGCTTCGATGCAATCGAAACCAGCTGCAGCAATGGTCGAAAACGTGCGCATGCCATCACGCATGAACTCGTTGCGCAGGGAGTAGAGTTGCACTCCGTACTCCATCAACTCCTCCTTTTCGAGTTCGGAGGATCGTCCGAAACTCGGCTACCTGGTCGACAGCATATCAAGACGACGTAGCTCGAAGATCGGCCGAGAAGCCAAGCACGCACGCGGCGCGATCACACGCACGTCGCCGCGACAGCGATGTTGTCCTCACCGCCGGGATTGCCCCGCACGCCACAGAGCGCGGCTTCCGTCAGCGATGCGACGAAGTCCTCTACCGTCGCGTGCTCGCGTGCGATCCCTTCGAGATCGGGGGCCTGGATCGAACGCGCGGGATCGCGGTAGCAACACTCGTCCACGCCGTCGGTGAAGACGACGACGAGCGCACCCTGCGGAACGGCGAGATCGAACTCGACCGCTCGCGCCGGATGCAACGTGACGGGATCCTCCGGCGTCACGTAGATCTGCGGCCGCGAATGACGCGGGATCGGCGGATGCCGCGGATCGCCGGCAACCACGAGCGTCGAGTCCCCGTAGCACACGCCGAAGCATCGCTGCGCCTCGCGATCGACGACGGCGACGAGCAGCGTCGTCTCGGACGGACTGCCGGGCGAAGCGGATCGCGGGGCGCTCGCGTTCTCGTCGGCCTCTTCGCCCCCGTTCGCAGCATCCGAGGCATTCTTCCTGACGCTCGCGATCGTCCGCAGCGCATCGACCAACTCGAGCACGTTGTGCGGCACACGATCGATGTCGGCCAACCGCTCCAAGAGCACGTGCGAGGCCTCGTGCCCGTAGTGCGCATCAGCGACCGCGAGCAACGTGCGCGATCCCTCGTCGATCACGAGCACCGCGTCCTCGTTGGGCACTTCGTGATCACCCTTGAACGCGCTCGAACGCGTCCGCGCATCCATACCAACGCTGATCGCACACGCGCTTCGGCCACCCGCTTGCTCCGCGACGGCATACTCCCCGAAGTCCAAGTAGTCGACGCCGAGGAGCAGCGTGCACTCGATCGTCTCGTGCGCCATACGGCGATTGCAGCACGAGGGCTCAGGCTGCGGAAGCGCTATCGGCGGCTTTCGGCTGACCGGCGCGGACCGCAAGCAGGGACACGGGCCGTAACGCGAACTCAGACGTTCGTGTCTGCCGTCGTGGCTCGTGCGAGCGATACATCCCAAGCGCCACGCGCCGCCGCCTCCCGTGCATACTCGCGGAAGTCCCGCGCTGGCCTGCCGAGCGCTCGCTGCACGCCGTCGGTCACGTGCGCGTTGCGGCCGTCGAGGACGGTCGTGAACAGATACTCGTACAAGTCCGCGAGTTCGGCCGGTACGCCAGCTTCGTCGAGACCCGCGCGGAACGCCTCCATCGGGATCGGCACGAAGCGCAGCTCGCGCCCCGTCGCCGCGGCAATGTCCGCAACCGCCTCGTCGAATCTCATCAGGCGCGGGCCCGTCACTTCGTAGACCTCGCCTGCGTGACCCGCGCTCGTCAGCGCTGCGACGGCGACATCCGCAATGTCTTCGACATCGAGGAACGGCTCCACGACACCGTCCGCCACCGGCAGGGTGACCTCGCCAGCGAGCACGAGCTCCGCGAACGGCCCTTCGTCGAAGTTCTGCGCGAACCAACTCGCCCGCACGATCGTCCACTCGAGACCCGACTCCTGCACGATGCGTTCGCAGCGCTGTGCCTCGACCTCGCCGCGTCCGGACAGCAGCACGAGCCGGCGCACGCCCTGCGCTTTGGCGATCTTCACGAACTCCGTGATCGCACCCGCCGCGGCAGGGACCGCGAGGTCGGGCGTGTAGACGACGTAGGCGGCGTCGACGCCGTCGAGCGCCGATGCCCAGGTCGACCGGTCGTCCCAGTCGAAGCGCGTGTCCCCCGAACGCGAGGCGCGGCGGACGGCGTGGCCCTGCGCTGCGAGACGGTCGGCGACGCGGCGGCCGGTCTTGCCCGAGGCGGCGAGGACGAGGATGGAGAGCTGGTTCTGCATGATGGACTCCGTGTTCGAGGTCGTGGTGGTCTTCCAGCGATCCCCCTGGATCGCTGACAACCAGACTCGCCCATGCGAGGAGGACGATCCATGCCATCGCGTCCGCTTCTATTTGCCGTTCGTCCAGAACTC
>JAGQQW010000219.1 GCA_020426005.1 Planctomycetota bacterium | reverse complement strand
GGGCGGACGAGCTGCGCCGGTTCTTGGACGATCACGGCTCGTCGCGGCTCGCGCCGCGCGCGAGTTGGTTGCTGGTCAAGACCTACGAGGCCTTGCAGCGCGATCAGGATGCTCTCGAGGTCTGCGAGACGATCCTCGAGCGCTATCGCGAACGTGCCGGTGAAGACGGTCCAGGAGCCTCGAGCGACGAGAAGCTCGACTACGTCGCAGAAGCGTCGGCCGAACGCGCCGTTCTGCTCGGCAAACTCGGCCGCTACGACGAAGCGATCGCGGCAGCGAAGGACTACCTCGCCGGGTTTCCGGCCCACACGCGCTGGGTCGAAGCGCAGCAGGGGATCATCGACTTCGAGCTGTATCGCGCTGCGTCGATCACGGAGAAGGGGACCGACCACTACGACGAAGCCGCGGATCTCTACTACGCCTGGATTGCGTCGCATCCACTCGACGCACGAGCCGCAGGTGTCTCGCTTCGCCTCGGCAAGCTCGCCGAAGAAGCCGCGAACGAGAAGGCGAAGCAGTCGGACAGCGAGGGTTCGAAGTCCGAAGGCTACTTCCTCGCTCGTGAACGATACGAGCAAACGGCCGCGAAGTATCCGAACACGGCCGAGGCATCCGAAGCGCAGTTCTTGATCGGGCGCTTGTACGAGAACGAATTGTTCGACTACGCCAAGGCGCTCCAAGCCTACGAACGCGTCACCGGTCCCTGGACGACGCACGCGCGATCGCGCATCGCAGCACTGCGCGAGAAGAGCCTGATCCTCGCGACCAAGCGCATCTTTCGAACGGACGAAACTGCGTCCATCGAACTCACGACGCGCAACATCGAGAAACTGCGTGTTCGCGTCTATGCGCTCGATTTCGAGACGTTCTTCCGCGGTACTCGCGGAGTCGGTGACGTTGCCAACCTGGCCATCGAAGTCATCGCACCCGACAAGAGCTTCGATGCCGCGACGCCGGACTACCGGCAGTACCGAGAAACGAAGCGAGAGCTGACGATCGAGACCGGGCACGCGGGTGCATGGATCGTCAAGGTCGATGACGGCGACCTCGAGGCGACAACGGTCGTCTTCGTGTCGGATCTCGCGTTGATCACGAAGTGCGCTCGTGAAGAGCTGTTCGTGTTCGCCCAGAACACACGGACGCAGGTTGCTGCTTCTGGCGCCAAGATCGTCGTGACGGACGGGACACGCGTCGTGACCGAGGGGACGACGGACGAGCGCGGCGTGTGGCGCTATCGGGGGGATGCGACGAAGGGTGCTGCCCTCTACGTCTTCGCGACCACGGAGGGGGGAAGCGGCGCCACGACGATGGATTTGTCGAGCCTGCAATCCGCTCAAGGCCTCGTAGCACGCGCCGCGATCTGGACCGACCGTCCACTGTACGCACCAGGGGACGTGATTCATGCGAAGGCCGTCTTGCGCGACGTCGAAGCCGGTAGTTACGAGCTTCCTGCGCGCGTGCCGCACCGGTTCGACGCAATCGATGCGAGCGGTCGCCTGCTTGCGAGTGTGACGAAGGAACCGGACGAGTTCGGAACGTTGCGCGCCGACTTCGACGTTCCGGAGTCCGCGGCGCAGGGCTCGTATTCGCTGATCGTCACGCGAAGCACCGACCAGCGCGTGCTCGCGAACGAGCGCGTCGAGGTCCAGCGTTTCACGCTTCCGCGGGTTTCGCTCGAGATCGAGACCGAAGCGATCACGCTCACTCGAGGTGAGAAGATCGAAGGTGTCGTCCAGGCTTCGTGGTTCTTCGGCGGACCGGTCGTCGGCCGCCACGTCGTCGTGCGTGCCGAGATCGACGGTGGGCGTGTGATCGAGGGCGAGACGGATGCCGACGGTCGTGTGCGATTCTCGTTCGACACCGAATCACTCGCGAGTCAGGCTGTGGTCGCGGTCGTTGCCACGCTGGCCGAGGAGAATGCGGTCGCTTCCGAGACCTTCCACGTTCGCCTCCAAGAATTCACGGTTCGTGTCGAGTTGCCGAGCAAGGTGTTCGTCACGGGCGACGACATGCAGGCACGAGCCGTCACCCTCACGCATGACGGGGATCCGCTCGCGCGGGAAGTGCTGTTTTCGCTCTACGAGGTCGAGCAGACCAAGAAGGGGGCGGTCGAGCGGCCTCGCGGTGAAGTCCGTGTGACGAGTGAATCCAAAGACGGGGTCGCGCTCGCACACTTCGCCCTAGCAGGAGATTCGGACAAGCGGAGCGGCAACTGGCGTCTCCGTGTCTCGAGCATCGATCGCAATGGAGCGACGATCGAGGCGAGCGAGACCTTCTTCGTGTCGGGAGCGGACGACGCGACGAAGTTGCGTGTGTTGTCGGACATCCAGCACGGCTCAGTCGGTGATGTCGCACGGCTGCGCGTGATCAATCGCGCCGTCGATCGTCTCGCGCTGATCACGATCGAGGGAGACGGTGTGCTCGACTTCGAGACGCGTCGTCTCTCCGTGGGCGAGACGGCCATCGACGTGCGTTTCGGACAGTTGCACGCGCCGAACTTCGCGTGGAACGTTTCGCTCGCGGGTGACGAACGTCTCTACACGGCGCGCAAGGACTTCGTCGTGTCACGACCACTCAAAGTCGATGTGCGCCGCGTCACCGGCGGCCGTCTGACGCCGGGTGGGGAAGTGCCTATCGAGATCCTCGCGACCGACGGCGAAGGAAAACCCGTCGAAGCGGACTTCTCGATCGCCCTCGTCGATCAGGCGCTGCTCGATGTCCGCGGCGACTCTTCGCCAGCGCTCGAGGCGATCTTCTGGGGCTCGTCGGTGCGTAGGAATACACAACTCGTCACGCATGGGTCGACGTCGTTCCAGTACCGAGCCGCAACACGCACCGTGAACTCGGACCTCAAGGCCGAGGAGCGTCTCTTGAGACGACTCGAGGCAGAAGAGCGTGCGAAGGACGCTTGGCGCGAGCGTGCAGGCGAGATGGGGGACAACTTCGCGGGAGCCATCCTTCCTTCGCTGAGGGAGCACGTCGGTAGCGAAATCGCCAGCGAGCAAGAGATCATCACCTTCAACGAAACGATCGGCATCGGCGGTGGGGCCGGAGGCAAGTTCGGCGGTCGAGCCGGTGGAAGACGAGCGCAGTCGTGGGGCAACAGCATCGCGGCGTTCGAAGGCGTGCAGTTCGACGTCAATACGTTCGGACAGACCGCAACGTCGGGCTTGTTCTACGACGATGGGCTCGACGGGGACATTCGCGCTCGACAAGAGGTCTACTTCGCGCGTGTCGAAGGCAACAGCGCGCTTGCCCTCAACAACGATCTCGTTCTCGGTTTGGTGGTGGCCAACCCCGTCGCCGAGTCGCCGACGCGCACGACGCAGGCGGGGTCGGCTCTGTGGATCGGTACGGTGCGTACCGATGAGGCCGGCCGCGCGACGACGAAGCTACGGTTGCCGCGACGCGAAGGCGCATTCAGGCTCCGCGCGCGTGGCGTTTCGAAGACGTCGTTGTTCGGCGAAGCGAAGGACGCCTTCGAGGTCAGTCGGGATCTCCTGCTCGAACCCGTCGTGCCGACGCTCGTGCTCGAAGGTGACGTCGTGCACGCGCGCCTCGGAGTTCATTGGCTCGGCAAAGAGGCGACCCGCGTCTCGTGGAAGGTCTCGAGCCAGAACGCCTCTTGGATCGAAGGTTCGAAGCAGATCGCGACCGGTGAGGAAGCGAGAACGTCCTTCGACATCGAGACGAAGACCGTCGGCGTTCATCCTGTCGTCTACGAAGGAACGTCTACGAATGGCGAAGGTGATCGACTGACCGGCGGATACGAGGTGCGGGCAAAGGGCATCGAGGAACGCGCAGCACGTGGCGGTCTGCTCGCCGGCGAGACATCCTTCGAACTCGCGCTACCGCGCGGCGAGTATCGCGGTCGAAGCCTGACGATCGAGGTCGGCCCCGAGGTGCCCAGCGAACTGTTGCCGAGCACGCCGATCTCGCGCCGTTTTCGACTGTCGTGCGGTATCGACTGGACGGCTCCGACGCAGAGCAACCGTGCCTCTGCTGGCATGACCGCACTCGCATTGCTCGGTGCGTGGTCGAAAGCTGCACCCGATCGTCGAGGTGCGTACGAACAACTGGCTGCAACGATTCGCACGACGATCGGACAGATCGTGGCGTTCGCCGAAGCCGGCAACCTCGCTTGGATCGGCAAGACACACAACAACGTGGTCGATCCACGCGCGGGCCTCTTGGGCACGTTGTTCCTCGTGCGCGCTCAGAAGGCGGGATTCGTGGTCGACCGTACGGTACTCGAGGCGATGCGGGCTCGTGCTGCCGTCGAGTCGAAGTCGCGCGATCTCGAACGAGCAACGCTCGCGCTGCTCGTGATGGCGGAAGACGGCCGCGGTGACTTCGCGCGCTTCAACGCCCTCGCGCGGTCGAGAAACCAAATGTCGCTCGGGGCGAAGGCCAGGCTCGTGCTCGCGGCAAAGGCGTTCGGCAGACCGGGTCTCGCATCGGACTTCGATCTCGTGACCGAGCTCCGTGGACGAGTCGCGACGACGAGCGAACGCGGCGCGAAGCAGGTATCCGAAGTCTCGGCAACGCAGCTGCAGGACACGCTGTGGGCGTTGCTCGCCGTGCGTGTCCTTCCGGGCAACGACGCGCTCGTGCGTCTCGGCATGGATTGGCTGTGGTCTCAGCGGAAGCCGTGGGGTTTCCGGGACCCACTCGCGACGGCGCTCGCAGCCGAGCTCTACACTGCTCGATCCGTCGACAAGGATGCGCTCGCGGCGAAGGTCACGGTGCGTGTCGGCACGTTCGAGAAGACGATCGATCTCGAAAAGGAGCCCGAGCATCATCGCATCGACGTGCCTGTCGAAGCACTGAAGGGTGGTGATGTTCGTGTCGAACTCGCGACTTCGGGTCGCGGCAAGATCGTCTACTCGGCGCTGCTCGAGGGCACGACGGTAGGTTTGCCCGAGAAGCGTCTCGGGGCGCGCGGCCTCGTGCGACGGTACTTGCAGCCGGCGCCTGTTCTGGATGGCAAGGCTCTTCCCGAGGGCTTCGGCATCGTCGATTCGACGGTCAAGCATTGGCGCAACTTCGCTACCGAAGTCGCGATCGGTGACAGTATCGACGCCGAGCTCGAGTGGCGCCCGACAAACGAAGTTCGCGCACGTTTCGGTTCGGTCGTGATCGAAGAGCCGCTTCCCGCGGGCGTGCACGTGCGCCGCGAAGAGATCTCCGGCAACTTCGACGATATGGAGATCGGCCAGGGCTTCCTGCGCTTCTACTTGCACGGTCTTCGCCCGCTGTTGCGCGTGCGATACACGATGCGAGGCGTCGTCGCCGGTGAGTTCGGGGTCCTGCCGCCACGGGTCTTCTCGCTCGACGCGAAGGAGCAGCAAGCGTACGGCAACCCAGGCACGCTGCGCGTGCTGCGGGACGGCGACGTTTCTCGCGACGAGCGTCGTCCCACACCCGACGAAATGCTCGCGCGTGGTGTGCGGCTCTTCGACGAGTTCGGAGTCGACGACGTGGACGCGCGGAACCGTGCCGAGAGCGTGCTGACGGATCTCTGGAGTCGGTACCGTGACAATCTCAACGACTCGGCCTTCGGCGATGTCGTCCAAAGGCTTCTCCGAATCGCACTCGTGAAATCGGACCCAGCCAAGACCATCGCTCTCTTCGAGGCACTGCGCGATCGCGATCCGAATGCCGTCCTCTCGTTCGAGGACACGGAGAAGGTCGCAGCTGCATACTACGCTTCGAACGAGTTCGAGCGTGCACTCCAGGTGCGTGAGGCGATCTGCGAGACGGTGTTCTTGCGGGAAGTGCAGATCGCAGGGACGCTCGATGGAGTCGGCGAGATCGATGCTTCGATCCAGTTCATGATCGGGCTCTTCCAGAACTATCCCGGTCTCCCGTCCGTTCGATCGGCGCTCTATGCCTTGGCTCAGTCGCTCAACGAACGTGCAGCGGCGATCCCCGACACGGCCGAGGGTGCAGCGACGCTACGCGTTGCATTGCGCCGGAGTGCACGTGATCTCTGCCGTGAGTTCTTGTGGAGGCATCCGAATGATGCCGACGCAGACGAGGTCGTATTCGCACTTGCGAGCGTCGCCCTCGATGCCGAACAGGTGCAAGAAGCAAAAGCTCTGCTCGATCGCGCAATCAAGGCGCACGCCGAGTCGAAGTGGCTCGACGACTTCCTCTACCTTTCGGGCTATGCATCGTTCCTCGAGGGGGACGACAAGGCTGCGCTCGCACTCCTCGAGCGCGTCGAGAACGAGGAGTTCCCGATCGATGGAGAGAAGCGCGGGCCGAGCGCCAATCGCGACGCCGCGATCTTCCTCGAGGGGCAGATTCACCACGCCGCAGGGCGCCCGGCAGAAGCGGTCGCGAAGTATGCGGCTGTCGAAGACCGGATCATCGAAGCGAAGCAGGCGGCGGACTACTTCCGCGAAATGGCTCTCGAGCTGCCGGAAGTCGAGGTCTTGGGGCCAGACGAGCCCATGAAGTTGACGCTCGAGCATCGCAACCTCGAGAAGGTCGCGATCACCGTCTACAAGGTCGACTTGATGCGACTCTACTTGATGCGCAAGTCGCTGGACGACGTCGGTACCGTTCAGCTCTTCGGGATCGCGCCGGTGATCGAGCGAGACTTCGATCTGTCCGGGGATCCGCGTTATGTCGAAGTGAAGCGCGAGTTCGAGCTGCCGCTCGAAGGTCGCGGAGCGTGGTTGGTGATCGCGCGGACCGGTACCCAGACGAGCACGAGTCTCCTCGTTCGCAGCGCACTCGAGATCGAGGTGCTGGAGTTGGCGGCACAAGGACGCGTTCGAGTCAACGTGACGAAGGATGGGCTCGTCGTGCCGAAGGCCACCGTCAAAGTCGTCGGCGATCGCGATGGAACGATTCGCAGTGGGCGAACCGACCTACGTGGTGTTTTCGTCGCCGATGACGTGCAAGGGGTCGCCACGGTGCTCGTGCAGTTGAAGGACGACTATGCGTTCTTCCGTGGGGAGGTCGCGCTTGGAGCAGCGATGCCGCTCCGAGGCAAGGCTGCCGACAAAGCACGGAATCAGCAGTCAGGCCCGCAGCAAGAGGTGTTCGATGCACTCGAGGGCAACCGTTCGCTGAATCTCCAAATCCAGCGCGACGCCCGCAAGCAGCTCGAACAGCTCTACAAGAACACGCAGCGGGGGGTCGACCTGCGCCGCGCGAAGTAGTCGACTACTTCGCCGCGCGTAGCTTCTCGAGGCTCGAGCGCACCGCGCTCCGCAGCGTGGTGTAGTAGCGAATGGCCCAGACGCTTCCGACGGTCGCGTCGAGGACGACGCCGCTCGTTGCCGTGCGAATGATCGGCTTCGCGATCGCCGCTGCGGTGGCCACCTCGACGTCGTAGTCCGCGACGTAGGCTTGTTGCGTCGTGAAGCTGACGTTGGCGCGCGGCGAGCCGGCCGCAGCATCGGCCTTGTACCGTGCCGGAATCGACGCTTCGAGCGCTTCGAGAACCGGAATGGCATCGCGCGAGCCAATCGTGCCGAGAGCCTCGACGGCGCGGACTTCGAGTCCACGATGCGGTTTGCCGATCCATGCCGACAGGTACTTGGTTGCGTTGTCTGCTTGTGCGGTCGAACGAAGATCTTCGGCAATCGCGTCCCGCGTCGGTCCTGCCGGCGCTGCGATTGTCTGCCGATAGACGAACTGCTTCGACTTTGCATCGCGTGCGAGCAGCGCGAGTCGAGCGCAACGTCGTCGCGCGGGATCGAAGGTCTCGCGTGCGAACTTGCGCACGAGATCGTCGAGTTCCCGAAGCTCGTCGGTATCGACTTCGCCCTCGCTCTGGCTCGTCGTCACGTCGGCGGAATCGAAGATCTCACCGAGGACGCGCCAACCCAATTCGATGGTCGCTCGATCGCTCGCGCTGCGTCCCTTCGTCGGAAGCGCGAGCAGGAACCGTCGTGCGCGCTCGCGTGGGGATCGTTCTTCGAGCCGGTTCGCGAGTTCGGCCGCCAGCGCGCGTTCGAGTTTGGGCCGGGAAGGTGGCGACAGGTCCTCGATGACGAGCTTGCCGAAGGTCTCGAGAGCGCGGTCGAAGTTGCCGATCGACAACGCCTGCAGGCCGACCTGGGCGCGTCCGAACGGTGTTTGCGAACTCGCGTGAGCGGCGAGCTGATCGATCTTGCGATCGAGCTCGCTCTGCGGTTCGAACCCCGTGACCTTCTCGCGTGCGATCCGCAGGATGCGATCTCCGTGACGGAACACGACGAAACGCTCGTTCTCGCCGACGATCTCGCCGCCGAGCGCGGTGCCGTTGGTCAGGAGGACGGCACCTCGTCGTGTGTCGTTGTCCTGTGCGGCTGCGCAGGGTTGCAGTCCGCTCACGAGCATCGCTGTGAGCGCAACCATCGAATGCCACGGCGCCGTGGTCGAATACATGCTCAATACCTCGGTTGGGGTTCGAGAACGGCGGTGGGGCTCACGCGCTCTCCCATGCTATAGTCGGGTGGATCGATTGGCGAGTGGGAGACGAAATGCAGGCTCGATCCGGATTGTTCAGCGACCTGAATGATGTCATGACGCGGGTCACGACACGTCGCATTGCGCTGTCCCTATGCGGATTGGCGCTCGCCACGTCGTGCCTGTTCGCTCAAGGAAATGCAGACGCGAACGCGTCTCGCGCCGACGATAGCCGCAAGGAGAGCGAGCGTAACGCGCAGGACGCTGCGGCGAGCCGCGAGGTGGCTCTTGCTGCGTTCCTCGAGAAGATCGCGACGCCGAGCAAGACCGCACCGACGATGCGCATCCTGCTCAGTTTTCGCGGCAGTATTCCCGATCCGAAGGGCGGGAAGCCGTTGACGATGAAGGCGCTGTTGCGGCTGGAGTCGCTCGAGGAGACGGTCGAAGGCGACACCCAGCGCTGGTCGCGGCTCGACGTCGACCTGACGACGCCGCAAGGCATGCTGCGTACCGAAAAGGTCCGGAGTCCCGACGGGATCCGCATTCACCAAGCGAGCGAATTGACGGGCGAGAAGTGGCTCGAGATCGATCGCGCGACGGTGGCGAGGCTCGACAAGGCTGCGCGCGTGCTCGGTGCTCAAGGTGCGTTGCCGATCGAGGGGCCTGCAACGCCTTCGGCGGTCGTTGGTGCCGATCTCGTACGCGGGCTCGCCCGGTCCTACGATCTCGTTCCGGGCGCGGACACCGAGATCGATGGTGAGGTCTGCTACTCACTCGCGGGAAAGCTTCGCGGTCAAGGCGATGAGTCTCGGATCGACC
>JAGQQW010000021.1 GCA_020426005.1 Planctomycetota bacterium | reverse complement strand
TAGAGGATCGCGCCGGCCGAGTAGACGTCGGCACGCGGGTCGGCGGCGACCGGGTCGTGGGTCGCCTGTTCCGGAGGCATGTAGCCGGGCGTTCCGACGACGCCGCCGGTACGCGAGAGGACCTGCGATTGCTCGGGGTTGTTCGCGTGCGCGATTGCGCTGGGCTCGGCACGAGCCGTAGCCGCCGCGTCGACGCGGGCCGCGAGCCCCCAGTCCAACACGTAGGTCTCGCTGAACGGTCCGACCATGACGTTCTTCGGCTTCAGGTCGCGGTGCACGATGCCTCGGGCATGGGCGTGCGCGACGGCTTCGCACACGCGCCGGAGCGCATCCACGAGCCGCGTCAGCGGCCAGCCGGTGCCGGCGTGGTGCTCGTCGATCAACTCCTCGAAATGGCGCCCGTCGACGAGTTGCATCGCGAAGAACAGATCGCCGCCCGGCGTCTCGCCGACGTCATGCACGGGTACGATGCCCGGGTGGACCAGGTCCCCGAGCACGCGTGCCTCGTTGCGCAGGCGAGCCTGTGCGCGGGCCCATGACTCTTGCGAGCACGAGTTCGTGGGCCGCCGCCCGCGCACGACCTTCATCGCGAGCGAGCGGCGCAGCTCGCGGTCCCAGACCTCGTAGATGGTTCCCATGCCGCCGGCGTCGATGTGCCTACGGATCTCGTAACGGTCGGCGACGACGCCTTCGATCGCGCCGGTGACGTCCGCCGGACCACGGCTGGACTTCAGCGTGCGCCGGCCGCGCTCGAGGTGCTCGTGCAGCGCGCGCAGATCTTCGGCCAAGTCCGGGCGTTCAGCGCAGAGCGCATCGATGTCGAGCTGCCCGCCGTCACCGACTTCGCTCATCCTGAGGAAGAACAGGTCTTCGGCGGCGGCGGACGGGTCGCATCTGGGCTCGGACGAAGGCTCGCTCATGCGTTCGGCATGCCTCTGGTGGAGCTGGAGTATAGCGATGCCACGTGAACCGGTGCGCCGATCGCCGCGTCGGCTCGGGGATACGCTCGAGGGAGCGCAACGACACCAGGCGTGCAGATGGTCGGAAACGAACCGTGCGAACTTTTGCGAGTCCACTAGTCTGCTGTCATGTCGCTTCCTGGCGAGTCGAGCCCGAGCACCGAGGCACTGCTGATCAAGCACCGCGGGCGGCTGCTGCGTCGCGTCCAGTGGATGCTTCCCGATGTCCAGCGCGTGATCGATGCCGACGACTTCTTCGGCGAGATGGCGCGTCGGGTCTGGGACCACGCCGGTGACCGGCGTTGGCACGACGAGGATCACTTCGTCGCGTACGCGACGAAGATCGCGCGCAACCTGATCATCGACCAGGGGCGCCGGCGTGCGATGCGTCACTTCGAGTCCCTCACTGCGAGCTTCTCCGCCGGTCGCGTTGTCCACCACGCCGGCGCCGAGCCCGAGCAGCACGTCGTGAGAGACGAAGAAGCCGAGGCGCTATTGGCCGCGATGGAGCAGCTCGCCTCGGACCACCAGCGCGTGTTGGAGCTTCGCGACTGGGACGGGCTGTCCTTCCGCGAGATCGGCGAAGCCATGGGCCGAAGCCCCGATGCGGCTCAGGTGTTGCACATGCGCGCAATGACGAAGCTCGGGATGCTGCTCGGGCGCCGGCGCTAGAGGGTCAACGGCTGCCGATCACGAGTTCGCCGCCGCGCGACGACCCGTGATTGGTGCCCGGGCCGATCCGGAAGACTTGTTGGTAGAACCGCAGGCCGAGCAGCGTTTCGGTGTCGGGAATCGGTAGCGAGACGTCGGTGTACTCCGAGACCTGGCCGAATGGCATCATCTGGAACGAGTCGAACGTCGTGTAGGCGTACCCGTTGAGCGCAGGAAACGGCGTGTTCGGGTTCTGCCAGCCGAGGACATAGATGTGGGTCGCGGGCTTGCCGCCGTAGAAGTACGACTTCGGCACGCGGGTGCGGAAGGCCGTGCCGATCTTCGGCAGGTCTCCGACGAGCATCCACGGCGTCGACGGGTTCTTGTACGGCGTCCGCTGGTCGATGTAGCGGAAACTCGGCGCGAGATAGGCGCGCGGTGGCGTGCTGCGCAGTGGCGGGATGTCGACGTAGACCCGTGACGTCGGCCCCGCGCTCGGGAAGTGGTAGATCGCGATGTGGCTGTTCGCGTTGTCGTACCACAGCGTCGTAGCCGGGCCCGAGGTGGGCGTCAGGTGGTAGGCCGTGCCAGTGTCACGTTTGTCCCAGAACGCGACGCTGTCGTCCTTGCCGCCGCCGGCTCGCAGGAGCTTGATCGTCTTGCGACCCCAGTGGGACTGCTTCTCGAAGTGCTCGCTGATCCGCCACACCGCGATTCCACGATCGGGCAGCGTGCGTTCGATCGAACCGTCGGGCCAGCGGTTCTCGACGAGGAAGTAGTCGCGCGGTCCTCGGGCCGGGTCGTGGACGACGAGCAGGTCGGGATGCTTCTCGATCGCGCGTAGGTCGTACCAGCCGTCGCGGGTGACGACGCGCGGTGCGACCCAGCCGAGCTTCATCTTGCCCCACGGGTGCAGGTGCGGGAAGTGCGTGTTGTTGCTGATCAGCGACAGCTTGCCCGGGCCGACGTAGCTCGGCAGATCCTTGGTCTCGTAGAGGTCGTCGAGCCCGAACAGCGCGTGGCACAACTCTTCTGTGATCGTCGCCGGCGCCGTGTGCGCGGCGCTGCGCGGAAGCCCGAGCGACAGCGAGACGCTGACTCCGCTCGAGACCGGGATCGACGTCGGTGCCCCGCGGACGCGCGCCCCTCGGCCGGGGTAGATCCAGTACACCATCAGCTCGTCGATCGTGACCTTGCCGTCGTGGTTCGTATCGTAGCGGTTGAACCGGAACGACGTGAGCTTCTCGAACCCCTGAACCATGAGCTGCGCCTTGCGCGCGTAATCCGGGCCGTGGAAGAACTCGTAGCTCGATTCGTCGATCGTGGTCGTCGGATCGTCGGGCATGGTCAGCCAGTTCGAGATGAACGCTTCCTGCAGCTGGAATTTGCCGAACGAGTTCTCCTTCATCCACGCCGTGACGCTGTCGTTCGCGCCGAACACCTGTTGGCGAGCCTCGGCGACCGTCATCGTGCGCGTGTGCCAGTTCGCGAGCGTCGGGGCTGCGCTGAAGCTGCCGACTTGCCATGCGGTCCAGTTGCTCCAGCCGCCGCCGGAGCCGCGCTTGTAAGTCTTCGCGTAGAGGAGTCCTGACTTGGTCCGGGCGATGACGTCGAGCTGCGTGCCGTCCGGCGAGTTGACAGCTGACGGACCGCTGGCGAAGTCGTTGCGGCCGTCTAGGTTCGACATCGTTCCCCAACGACCGCTCGAGTACAGCGCCTGCCGCACAACACCGTCCTGACCCGTCGCGAACACCGACACCAAGCTGCCCAGCGCATAGCAAGACGGCGCGCCGAGCACGCGCGTCGAGCTCACCGCAGTCCATGCCGTCCAGCCGCCGCTACCGCCCCGCACGAAGCGGCAGTGACGTAGCACGCCACCGCTGTCGGTCGCGAAGATGTGGAGCTCTTTGCCGTCGCTAGAGTTCACGACCGCCGGACGACCGGTGACGACAGGCGAGTTCGGGACTCGCGACCACGCGCCCCACGTGCTGCTCGTCCGCGAGTAGAACGCGTTGTAGACGTATCCGTCGTGGCCACGCGCGAACGCGCTCGCGCCGGTGCCGTCGGGAGTGTTGACGGCCACGGCTGTGCTGCTCATCGCGACGTTGGTCGGCAGGCTGCTCCAGTTCGTCCATGTGCCGAAATACGCTTCACGACGCGAGATCGCCTGGTAGACGACGCTGTTGGTGCCGAGCACGAACACGCTCGCAGTTCGCCCATCCGGCGAACGGAACGGCACGGGATCGTCGGCCGGAACGACCGAGCCGGGGAGCGCCATCGTGATTCGTTTGTACCACGTGTCGTCGCGGTCCTTCGCGACCTGCACGACCGAGTTACCGTAGCGGCCGAACACTGACATCCGTAGGTGGTCGAACGGCGAGCTCGGCTCGTACATCATCACGACGACGGGGAGCGGCGTGGTTCGCGTCTTGGCTTTGACTCCGCTGTATGGCGCCGTGAACTGCGCCACCGCGCTCGTTGTCAGGAACAAACCCGCGGCGATCGCCAACCCCGACCAGATCCCGGGCTTGTAGCTTGCGTAATCCATGTTCTGTCTCCTTCTCCTCTCTTGCTCGCGAGCGCACCCGCGCGCCCGCTCACGGTTTCCCACGCTCGTCGGCGCGAAAACCAACGCGCGGAGGCGAGAAAAAAGGTTCGGGGAGGATCGCCTGCGTGCCGTGCGGCGCTCAGCCATCGGCGCGGACGGGAAGGGTCGTGACGAACGACTCGAGCTCCGTCGGCCGCGTCCTCGAAGGCCTGGTCGACGGGTTGCTTCGGAAGATGGGTCACGTGCCGCCGCCGCGCGAAGAGCGGCGCTGACGGCGGGTGGCTGCAGGCTTACTGGTCGTAGTAGCGGCCGTAGCGATTCGCGATGAAGTCCGTGAAGTGGACGTCCTCCATGCGAATGAACCCCGTCTGAGGCGTTTTGCCCGCGAAGAGCAGATCCAGCACCGCGCACACACCGGCCGCAGTCGTGATCTGAATGCCGGACCAGTTCTTCCCGTCGATCTCCTGGTGGTAGATCGTCTTGGCGTAGACGTTCTCGGTCAGTCGACCTCGGAAGTTGCCGATCGCGCTGACGAAGATCACGATCTGGTCGCGGAACGTCGCCGGAAGCGACTGCTCGAAGATCTCGGCGAGCATCTCCTGGTTGTCACCCATGTGGAGATCACGGATCAAGAACCGCATCAGGTGATTGTGTCCCGGGTAGCGCAGCGACTTGTAATTGACGTTGCGAACCGAGCCCTTGAGCGAGTCACCGAGCGAGCCGAGTCCGCCCGACGTGTTGAACGCCTCGTAGGGCACGCCATCGATGACGATCTCTTCGAGGTTCTCGAGGGGCTGGACGGTCTTGACCTCGTGATCGAGCACGACTTCGCAAGGCTGGCAATACTCGTTGATCAACCCTGCCGTGCTCCACGTCAGGTTGTACTTGAGCATGTTGTTGGGGTAGCGTGGAAGCGCACCGACGCGCAGCCTGAGGTCGCGCACTTCGGTCATCGGTTCGAGCAAGTGCCTCGCGACGATCGTGATGAAGCCCGGCGCGAGTCCACACTGAGGAACGAACGCAGTCTTGCAGTCGGGTCGTGACGCGATCGATGCAACCTGGTCGGTCACCTTCACGTCCTCGGTCAGGTCGAGGTAGTGGAGCCCGTTCTTGGCCGCGTGCTCTGCAATCGTCGGGTTGCAGTGGAACGGGGCGCAAGAGATGACCGCATCGGCGCCGCTCATGAGGCCATCGAGCGCCGTTCCGTCGTCGAAGGCGAGCGTCTGCGTCCGATCGATGGATTCGCCCGCGACCTCGCGAATCGTCTCGAGCGCCTCGGGACTCGAATCCCCGATCCTCAGCGAGTAGTCGCCGCCCCCGTGCGGACCGAGGAAGTAGGCAACCATGCGGCCGATCTTTCCGGCCCCGAGCAGCACGACAGTCTTCATGCGCTCAAGATCACGGCAAACGCTGCCGGATCAAGAGACTATTGGACGCGGATCGACGGCGAGTTGCCGAGCTGCAGGGAGGAGCCGTTGACGAGCAGCTGCTGCCAGTAGAAGCGGATCCCGACGAGCGACGCATCCTGCGGAATCGGCCCATCGAGGACGACTCGGTTCTCCGTGCCGTATGCAAAGGGCGGCAGAATCACGAGACCCGTGAAACCGACCAACAAGCGACCCCCGATACCCGGGACCGCAATGTCCTGGGTCGTCGTCGAGAGCAACGGTAGGCCAGCGGCGCCACTCACACCGTGGAATGCGAGACGGAGCATCGAGCCACGCTGGCCGCCACCCAACAGCGACATGTTGGCGGGGTTTGTCACACCGACGATCCGCAGATCGTCGACGAGTGCCTCGACGACCGAAGCCTGAATCGTGTCCTGTGCCCGGAAGCGGAAGCGCATCGTTGCCGTGAGTGGTGCCGGGATGTCGAGTGACGTCGCGGTCCAGTTGGCACCCGTATTGGTACGTGTGAAGAGCGTCGTCCAGTTCGTGCCACCATCACGGCTCATGGCGACGGTGAATGGATCGGGATTGGATCCCGTCTCCGCGTACCAGAGCTGGAACTCGAGCTTGGCGTCGCGGACGTGCGACAGGTCGATCGTCGGCGTGACGAGCGTCGTGAACCCGCCATCGACATCGTTCGCGCCGACGCTGGTGCCCGAACTCGCGCCGGTGACCCAGCAGAGCGTGCCGTTGGGCGTCGCATCTTGGTTGGGCTGGATCTGCACGTTGTTGAGCGTCGTGCCCTGTGGCGCGGCGCGCTCGAAGCGCCCGGTCGTTGCCGTGTCCGCTGGGTCCGTCGCGAATCCGAGGTTGGTCTCGAAGTCCGTCCCGATGATCTCGAACGGTTGCTGAACCGGGATGTCGAACGTCTCCTTGACCGAGTTGCCTTCGTATTGGATGTCGAGGTCGAACTTGATCGACGGTGCCGAGAAGCCGGTCGCGACCGCGAGAAGCAGCGGTGACGTTGTGTTGTCGGCTTTCGTGAACTTGGCGACCGTGCCGAAATCGTGCATCCCGCGAGTCACCGTGACTCCACTGGTCGACGGCGAGATCGTGGCAGTCACGTTCGTCAGCGTTGCGAGTGCTCCACCGTTTTCGATCGTGACGCGGATCGCGGCGCTCTCGCCGGCTTCGATGATGCCGTTGGCGTTGCTACCCGGACCCTCCGCCATCTGGACCTTGACGATGTCGATCGACGATCCGGCCGCGAGCGAGAACGTCTTGAACATGTCCTGGTGGCGGTTCGAGATCGCGACCTGGTTGGTCGGGTTGGGCCAGAATTGACCTTCGTTCGATCGCCCGAGTTCCGGCGAATAGCCGAACATCCCGTAGGCCACGTGATAGTGGTCGAGAGCGGTTCCGGCGGCGATGTAGAGCACGTCCGCCGCGGCGCCCGCATTGATCTGGTTGACCTTGGTCGCGGCGGCATCGATGACGCGGTAGTCCGCGACGTTGGTCGGATCGCCACTCTGGTAACCCCACGGCCGCAGCAGGATGTCGGTATACGTGTGGGCCGAGCAGCCGAGCACGAACTTGCGTGTCTTGAGGAATGCGTCGAGCGCCTGGATCTCGGGCTCGGACATCGGCGCTGGTCCGCGGTACGTCTCCGACGTGGGATTGGTGCTGTTGCCACCGTTGGGTGCGGACCAACCGGTCGTCCAGTTGCGGTTGAGGTCGACGCCGTAGCTCGATCCGTTGTTGCGGCGATTCTTGCGCCACATCCCGCCACCGTTCGGGTTGGTCGATCGGTTGTATTCGTAGCCATCGGGATTGACGACCGGAACGAAGAACAACTCACGTGTATCGACGATGCGCTTGGCCGTCGGGTCCGTCGCGTAGTTGGACAACAACCAGTCCATGTAGACGAGCGTCGTCGTGACCGAGAGCGGTTCCCGTGCGTGATGCACCGCGTCGTACAGGACCTCGGGCTCGTTCTCGTCGACCTGGACGTTGTCCGAGATCTTGACCATCCAGATGTCGCGACCTTCGACCGACTTGCCGAGGCTGACCTTCGCGGTGCAGAGCGTCGGATGGTCCTTTGCGAACTTGTCGAGATGGGCCTCGATCTGCGCCAACGTGTAGTGGCCACCCATAGCTCCTTGACCGACCGGAGGTGTCAGTGCGAAGGGCGACGTGAATCCGGCGTTCTGTTTTGCGATGTGCTTTTCGTAGTCGCGGATCTCGATGCGATAGTCGAGACCTGCAATGCGCATCTTCTCGATGTCCGCGTCCGTCGCGAATACTTCGAGCAGGTGGACCGGCAGTTCGAGCTTCTGGCAGGACGCAAGGTCGAAGTCCATCGCGAGGATGCGATCGAGACTCGCTGCGTCCGTGACGCGGATCGTGACGAAGTGGTGGTTCGGTTCGACCTGCTGCGCCCGAGCGGGCATGGCGGTGGTCGATGCTGCGGAAAAGGCGATAGCAGCGAAAAGAAAGGATGACGAAAGCCGAGCGTGCCGCATGTCGGTCCTACGAACGAGACGGTGCAGAAGCGAGAGGTCGCAGATCCTCCCAATGATAGCCTCGGACGCAGCGCATTGCGCTGGTACGGGTTCGCACGCGAAGCCTCCTTGTCATCGAGCGGGTCCGACATGGTTGAGCCGGGGAGTCGCCGTTGTCGATCGGACGTGGAGCACTGTGTTCTCCATCCGCTTCGAATGCGGACGATCGTCATGCAAGACACACGCCTCGGAATCATCCTCCTCGAATGCCCGTTCATCCGTAGCGAGGAGGTCGAACGCTGTTTGCAGATCCAATCACTCGGTGGTTGGCGGAAGCCGGTCGGGCAAGTCCTGCTCGAAGAAGGCGTGATCTCGGCGCAGACGCTCGATCTCGTTCTCAAGATCCAGGATCGAAGGCGGACGCGCGCCCGTGTGCGCGACGATGCCCTCGGCGTGCACGCCGACGAACAGCTCCCGGATCTGGGAGAGATCCTCGAACGCGCCCGCACGATCAACGCGACCGACTTGATCCTGTCGCAGAATCACCGTCCGCGCGCGCGCAGCGCCGGTCGCCTTGCTCCCCTGAGCAACCTCGCGATCGATCGCTGCTGGATGAAGTCGTTCTTGCGAGCGGTGCTCGACAGCAGCGCACGCAAGCAACTCGAAGTGGAGCAACACGTCAATGTCCGCCTCGGTGGCTCGCGCGGTCAGAGCTGCTTCGTGCAGATCTTCCAAGACCGTCATGGACCGAGTGCGATGATTCGCGTGGTTCCGGACGCAGTTCCGTCACTTCAGGATCTCGGTCACGGGGAGTCGGTCGCTTCGATGCTCGACGAACTCGCCGGACTGGTCATCGTCGGGGGTGGTCCGCGCGCCGGGAAATCGACGACGATCGCAGCGATGGTGCAGCACATCGCGAGCAACAAGCCGGTGCACGTCTTGGCGCTCGACGAGTTTCACGAGTACACGTACTCGGGTTCAGGGCTCGTGACACGCAAACGCGTTGCGCACGACGGCGCTGCGCAGGCAGCCGCATTGCGCAGTAGTTTTCGCGAGGACCCCGACGTGATCGTCGTGGGGAATCTCGTCGGAGCCGAATCGCTCGAACTCTGCATGCAGCTCGCATCGACTGGGCACCTCGTGATCATCGGAATGCAGTCGCCGAGCAGTGTTGCTGCGCTCGAGCGGCTCGAGCGCGGGATTCCGGGCGGTGTACTCGATCAGTTCCGCGGCAATCTCGCGTCGTGTCTGCGTGGCATCGTGCAGCAAGAGCTAGTCAGTGGTACGGACGAGACCCGTCTCGTACTCGCGACCGAGGTCGTGCGCCCGTCGCGCGCGTTCCGACGCGCGATCGCCGAAGGCCGCTACGACCGCATCCCGATTCTGTTGTCTTTCGAAGCGGGCGAGTCTCGCTCGATGGACGACGTGCTCATGGCATTGGTCGAGGAAGGTCGGATTCGTATCGAAGACGCATTCACGCGCGCCAAGGACCGTCATCGCTTCCTGATCACCGCAGGGTGAGAGTCCCATGATCGACCTCCGCGAAATCCTCCTCTGTGCCGAGAAGCTCGGCGCCACGACGATTCACCTTCGAGCCAAGGAAGTGCCGATCTTCCGCGTCGTCGACCATCTCGTCCGGCACGAGTGTGCGCCGATCGAGCCGGCAGAGCTGGACGGCCTCGTCCGAGGACTCCTCGACGATCGGCAACAGGATGCGTACGAGCGCGATGGCGACGTGCACTTCCTCTACCACGATGACAAAGCGACGTACAAGGCGAACTGCTTCCAGCTGATCGACGGTCACGGGCTGGTGCTCGAGCCGATCCGCAACGAGCATCCGTCGCTCGACGAACTCGGCCTGCCGCGCTACCTCGACGACTTCCTCGCGCTGCGTTCGGGGCTCGTGCTCCTCACGGGGCCGATCGGATGCGGCAAGACGACGACGCAGTCCGCGCTGATCCACACGCTCAACTGTGAGCGGGAGATCCACGTTCTCACCGTCGAGGATCCGATCGAGCAGGTCCACGAAGACGGGACGTGCCTGATCCAACAACTCGAGGTCGGCCAGCACGTCGAATCGATGGCACATGGCATCGACCTCGCGCGCCGCATCCGTCCCGATTTGTTGTTCGTCTCCGAGATCCTCGACGCGGCGACCGTCGATGCGGTGCTGTCGAGTGCGGCGAGCGGTTTGCTCGTCGTCGCTTCGGTGCACGCGAGTTCGGCCACGCAAGCGATGGCCAAGCTCGAGCAGTTCTTCCCGTCGGACGAACGCGACAACATTCGATTCCGGATCGCCGAAGTGCTCCGGGTCGTCGCGTGTCAAGTGCTGGTGCACAAGCAATACGGGACCGGTCGAGTCCCGGTCTTCGAGGTCCTGACCAATACCGAAGAAGTCCACCGCGAACTCGAGGCTGGTCGATACGACCGTCTCCGTGCGATCATGGCGAAGAACCGTGGCCTCGGCATGTGCTCGTTGGATGACGCGTTGTACGAGTTGGTGCTCCACAACCGCGTGCTCGTCGACGAGGCCATGAACTACGCCGTGGACAAGGAACGCTTCGAGGCGTGTCGCAAGCTACCGCAGCTCAGCTGAGACGATTCTGGATCGCTATCGCGCTCGCGGTGGCGATTCCGCTGAGCGAGCACGTCGCGCGCGCTCAAACGGTGCGGTGTGGTGTCGATGTCTCCTGGTGCATCGACGTTCGAGGCGACGTGCGAAGCGTCGAGGTTCGTGAGCCGTCGGGGGCAGGTGATCCGTGCGCGGTCGGGCTGCGCTTCGGTTCGGTCACGGGGCACGAGCAGGGGCAACATCCGCGCTTTCGCCGCGGCGTGACCCCATCGATCCTCGAACTCGTCGATACGGGTGCGCTGTGGCAGTGGCTCTCGCTGCCTTCGGCGACGGGCTATGGCGACGTGTTGATGGCACGCGTCGTGGGCCGCGGCCGGGTCATGACGTTCGAGGGTGCGTCGATCGAGAACGCGCCGAGTGCGTTCGTCGCGTCTCGTGTCGTCGAGGCTTCCGGTGCTCGCCGCTACGTCGTCGCTCGCTTCGTCGGATTCGCTCGGACGGGGCATAAGCTGGTGATCGACAGCGATCAGGCGTTCGTCTACCTCACGATCTCGAACGCACTGGACGACGCTCGCCGCCGGCTGCGGGTCGTGCAGCATCGTGGACTCGGCTGGTTCGATCTCGCATCGACCTACGACGCTTTGCTGGGAACTCGCATCGGCCGGGTCACGCGTAGCGAGGATCCACTCGCGAACGCGTACGCGATCGCGGTTCGACAACTCCACGATCGACTCTCTCCCGACGGGCGTGCGATCTTCGATTTCGAAGCCGACGGAACGAGTCGCGCGGTGCCTGGGCACGTCACGCGTGATGCGGCTGCTGCTCTCGCGAATGCGGGACTCGAGCGTGAAGGGCACACACTCCTTGCCGCCCTCGAAGTGTCCCGCGATCCAGCCCAGGACCTCGAGAGAACGGAAGTCGATGCACTTGCTTGGGGCCGGGCGAGTCCCGTGCTTCCGCTTTCGAACGTGTTGCGTGCAGGACCGAGTGCTTCGATCGAGACCGAAGTCGAGTCGCTACTGCGGCGCGTGCGCATCCCGATGCTCGTCGACCCGCTCGACGACCGGCCGGCCGCACCGCTTCTGCTCGTCGGAGGGCCCGACTGCATGGACATCGCCGCAGACCATGTAGCGAACGTCTGCGCGAATCAGGCACGCTCGATCCGGGAACTCCTGCGGAGCGACGGGACGCTCGGGTGGTGCGGGCGCCTTCGACCCGGTGCGAAGCCAGGCCCGATGCTCGAGAGCAATCCGCTCGCGACGGCGTGGCTCGCAGAAGCGCGCATCGCGGCTGGCGACGTTCGCGGCGGTCGTCGAGCACTCGAGGGAATCGAAAGCGCGCGTATTCGCAGCGGCGGTCTCGGATTCGGCTGGCACTTCGACGACGACCTCGCGGATCCGCGTCCCGACCACGTCTGGGCTGCGGCCTCGGTCGCGCGGGCGATCTCGCGACTCTGTCGAGCCGAACAGCAGACCGCGGCGGCGATGCCACGGGACGACGCGATACCCGACCTCCTACATCGCTTCGCGAACGACGAACCCCGGTATCGCTGGGCGTTCGAGCGAGCGCACGCCTGGCGCAAGACTCTCGGGAAGGGACTTCGCTATCGCGACGTGGTCGTACGGTCGTGGACCAAGAAGCTCGAAGGTGACGAACTCGACGAAGAGATCCGTGCGCTACTCGCGACGAGCGCGAAGATCGAAGCCGAGTTCGAAGCTTCGCTGTCCCGGTGAATCGATGTCCGTCGTCAAGATCCTCCGCGTCGCCCTCATCATTCTCGCAGGTCTCCTGCTCGGCGCCGGAGGTCTGCTGCTCGGGCAGGTGCACGTGGCGCGAATCATGGAGGAGCGTGTCGATTCGACGTTCTTCCTCTTCCGCGCGATCGGCTACGCGACGTTCGCGTTCCAGGGAAGCGACGTGCAGGTCGCACTCGCGATCAAGGACCTCCCCGCGGGGTCCCTCGAGCACTCCGAGCGCGTCGCGTGGTTCGCGATCGCCGTCGGCAGTCTGTTCTTGCTCGCTGCGCCGTTCTTGAAGCGACGTAAGCGGCGCACGTGATCGTCGTCATGCCGCGGTCGTTGCGCGACCGCGGTCAGTGGCGCCCGATCTCGCCACCGAGCACGTAGGGTGCGAGTCCGAGGTAGGGATCATCCAAGTCGACGCCGAGGACGTTCTTGAAGAGCTGCGGCGTCAGGCTCGCGACCTCGTTCGGAGCTTCGCGTTCTCTAGGTGTCGCGAGGAGTGCATGGGCCTGGGGCGAACGCACCGCACGGTTGTAGGCGCTGTCCTCGACGAGGAAGCTGCGCTTGAGCTTGACGCCGCTCTCGACCATGGCCTTGGCGAGAAACGTCGTGTTGAGTGAACGCGGTGCTGCATACTTTGTCCTGTGTGGGTCGCCAGCGGGTCCATTTGCAGCCTTGTTGTTGATCTGCACCGAACGCTGCCGGTGCCAGTCGGCGAGGACGGTCGTCGCATCGTCGAGGTCGCGTACCTCTCCGTGGAGGGCATGGGCCGCCGCGAGACGAGCCTGATAGTGCTCGATCGTGAACAGCGCGGGAATCACGTCGATGACGCGGTTCGCTGGATCGTTGGCGTCCGACGTGCTCGCAGGCGAAGCCGTGGGCATGCAGATCCAGGTCGCGACGTTGCCGGCCAAGGTTCGCTTCAGAACGCGGCCGTTGCCGAAGTCGATGCTCGCCTTCGGCACGGGTCGCAACTCTTGCCACGCGCACTCGAAGTTTTCGCTCATGTAGGCGGCCAGATTCTTGTCGGAGAAGAGCACGCTTCTCGCAATACGCGCATTGGTTCAGCAGAAGGGGTCGTCGAGGCGGCCGAGTAGCTGAAAGAGCAGCACAGGTTTTTTGCTCGTTCGCGATGCGGTGAGCGCAGCGGCGAACGACCCATGCCAGCTGACGAGTCCCGGAGTGGACGACATAATGGACGGCGCGACGCTCGTGGGGTGAAAGGCCTCCTTGATCCGGTTCTCGACGACTCGCTTGCCGATGTCTTGCGCCGAGGCCGTGGTGGATAGGGTCGCCCATGACAGGACTGCGGGCACGAGGATTCGGAGTGTGGATCGCGGCTTCATGCTCTGTGCATGGCAACTGTGATGCCACCCGCGCAGACACGCTGCCAAGGGCCCAGGACCGAACCGTCTACACGAAGAGATACAGGGACCGTATCCGAATGGATACAGCACGACGCGTCTCGCTCAGTCGCGGCCGTACTTCTTCCAGAGCCGCGCGAAGTAGGTTCGCTGCAGGCCGAGCCGCTCGGCGGCGCGCGTGCGGTTTCCGTCGCACGCCGCGAGCGCCTCTTCGAGGATGCGCAAGCGAGCAGCCTCGACCTGCGCGTGGAAGCCAACAGGATCCCTCGCGCTTTCCGCGTCCTTGCCGCCGAACCAAATGTCGATCGGCAGGTCATCCGTCGTGATGCTCACACCGTCGCCGAGGACGAGCGCGCGCTCGATGGCGTTGCGTAACTCACGTACGTTTCCGGGCCAACTGTGCTTGCACAACGCATCGATGGCGTCGTCGTCGAGCTCGGGCTCGGCGCTGCCGAGGTCCTTGGCGAGCACTTCGACGAAGCTCCGCGCGAGCGCCACGACGTCGCCAGGACGATCGCGCAGCGGTGGCAGGGTGAGCGAGATCACGTTGAGGCGATAGAAGAGGTCCTCACGAAACGCGCCTTCGCCGATCCGTTGCTGCAAGTCCCGATGGGTCGCCGCGAGGATGCGCACGTCGACGCGAAGCTCCGTCGTTCCACCAACGCGCTCGAAGCTGCGTTCTTGGAGCACGCGCAGGAGCTTGACTTGGAAGCTCTCGGGCAGATCGCCGATCTCATCGAGGAAGACGGTGCCTCCGTGCGCGATCTCGAGGCGCCCCTTCTTGCGCGCCACCGCACCAGTGAAGGCGCCCTTCTCGTGCCCGAAGAGCTCGGACTCGAGCAACGACTCCGACAGTGCCGCGCAGTGGATCGGCACGAAGGGTGCATCGGCTCTGTGGCTGTGCTCGTGGAGGAAGCGTGCGAGCAGCTCCTTGCCCGTGCCACTCTCACCGAGGATCAGAACGCTCGAGTTGCTCTCGGCGACCTTGCGAGCCGTATCGAGCAAGTCGTGCATGGGCTTCGACTCCGCGACGAGCTTCGTCGTCGCGGTCTCGGCGCGCGTCGCCTCGACGCGACGCACGAGCCGGCTTCGTTCGAGCGCGCGCTGCATCGATTGCTCGAGCAGGCCCGTGTCGAAGGGCTTCTCGACGAAGTCGTAGGCGCCTGCGCGCATCGCGCGCACGGCGCGTTCGACGCTGCCGTGCGCCGTGATCACGAGAATCGTCGTGTCGATACCGCGTCGCGCGACTTCTTCGAGGACGCTCTGGCCATCACCGCGTGGTAGCTCGAGGTCGAGCAAGGCCAAGGACGGACGATTGTTGAGGGCTTCGAGAGCTTCCTCGCCGTTGCGCGCGGTCGTGACCGCGTATCCGCGAGCCTCGAAGCGTTCACGTAAGGAATCGAGGATGGCGGCGTCGTCGTCGACGATGAGGAGGCTGGGCTTCAACGCTTCGCCTCCGCGACGGTGATGCGGAAGCCATGTCGTGGCGCTCGCACGCGTTCGAGCTCGGCGTTCTGGAGGGTTGCGAGCTTGCGCACGATCGAGAGCCCGAGCCCTACGCCCGGGTTCTTGACCCCATCCGACTCGTCTTGCACGAAGGCCTCGAAGAGACGCTCGTCCTCGAAGCCGCCGCCGTCGTCGAAGACGGTCAGCGTCGCGCCCTCGATGGCGACCGTCACCGTGCCCTTCTCTGGCCCGAACTTGATCGCGTTGTCGACCAGGTTGACGACCATGCGTTCGAGCATGCCGCGATCGGCTCGTCCACGTCCCGCACCGCGAGTCTCGAGGCGAACGCCGCGGGTGTCCGCGAGTGGACGGAGCGCTTCGACCATGCCGCGCGCGAGCTCCGAGAGATCGATGTCAGCGATCCGGGCCTTCTCCACGCCGGCTTCGATCTTCGCCAGGGCCAGGAGGTCACCGACACGCGCGACGAGTCGGTCCACGTCACGGGCAATGCGCTCGACGACGACCTGCTGACGCTCTTCGAGCGGACCCACGACGCCATCGGCCAGGTTGGCGACGCTGAGGCGGAGCGACGTGAGCGGCGTGCGCAGCTCGTGTGAGACCGTTCGAATGAAGTCGGACTTCGCGTCGTCGAGCGTCTCGAGTGCGGCCGCCATCGCATCGAAGCTGCGGCCGAGTTGACCGATCTCGTCGTGACGGTCGATGCCGCAGCGGGCCGACAGGTTGCCGTGTTCGAGTTGCGTTGCGGTCGCGGTCAACTTGTTGACGGGCCGCAAGACGCGCGACGCGAAGACGAAGCTCGCGAGGCTCGCGAGCGCGATCGCGATACCGATACCGATCACGACGAGGTGCCGCGCCCTCAGGTAGCCCTCGTCGATACGTGCACGGGGTTCCGTCACGCGAACCGTCCAGTCGCCGTAGGCGACGGCTGTCTCGGTGCGGATCTCGTCGGCGATCTCCGGACCACTGGCCGCGATCTCGACACTGGCATCGTCTTTTGTCTTGCCGAGTGACTTCGCCGATCGCACTCCGATGCGCATGTCGCCTTGCACGAGGCCAGCGAGCGCCTCGTCGAGTCGGCGCATGTCGAGATAGCCGACCAAGGCTCCGCCCGCGTTCGAGTTAGCGTCGCCATAGGGCACGGAGATGGGGAGTGCCCTGAATCCGAAGCTTCGCTCGATGGTCTTGGACCGGAACTGGCTTCGTTGCGAAAGTGGATCGCGCACGATGGCTTGCTGCGCATTCGCGTGGAAGCGCGACTCGAGCAGGGCGCGTACATTGGGAACCGCACGCTGAGCCTGCGCGTAGTCGGTCTGCATCGTCTGCGCGATCAACTCAGGCTGCGTTTCCGTGCCGGCAATCTGCTGCACTTCGAGGAAGAGTTTCGTCGCTTCGACGAGCACTTCGATCTGCTCCATTGCGGTCTTGGCGCCGAAGCTGCCACTCGAGACGAGACGCGCCATCGTCTCGAGCTTGTCACTGCTCCGCGCCACCCATTGGCGCACGAGGCCGGCTGCACCCTCGGCGACGAGGCTCTGGCGCCGCGTCGCGTCCTCGAGGCTCGCGCGCTCGAGACCTTTCAGGATGAGCCATCCCGCACCGCCGAGTGGCAGGACGCTCGCCAGCAAGAAGAGCAGAGTGAGTCGACGCGCGAGCGGTGATCGCAGGAGGCGGAACACGAAGGTCATCCTCGCCTGAGCGCAAGCTGTGTGCCAGGTTCACTCCACGGATGCTGGAGTCGAGGGTCCCACTGGACTCGGAACGCCCGAGAGCGAATCGGCAGGGGTCGAACATCCCGTCGCAGACGTGCGTCCGCGGCTGTCGGTACGCGTCCTTCGAGCACCGTCATGCGCGGCGTATGCGAACTGCCGAAAGCGTCACATGATTCTGCGGAATCGCACCGTCCCATCAAGACGCGGGACACCCGTGAATCGAGCGTTGGTGGCTACGCGCAACCGTCGGTAGCAATGGGCATCGGAGGCAGCAGCAAGCACTTCGAACTCGCCGCTCGGGACCCGCACGGAGGGGAGCGCCAGCACGGCGTCTCGCGACGTTTTGAAGCCGCACATATAGTCTCTGCATGAGCTTCGACTACCGCCTCATGACTCGTCAAAACCGGCAGCGCGCGCTGGCGGCCGAAGCCGAAGGTCGGAGCACTGTCGACGCGTGGCCGCTGCGCATGGTCTTCGAGTTCACGGGCGCTTGCAACTTGCACTGCTTCATGTGCGGCTGCGAAATGGCACGCGAGAAGCTGCGCGACCACGGCGTCAAGCGCTTCACGATGGAGAAGAGCGCCTTCGAACTCTGGTCGGACGTCGCCTTCCCGCACATCGCCATCGTGAACCCTACGCTGTCGGGTGAGCCCTTCCTCCTGCCCTACTTCGAGGACTTGCTCGACAAGGTCGAGCACTACGGATGCCGGCTCGACATGACGACGAACGGCATGCTCATGTGCGGTGATCGCCTACGGCGCTCCCTACCGCTGCTGTCCAATCTGACGATCTCGTTCGATGGTGCGACCAAGGAGACCTTCGACTACGTGCGCACCGGCGCCGACTTCGATGTCGTCATGCAAAACTTGGGCGAACTGCAGCGCTTGCGCAGCGAGCTCGAACCTCCCGCCGAGTTCGGCCTGAATCTCCACTGCACGATCCTGCGCGAGAACATCGACGAACTGCCGGCCATCGTCGAGATCGCGGCCGACCACGACATTCCTCTCGTCACTGCGGTCTTCCTGATCGTCTATGACCGGCAACTCCTCGCCTCGTCGCCGCTCCACGAACCCGAGCGCGTCAATCGCGCGCTCGCTGCCGCTCGAGATCGCGCCAGCGAACTCGGCGTGGAGGTGCGCTTGCCACAGACCCTCCCGCTGGACTCGGCCAAGCACCTCGCGAGTTGGTGCGAAGATGCGAGCGCGACCGTCACGGCGCAAAGCGCCGCTATCGAGCCGAAGCCGGAGACGCCGGTGCACGATTCGACTTCACGCACGATGCAGGACCGCGAACCCACGGCGTCGCCTTCAGCCCGCGGGGATGCAGGGAACGAGACGAGCACGACGACTTCGGTCGACGTCGACCAACAGCTCTTGACGGCCGAGCGACCCGCCGATTGGCAAGGGGCCTACTACTGCAATTTCCCATGGCGCACGGCCTTCATCGATCAGCAAGGTGACGTCGCACCGTGTTGTCAGACCGGTCGCCCGATCGTGGGCAACGTCAATGAAACCCCCTTCCTCGAGATCTGGAACGGCCCGGCCTACCGTGAGCTACGTGAGGGTCTCGTGACCGGGAGGCTGACGTCCTACTGCCGCGATTGCACCTTCCTGCAAGAGACCGGTGCGACGCCAGCGAACACGAACGGCTACGTGCGCATCGTCGACGTTTGAGCACTTCGACGCTGCGAGGGGGACTCAGCGATTGCCGAGTCGCAGCGTTGGGCTGCCCCAGATTTCTGCCGCCGGCGCGACGACGTCGCCCTGCCGGAGCAGGTGCTCGTTGAAGAAGCGCAGATACTGACTCAGCTCTTCCATGCTCTTCGAGTGACGCTGGAGCATGCTCGCGATATCGACCGGCTCCGAGGACCGCAGTCGAATCGTGACGCGGATCGTCGGTTCGAGCGTCGGACCGTGCTGCAACAGGGCAACGATGCGGTCGACCGATGCTCTCGAGTCGTTGCTGCGCTGTGCTTCTTCGACGATGGCGGACGCCGTGCGTTCTGCTTCGACGTAGCTCGTGCGCACGTCCGGTGGAAGTTCGAACAGGGTGCCATCGAGCGCATTGACGAAGCGAATGCTCTGAATCAACGCTTCGCTCTGTTCGCGGAGCTGTGCCATCGCGCGCTTCGGTGGCTGGGATGCGAGTCGCGGAGCTTGCGCACGCAGGCCATCGAAGAGTTCTCGCGGCTTCTGCACCGCGCGGAGTCCGATTCCGTTGGCGTCGACGGGCCGAAGAGTGTCGTTTGGCCCAGCGAGGCTCGCGAGTTCGATCGGCATCGATTGCGGATTCGACGGCGTTCGCAGGCCGTCGTACACTAGCCACGCCGAGACGAGCAGGGCCGCAGCGGTCAGTGCGCCCGACGTGAACAGCTTGATGCGACCCGCGATCGACATCGGGTGCTGCAGGATGTCGGGCCTCGCGCCTTCGCCGGACTCGATCCGTTCGATCAGGCGCGCGCGGAAGTCGTCGGTGACGCGTTCGGTCGGCAGCTCGCGCGTCGCCCGTTGCAAACGCGTGAGCATCGAGTATTCGCCGCGGCAGGTCTTGCACGCGAGAAGGTGTTCGCGGACGCGCTTCGAGTCCGGACTCCCGAGCCTGTGGTCGAGGGCTTCGCCGAGACGGGACCGGATCGAACGACACGAAGCGTCAGTCGTGGGGCGGTTGTCGCTCATGGTCTTCAATCTTCGAGATGGCTCGCCATGGCCTTCATCAGGCGCTGCCGAGCACGGAACAAACGGGTACTGATCGTCTTCAACGGGACGTCGAGAATCGTGGAGGCCTCCTCGTAGCTGACTCCCTGCTGCTCACAGAGCAGGAAGACTTCGCGGAAGCGTGGTGGTAGTTCGGCGATCGCCTTCTCGAGGTCGCGCTGCATTTCTTCTTCTTGCGCGTGGATCTCGGGGCGATTCGTGATGCGGCTCGGGGGGACGGGATCGCGGTTTTCTTCGTCCGCGAAGTCCCGGAAGTTCTTGGGGCGATGTTTGCGCCTCCGCAGGCGGTCGAGGCACAAGTTGCGGGTTACGCGGTAGAGCCACGGTCGCCAGGCGGACTCGGGCACGTCGTGCAGATGCCGGTAGAGGGCGAGCAACGCGTCCTGCGCGACGTCTTCGGCCCAGTCCGCATCATCTGCCAAGAGCCTGGCAGCAAAGGACTTGAGTAGATCCGCGTAGTCGTGGACGGCGCGTTGATAACTCGCCAGCAAGACTGGATCGGTGCGTGTCGCGGAAGCCATGAATGTCGTTATCGAGAAGACTCGGCAGGGTCCGAAGTTCAGATTCGGTCCGACGCAGCGTGCTTGCAAAAACTCCTACCCCGGAACTCTGCCTGCGCCGACAGCTCAATCCCCTCGATCCGGACCCGCTGCTCCGAAGCTACGCGTCCATGCGAAGGCGTATTCGATCGCAGCCTGCGTCTCCTCGAAGAACGTCGTTCCGGGTGCGGGGTGTCGTCCCAGTTCGAGAGTGATGATGGGGCGAGCTCGATCGATGCCCTGGTAGGACCCGAGACTGCCCGGCGTCGAATACCCGACCGTCGCCTCGGCGCGATATCCGCAGCGCTCGGCCATCGCGCGCGCGAGATCCTCGGCGGGGCCGTCCCAATTGACGCTGTGCCGTGGTTGATGCACCGAGAGGACGAGCGCGGGGTCGTGTCTCAGGAGGAGCTGATGCAAGAATCGTGACTCGGGCTCGGACAACGGGCTCGGGCCGCGCCCACCACCCGGCTTGAAGTTCCTCGACGGGAAGTTCCGGTTGAGGTCCACGCCGCGTGCATTGCGTCGTGTGCCCTGCTCGAGCCCGTCCGGGTTGACGGGACTCACGGACACGAGGCGCAAACCCTGCAACACCTCTGGACGACGTCGTACCCAGTTTTCGATGTCCCGAACCAGCAAGTGCGACCCGGGTTCGTCCCCATGGATCGCGCCGAGAAGCAAGATCGTCCGGGTGCCGTTGCCGAAGATTCGTGCCGATATGGCGCGCCCGTTCGTCGATTCGGCTTCGTTCGCGGCGTTGTCGGGCGAGCGGGGTTCGCTGGTCGTGGCTGCGAGGCCCGAGCCCCGATAGCGATGCACGTCGAGGTCCGAGATCGGGGTACACGCACCGAGGACGACCGTGGTCCCGAGGGCCATGGGCATCCAGCTCGTGAGCATTCCGAGCGCCCTGTTGTGTGGGGCTCGTCGCATCCGGCGGCCAGAACGCGCGTTATCGTGCTCGGTCATGCTGCCCGTCGTACGCGTCTTCTGCCACGCCGTCTTCCTGTGCACGTCGTTCGTCGTGGCACGGTTCCCCGCAAGTGCCGCCCACGCGGCATCGTCGCCCCCTACTCTCACGCTGGTACCTCCGCTTCCGGTCGTCGCCACCTTAGCGCCACAGCAGCAGGACGCAGCCGGAAGCGCGACGGAGCGGCAGTCGGATCTCGTGATCCTGCACATCAACGACTTCCACGGGCAGTTTCGTCCATTACGCGGGCCACGACCACGCGGTGGTGTCCTGGCGCTCGCACGCGAAGTGCGCGAACAGCGGCGGCGCGCCGTCGAGCGTGGCGCCACGTTCTGGATGACCGACGGTGGGGATTGGTTCCAGGGAACGCCGGAAGGCAACACGTCCAAGGGGCGACTCGTCGTCGACTTGCAGCGCGAACTCGGTCTCGACTTCGCGACCCTCGGCAACCACGAGTTCGACTTCGGCTCCGACAACGTGCGAGCGCTCGTGGCTCGCGCGAGGCATCCGGTCCTTGCCGCGAATGTCGTGCGAAAGGACGGGATAAGGCCGCCGTGGTTGCGATCCCACGTGGTCCGAACCGTTCGCGGCGTGCGGATCGCTCTGATCGGGCTCGTGACGAAGGACACGCGCGTGCAATCGACCGGACCGTTCGGCGGCTTCGAGTTCGAGGACGAACTCGATTGCTTGACGCGCGAGCTGCCGCGTGTCGCTCGCGAGAGCGATGCCGTCGTCCTGCTGACTCACTGTGGATTCGAGAAGGATCGCGAGATCGCCGCACGCTTCCCGCAGGTGCGGTTGATCCTCGGAGGGCACAGTCACACGAGCCTGAAAGAGCCGGTGCGCGTGGGGGACACGACGATCGTCCAGACAGGAGGCAAGGCGAGTGAATACTACCTCGTCCAACTCCGTGTCGACGCCACGAACAAGACCATCGAGATCGCTCGTGCCGTCAACCGTGCGCTCGTCGTCGAAACACCAAGCGATCAACAAACAGCCGATCCAGGAACAGATGAGCAACAAGGGGTCGCTCACTGGATCCAGGAACACACACGCGACATCGCTGCCGAATGGGATGCACCGGTCGGAGCACTCACGAGGCCACTCGAGGGGGCGCGCGGAGTCACCGTCTCGACGACCGCGGGCAATCTACTGTCCGATCTGATTCGAGAAGCGGGCTCTGCGCGCATCGGCGTGATGAACCGTGGCGGAATTCGTACCAGTCTGCCGGCTGGCGTCGTCACGAAGCGGGACGTGTACGAACTCCTACCGTTCACCAATGACGTCGTTTCGATGGATCTCCTCGGTGGCGAGCTACGCACCGCGCTCAGCGAGGGCCTCGCGACGGCGCACCGTCCCTTCGAAGTGTCCGGCATCGGATACGAGATCCTCGAGCCGGACACGAATCCGCGGATCGGCAAGATCTGGCTCCTGCCCGAGAAGGTCGAACTGGACGAGACCATGCGCTATCGCGTGGCGACCAACAGCTTCTTGGCTGGAGGCGGCGACGGTGCACACGCGTTCACGCTGGGAACCGAGCGCAGGCGTCATCCCGTGCTGTTGCGGGATCTCCTGCTCGAAGCCCTCGCCCCGCGCGACGAAGAAGGGAGCCCGATTCCCGTTGCGGCGCCAGACGAGCCGCGCATCGTGTTGCGCTGAAGCACCCGAGGTTTTTTGCGAGGCCGCTAAGTCTGCACGCCCGGTAGCGCCGACAGGAAGGGATGCGTGGTGCTTCGATCACGCGTGTTCCCCGGTCAGGAATCCCCATGGTCAAGGCCTCGAAGGCGCTTTCCCGTTCTCCGCTCCTCGCCGCGCTGTGCGGTGTGCTTTGGCTCGCGGCGTGCTCGAGCGCGCCACCGTTCGATGCAGAAGCGATGGTACGCGAGTGGTCCGCGTTCATGGATCGCGACTACGTCCTTCGCCCGGGAGACAAGATCCTCGTCGACGTCTATCCGTCGGAAGACCTGCAACAAGAGGCGATCGTGTCGCCGCAAGGCACCGTCAACCTGAGGCGCATTCCGGATGCGCTTCGCGCCGGTGGAAAGTCGATCGGTGGTTTCCGCCGCGAGGTCCAGGCCGCATATGGCAAGGTCCTGCAGGACGCCGAGGTCAGTGTCTCGCTCGCCGAGGCTTCGGCGAACACGGTCTACGTCACCGGCGAAGTCCGCAGGCCGGGCCCGATGCTCTACGCACCGGGGATGACGCTCGCACAGGCGATCGCATCGGCCGGTGGGCTCGATATTCGCGCCAAGTGGAAGGACGTGCGTGTGTTGCGCTACTACGGCAACGCCGACCAGGTCCGCACGCACCGCGTCAACATGAGCGGAGTCCTGTTGGACGGTACCCCGGACTTCATGGTCCTGCCCGGGGACGTCGTCTACTGCCAGACGTCGATGATCGCGGACGTCAACGACTTCATCACGCTCTACATCACACGGATGCTGCCGATCCAGATCTCGGGCGCGGCGATCCCGACGAATTGAGCTGACTCGCGCTGCTGCGGCCGCGAACGGGAAACGCCGCGTGCAAGTCTCGACCTTGGCGCGAGTTCGAGCGTTTCCTTCGATTCTCGCACGTGAGAACTCGCGACGTCGAAGAGGTCGTCGAGGCGATCGGTGTCAACTTTTTTCGGCACGATTTCCCACACGTGACGATCTGCACCGTAAAAGAACGGGTCTCATACCGTGGAGTCGCCTTCCCGCCCGTCCGCCCCCGGCCAGGGATGCCCCCGGGAAGCCTCGGTTGAGTTACCCATCAACCAAAGGACCATTTCATGGCACCCGGAAACACTCTTTATCTCTTCTCGGGCGAAGAGCAGGGGCAAGCGTCTCTGCAGAAGCTCGTCGATGACCTCGGGAGGTCGCGAGTCCCGTCAGAGGCGGTGAACAGCCTCGAGGAACTACGCGGAAAACTCGAAGGCGGCCAGGCTCAGTTCGTCCTGATCGACGGGAAGCACGTCGGGCCGAAGCTGCTCGAGTGCCTCGGCGAACCCGATCCCGACAACTTGTTGTCGCTGTCGCTCGCCGAGCTCGAAAAGCGGCACATTTTCCGGGTCCTCGCGAGCACGGGCGGAAACAAGTCCCGAGCAGCCCGCATCCTCGGCATCGACACCAAGACGCTCTACAACAAGCTCAAGAGCTACGAAGTCGGCGCGGACAAGCGTCGTCGCTCGTCGGCCATGCGCCGCGAGGAGGCCACGACCGCTGAGAAGACGATGCGGCTCTGAGGCGAGTTCAGCTCAGGATCGCTCGTCGTTCGAGACACGCGACGATGTCGTGGACTCGGATCTCTTCCATGCACACGTTGCGAGGGCAGTGGACGTTCTTGCCCTGACACGGCATACACGGAAGATCGGCGCGCAGAACGTCCGCCGTGCCGTTCGGTGCCCACGGCCCTGTGTAGTCGACTGGGCTCGGGCCGTAGAGGCCGACGAGCTGCGTGCCGACCGCCGTCGCGAGGTGCATCGGTCCGGTATCGATCGTGATGCAAGCGCGCGCGAGGCTCGATAGGGACATGAGCTGGCGAAGCGGAAGGCGGTGGGCGAGTTTCGGACGACGCTTCGCCTTGCTGGCAATCTCTTGATTGATTCGATGTTCGACGGAACTTCCCGACGTCAAGACGACATCGAGAGCCGATCGAGCGTGGATCTCGTCGATGAGTTCTATCCAACTCTCCGCTGGCCAGACGCGCCGTCGAACTCCACGGCGCAGCCAGATGCGCATCGTTTCATCGCAGCCGGGATGCATTTGAACGAAGGGCTGTCGGAGGCCGAGCGCGGACTGCACCTCGTCGAGCTCGCGCGAGGACAGCGTCACGCGGAGTGGTCCGGGACCCGTCGCGGGTAGACCGAGAGGCGCGATGCGTTCGTAACACTGCGTGACGACGTGCCGGTCGCGGCGCTCGGATTGAGCGCCGGGTGGAAACACGTGGGCGATGTCCGCGCGACGGGCGAAGTCTGCGAGTTCGGGCCGCGGACGTAACGCGAGCAACAACTGGTAATGACCGCGCAGGCGTCCCGCGAGAGTCTTGCCTCGCCGCCCGACGAGGTCGCGCTCGCGCCCTTCGAAGACGATCGTCGAGTCCACGGACGGACTACCTTGGACGATCGCGGCGCTGTAGGGATTCGTGAGCAACGTGATCCGAGCTTTGTCGAAGCGTCGTCGAAATGCATCGAGCGTCGGTGTCGTCATCAGCAAGTCGCCGAGGCGTGACGCTCTGATCGCGAGCACCTCGCGAATCTCACCGCTGTCGAGCGCGTCACGAATCGTCGTCGCCTCGTTCGCCGTGTCGTTCGCCGTGGTCGTCATTCCGCATGAGCGTAGCGCGAATACGCCGAGGGAGCGCAACGACACCAGGCGTGCAGCTGGCCGGAAACGAACCGTGCGAACTTCTGAGACACCCCACTCGCTCGACGTCGTGAAAGCGCGATGGCAATGGCGACGTGCGATGCTCGGCACTCGGAAGTGCGGGTGTCATTCGTGCGGTCGTGCGTCGCTCGCATAGCACCAGTCGCTCGGCGTCCTCGGTTTGCCTGGTAGGCTGATCGCGTGATGCCTTATCGCCTGCCGTCATCCGCGCCCGTCGCGGGCCTGATGTCGCTTCTCGCTCTCGTTGCGTTCGGTGGGAACAGCCTAACCGGGCTCCACGCACAGACGTTCGATTCGGGTCGTTCCGCGTTGCCAGCCCAGAGCGAGCGGCGCGTTTCGTACACGATGAAGGTTCATCTCGAACCCGACGCGAAGCGACTCCGTGGTTCGCAAACCATCGTGTACCGCAACCGCACGTCCCGTGCGACGAACGAGTTGCGCTTCCATCTCTACCTCAACGCATTCCGCAACGTGCGCTCGACGCACCTTCGCGAAGAGTCCGCCAAGGCGCGCAAGCGATACGAGGGCGAAGAGGAGTTCGGTTCGATTCGATTCCTCGAGCTGAAGGTGAAGCCACCGGAATCGCAGGCGGTCGATCTCATGTCAGGGCTTCGGTACATCCAGCCCGACGACGACAACTCCGACGATCGCACGGTCGCGATGATCCCGTTGGCGCAGTCGTTCGCCCCGGGTACCGAACTCGTGATCGAGACCGAGTTCGTCGCGGACCTGCCCAAGGCGTATCGACGGACCGGTTGGGGGCCCGGCAACTTCTTCATGATCGCGCAGTGGTTTCCCAAGCTCGGTGTCTTGCAAGAACCGCCGAGCGGTGCAGCGTCGGATGCGCCTGCTGAGTGGTACTGTCATCAGTTCCACGCGCACACGGAGTTCTTCGCGGACTTCGGATCGTACGACGTCACCATCGACACGCCGAAGGGGTGGCCACTCGGTGCGACCGGCAAACAAGTCGGGGAGTCGACCATTGAGGGCAATCGTGAGATTCGACGATTCGTGCAAGAGGACGTACACGACTTCGCTTGGGTCACCGATCCTGACTATCGCGTGCATGAGTGGGAGTTCGCGGGCGACACTCGGCCTGCGGATCCGGTTGCGGGGATCCTCAAGAAGGAGCTCGCGCTGAGTGACGATGCGCTCCGTCTCGGCAGTGTGCACGTGCGCATGCTGCTGCATCCCGAGCACGATTCGCCAGAGCAGGTCGGAAGGCATCGTCGGGCCATCGAGGAGTCCTTGCGCTTCTTCGGCACGCGGTTCGGTGCGTATCCGTACGAGACACTGACTGTCGTCGATCCGTGCACCGACAAGGGCTGGGAACGCCTCGGTGGGGGGATGGAATATCCGACGTTGATCACGTGTGGAACGCGCTACCTGTTGCACCCACAGCGGCTGCAACCCGAGGGGGTGACGGTCCACGAGTTCGGTCACCAGTTCTGGTATGGCCTATCCGCCAACAACGAGCCCGAAGAACCTTGGCTCGACGAAGGTGTCAACTCGTACAGCGAGGGTCGGACGCAGGACCTCGCGTATGCAACGCCTTTGCGAGTCGCGAGTCCGGGATCGAACGTGGGCAATCCGATCCTCACGACGACGTTCGGTCCGTTCGTCTACGGTGGTGTTGCGCCAGGGCGCTTCGTGGCACGCGGGCCGAAGGGCTGGAACTCCGTCGCGACGCTGGAGCGCTTGCCGGTCGAAGACTGGCTCGTTTCGGGACTGTCGATCGCGGGAGTCGACGGCAAGAAGGTGCACGATCTCTTCGACAAAGCGAAGTTCGACGGGACGCTTTTCGGCAAGACGCCGATCTTGCAGGCGGCGCGCGAACTGCCGTTCCTCAGCTACGAGGAGCGCTCGTTCCGTAATCTCTGGAACGATCGTCTCGGATACCTCGCTGCGCCGACCAAGGATGTCGTGCGCACCGCGGCTTGGAAGTTCCTCGATCGTCAGAGCTATCGCACCAACTCGTATCCGCGGCCCGCGACGATCCTCGCGACGCTCGAGCGGATGATGGGACCCGAGAAGTGGTGGCCGTGCATGCGTCGATTCCACGAAAGAGCGCGGTTCGCGCATCCGACGGGTGACGACTTCGTCGCGACGGTGCGTGAGTTCGGTGGCGACGAGATCGGCGACTTCGCACGCGAAGCATTGACGACTGCCAAGCTCCTCGACTACGGGATCGAACGTGTCGATCACGGTGACGAGCCGGAGCGCACCGGGCGTTTCGACGACGACGAACGAAGCGACACGCGCAAGCAAGCGCGGGTGTTCGTGCGCAACTTCGGCGAGCTGCGTGCGCCGGTGAGCGTGCGCTTCACGTTCGCGGATGGTTCGACCATCGAAGATGTTTGGACACTTGCACAACAACGTGAGCGCCGCGCGCCATGGAAGTCGTGGACGTTCGATCAGGACGTCCTCGCGCAGCGTGGTGGCGAACTCGATCGAGTCGACGTCGACCCACCGAATACGGCATTCGAAGTCGGCGAAGCACCGGTCGGCAAGCTCGTGCTCGACGCGAATCTACTCAACAACGGTTGGACCCGAGCGGTGGACGCGAAGCCGGCGAAGCGACGCACGTTGCGTCTCTGGCTCTGGTTCGAGTCCGTTCTCGGCTACTTCGGAGCGATCGGATGATTCCCGTGACGGATCGACCTGTCTTGGCCTCGGGATTCATCGCGATTGCTCGCGTGTTCCAGGCGTGGCGTATTTGGCTCTGCTTGACCTTGCTCTTCGCGGGCCTCGGAGCGGCATTCGTGTTGCCGGTGTACGGCGATTTGCGCGATGCGCTCGATCGGCTGCCGGGAGCGCGCGGCGAGTTCGGTGCGATGATGCTCGACGAAGTCGAACGGCTACGTGATGGAGTGCGTCCGTCGATCGACTCATGGGGGCTCATCGCACTCGGACTCTGGATCTTTTTTGCGGGGGGTGCGGCGACGATCGGCGGTGTCGTCGATCGACGCGAACGCGTTCGGCCGCGGGCGATCCGCGTCTCGGACTTCTTCGCGCAGAGCGGGCGGTACGTCTTCGCGTCGTTGCGCACGTGGCTCGTCTTCGTCGTGCTGGTGCTTGCCTGGCGCTGGATCTGGGGCGACATCGCGGTGCCGATCCTCGAGAAGCGCTTCGTTCACGGTGGCGACGAGACCGCGCTCTTCCGCTACGACGTCTTGCGCGAAGCGATCTTTGCCATTGGCGTGTGGAAGCTCTGGATGTTGCGCCGCCTCGCACTGACGCACCTCGTTGCCTTCGAGCGCCGATCCGCGATCCGGGCGTGGTTCTCAGCGATCGGTTTCCTGTTCTTCCACCCGATTCGTTGTCTGCTCGGATTTGGCATCGTCACGCTGGTTGGTGTCCTCGGTCTTGCCGCATGTTCGTTCGTGCTGAAGTTCGCGGGCGATCGCCTTTGGGCAGGTGCGATCGCGGGTCTCCTTGCCGTCGCGACCTACCAACTCGCGCTGCTGGCGGCCTATGCTGTCGCGAGATTGTTGATCGACACCCGGCGCGATCTCGAGGTCGTGCACTTGAAGGATCCATTGATGTTGGAGTCGGCCGCATGAGCAAGAAGACAACGACCGTCCTGCTGACCCTTCTCGGGGCGTGGGGACTCGCGGGGACTTCCACCGGGCAATCGGTCGACGACGCGTCGACCTCGGTGCCGTCACCGTCGTTGCAGCCGAAGGGGCAGATCGGATCGCGCATCGATCCGCCCAATCATGAGTTCTTCCGCGGGCGTCGTCAGGCGCTCATGGCGAGTGTCGACGGGGGTGTGATCCTCGTTCGTGGCGCTGCTTCGATCGAGACGTACGAGCGGTTCCATCAATCACACACATTCTGGTATCTGACCGGCGTCGAGGAGCCCGATTGCGCGCTCGTGCTCGTTCCGAAGACCGGTGAAGAGATCCTCGTCGTGCCGCCGTACAACCCGATGAAGGCGCAGTGGGATGGTCCGACCCTGCGTCCGGGAAATGCGGGACAGGAAGCGACTGGCATCGCCGAGGTCGTGCCGGGATCGTCCAAGACCCTCATCCGTCTGCTCGGTGAAGCGCTCGAACGTTGTGGCGATCGCAAGGCGATCTGGTGTCCGCAGGCGCCCGAAGAGCGCGGTGCGGCGTCCCGCGACAACCTCACGCGCTACCAAGCGCAGTGGCAGCGGGATCCGCTCGATGGTCGCAGGGATCGCAACAGCCATCTCGCCGACGCGCTGCGCCGCGAGTTCGAGGGAGTCGCGATCGACAACCTGAGCCCGGCGCTGGATGCACTGCGAACCATCAAGCAGCCCGAAGAACTCCGCGTCCTGCGTTACGCGGCAGAGCTCGCGTGTGCCGGCATTGGCGAGGCGATGAAGGCGGTCCGGCCAGGACAGAAGGAATACGAACTCGGCGCGATCGCCGAGTACACGTTCAAACGTCATGGCGCCGTGGGCATCAGCTACATGCCGATCGTCGGCTCCGGTCCCAACGGCTGCATCCTGCACCACTGGCGCAACGCTCGCACGATGCAGGACGGCGAGCTCGTCGTCATGGACTTCGCCCCGTCGGTGCACGGCTACGTGGCGGATGTCACGCGGACGTTTCCGGTGAGTGGCAAGTTCACCGAAGCGCAACGCAAGCTCGTGAGCGACGTCTTCGACGCTCAAAAGGCGATCATCGAAGCGATTCGTCCCGGTGTTTCGCTCGCGAAACTCTCGTCGATCGGCAGCAAGCTCCTCGTCGAGCGAGGTTACAAACCCGGCATCCACATCCTTCACGGGCCCTGCCACCACCTCGGTCTCTCCGTTCACGATGTCTCGAAGAACGGGTTCGAGCTACGCCCCGGGATGTACATCACGGTCGAGCCTGGTGTTTACCTGACGGACGAGGGGATGGGTTGTCGCATCGAGGATTGCGTCCTCGTGACGGAAGACGGCTGTGAGGTCTTGAGTCGCGGTTGCCCCAGTACTCCCGACGAGATCGAAGCGTTCATGCGTGAGAAGGGGCTCGCCGACGTTCCCGGCGCTCGCGGCTGATCCTGCCCGGCCGTCGACCTCGCTGGGCCGATTGTCGAAATTGGCGACGCCGCTCAAGTCCTTCGGATTCGCGCCGAAGATCCGTCTGCACCCGTCGGTTCGAGGGAGCACATGGAGGGAGCCCGTCAGTTCGAGGGCACCAACGGTCGCGGCGCGAGCGGGTCGAGCAGTGTGACCCACACGCGCCGCGGCGTCATGTACGCTCCCAACGCGCGAAGCGACAAAAACGCGCCGGGCAAGTTCCTCCCGGTTCGGCCCACGGCAGTTCGTGGCTTGCCTCGTCGGTGACGCCGGCTTAGCGTGCGCGCGTTGACTCCTCGTCGAGCAGGCCTCGTCGAGCAGGTCTCGTCGAGCAGGCCTCGTCGAGGAGTCAATGGATCAGGCAACGGATCAGGCAACAGGACTCGAAATGGCGCTCGCGGATTATCAGGAACGATTCGGTTTGGCTTCGCAGAGGCTGTCCCAGCTGAAGGAGAGTCTTTGACTACGCGACGCAGGTAGTCGAGCTGTCCAAGGCCGAGGAGAAGATGTCCGAGGCCGGGTTCTGGAATGATCAAGAGGCTGCGTCGACCGTAGTCCAAGCTGCCAAGCGGGCGAAGGGCGTCGTCGACCCCGTGAAGTCCGCGGAAGCGATCGCGTCCGACATCGAAGTCCTCGTCGAAATGGGCGAGGAGGACGAAGACGCCGTCGCCGACGACATCGAGACGAGTCTCGACAAGCTCGAGACCGAACTCGACAAGCTCGAGTTCCGTGTGATGCTCGGGGGCGAGCACGATCACCGTAACGCGATCCTCAACATCCAAGCGGGTGCTGGAGGCGTCGACGCGTGTGATTGGGCCGAAATGCTCCTGCGCATGTACTTGCGCTGGCTCGAACGAATGGACTTCGAGTTCGAGGAAATCGACTACCAGCCTGCCGAAGAGGCGGGCATCAAGTCGGTATCGATCCTCGTCAAGGGACCGTTCGCCTACGGCTATCTCAAGGCGGAGCAAGGCGTGCATCGACTCGTGCGGATCTCGCCGTTCGACGCGCAGAATCGGCGGCAGACGAGTTTCGCCTCGATCGAAGTCGTCCCGGAATTCGACGAGGACATCGAGGTCGAGATTCTCGACAAGGATCTGCGTGTCGACACGTTCCGCGCGAGCGGAGCCGGCGGCCAGCACGTCAACAAGACCGACTCGGCGATTCGCATCACGCACATTCCGACGGGCATCGTCGTGAGCTGCCAGAACGAGCGAAGTCAGCACAAGAATCGCGCGACCGCGATGAAGGTCCTCAAGGCGAAGCTCTACCAAGTCGAGCTCGCCAAGCGTGAAGAGTCTCTCAAGGCGTTCTATGGCGACCGCGGCTCGATCTCGTGGGGCAACCAGATCCGAAGCTACGTGCTGCAGCCCTATCAGATGGTCAAGGATCTGCGCACCGGACACGAGAACGGCAATACGCAGGCCGTGCTCGATGGAGAGCTGACGCCGTTCATGGAGGCCTGGCTGCGCGGTCAACGCCGCAAGAAGTGACGAACGTTCGAGAGGATCAAGGCGCATGACCCGAGCAGGCAAACCACACGCTCTCTTTTCCGTCTCCGACAAGACCGGCGTCGTCGACTTCGCGCGCACGGTCGCAGCGAACGGCTTCGTGATCCTCTCGACGGGTGGAACGGCCAAGGCGCTCCGAGACGGGGGAATCGAGGTCGTCGACGTCGCCGACTACACCGGCTACCCGGAGATGATGGATGGTCGCCTCAAGACGTTGCATCCGATGGTGCATGGCGGCCTACTCGCGCGGCGTGATGACCAAGCGCACGTAGCCGCGATGGAAGAACACGGGATGGCGTCGATCGATCTCGTCGTCGTCAATCTCTACCCGTTCGAAGCGACGGTCCAGAAGCCCGATGTCACTCGTGATGCCGCGATCGAGCAGATCGACATCGGCGGGCCGACGATGCTGCGTTCGGCAGCCAAGAACCACGCGAGCGTCACGGTCGTTTGCGACCCGACCGACTACGAGCGTGTCGCCGCCGCGATCGATGCCGGGGATGTTCCCGAGACGCTACGCCGCGATCTCGCGCGCAAGGTGTTCGCGCACACGGCAAGCTACGACGCTGCAATCGCGCGATGGCTCGCGAAGAACGACGCGGGTGAAGCGTTCCCCGATGTTTGGATCACGTCGATGCGTCGAGAGCGCGAGCTGCGCTACGGCGAGAACCCTCATCAACGTGCGGCGTTCTACGTCGACCCGAGCGCGCGGCCCGACACGATCGCGGGTGCGCGCTTCCTCGGCTCGAACAAAGAGATCAGCTACAACAACTTGCTCGATCTCGATGCTGCACTCGCACTGATTCGCGAGTTCACTCCGGACATCGCGGCTTGTGCGATCCTCAAGCACAACAACCCGTGCGGAGCGGGCCTCGGATCGAATCTCGCGATTGCGTTCCGCAATGCGTTGTCGGGTGATCCGGTCTCCGCGTTCGGTTCGATCGTGTCGACCAACGTGCCCGTCGATCGCCTGGCGGCGAACGAGATCGCGAAGCCGGGCAACTTCGTCGAAGCACTGATCGCTCCCGCGGTCGACGACGATGCCTTGGAGATCTTGCGCAGCGCGAAGTTCGGCAAGAACCTCCGCATCCTCGTCACCGGACCGATCGGTGCCGACACGGACACCCAAGTCGTGCGTGCAGTTGCAGGCGGACTTCTGGTCCAAGATTCGGATACGGCGCGCGTGCGTCCGGAGCTCGAGTACGTGACCACACGCCGACCGGATGGCGAGGAAATGCGCGACTTGCGCTTCGCGTGGGCCATCTGCAAGCACGTGCGGTCCAATGCGATCGTGCTCGCGAAGGCAGACACGATCGTCGGTGTGGGTGCTGGCCAGATGAGTCGAGTCGATTCGGTGCGGATCGCGACGCACAAAGCCGAGGATCGCAGTCAAGGAAGCGTGCTCGCGAGCGATGCGTTCTTCCCGTTCCCCGACGGGATCGAACTCGCGGCCGAGCGAGGTGTCCGCGCCGTGATCCAGCCGGGTGGATCGCGCAAGGACGACGAAGTGATCGCCGCAGCGGATCGTGCAGGCGTCGCGATGGTATTCACGGGGCGCAGGCACTTCCGCCACTGAGAAGTCGTGGGCACGACCAGGACGATCGGTGCGGCGGTCGAGGACGTGCTCCTCGGTGTCTCGTTGAGGTCTCTCTACCTCGACTACCAGATGCGCGCGCTCGGGATCGAAGACGAGGATGATTGGGCGGATGCCTTGCGTCAGCTCGGTCGGGCAGAGCGCGAGCGGCTTTCGCGCGAGGCCAACGACTTCGTCGCCGACGTTTGTCGTCGGCTCGGTGAGCGGCATGCCGGAGATCACCGCATCGGTCGGGTTCTCCAAGATTGGGTCGCCGACAACAAGGACTACGCGGCCTTCGATGCACTGCTCAGCCACTTCGACTTCCCGAGCCGGTCCCGCGTGCTGGCGGAGGCGCGAAGGCTCTTCCCGGGAACCCTGACGTCGCACTGGCAGGACTGAAGTCCGGCGAGCGACCGGTCCACTGAGCTCGCTTCAGAGCACCCCGATCGTCAGGTCGAGTGCGTTGCTGACCGCGATTCCGCGCTGGTTCGCGTGCGAGTCGAACACAAATGACTGTGCGAAGAGCTGTCTTCCGGCGAGCAACGGTTCGTTCTCGATCCTGATGCTCCAACGTGCGCGTCCACCTAGCGTCGTGGTCGCGTGTGCAGCGTCGATGCTCGTCGCAAGAGCGCATCCCGGCATGCCGTGCGAATCGAGTGGCCAAGGTAGTGGTCTCGAACCGAAGCGATCACGCCGAACGCCGAGCACGAGCAGAGCGAGGCGATTCGCTGCGACGTTGTCCGTGTTGACGACGAGTCGACGTCCGAGCCACGGCAGGCGATCACAGGTCGTTTCCGGAACGGCTCCGAGGCTGCCACAGCCCGTGGAATAACTCACGGCCGCTGCCGGACGAGACGTCGAGTAGGACCAAATCGTGTTCGGACCGAAGAGAGTCGTTCGATTCCGAGCGGAGTCGTACGCGAGCACGGTCTGCCACGACGCTGGCGGTGTCGTGTGTGGTTGCCTCTGCGTCCACGCGCTGCCATCGAATTCCCACGTATCCCGTCTGACCCCGGAGCCGTCGATTCCACCGTGAAGCACGATCACGCGACGAAGCCGGTCGTAGGCCATCCCTGCACTCCTTCGTGCGGGAGGGCGATTCGTGAGTTGGATCTCTTTCCAGTCGGTGCCGTCCCACTCCCACGTGTCGTCGAAGTAGTCGCGCCCGTGCCCACCGAAGAGGACGACGCGAGCACGATGCGAGTCGTAAGCCATCGACGGATAGACGCGCGCAGCCGGGGATGTCACGGGTGTCAAACGCTGCCAATCACTTCCGTCGAAGCTCCATGTGTCGCTAAACACCGATCGATCGTCCTTGCCGCCGAAGAGCAAATGGCGCCCGCGTGCGACTTCGAACGTCAGCCCGAAGTCCGCCCGTGCCGGTGGGCTGTGGTTCGGTGTGCGAGGTGTCCATTGATTCCCGTCCCACTCCCAAGTGTCATCGAGGTAGTCCCACGATCGTCCGCCGAACAGCAGGCAAGTATTGCGCATGATGCCGTACTCGAGTCGATGGCCTGCTCGTGACGGGGGAGCTACGGGGTTCCGAACAGAACGCCAAAGCGCGCCATCGAAGATCCACGTGTCGTTGTTGTTCGAACCCGAACCGCCGAACAGGACCATGCGGCTGCGCCGCAAGTCCGACGCGATGGCGAAGTCCGTCGTCGCCGCGGGGTTGGCGAGCACTTTGTGTGCGGTCCAATCCGCTTGAGTTCTCACGCTTGCCGTGATTCCCGTGAGGGCGATAGCGAACACGGCCATGCGTCCGGGCGTTCGCCGCCAGAACAGAGAAGGGGAGGTTGCAAAGGACGTCCGTCGCTCTCTCATGATGGTTCTCCGCGAAGACGTCGTGATCGCGCCCCTACGTAGTCGCGGCCACATGTCGCGCGGTTTCTCGGACTTTCTCGATAGCGGGAAACGGAGCGGCGGTTTGCCTTGCATGATGAGTGGCAAATGACGCGGATCTCCTTGGATCAAGTCGCGGACGACACGTGGGAACTCAGATCCGGCTCCGACATCGTGCGTTACCTCGTCGGGTTGCCGTTCGTGGCCATGGGCTCAGTCGCACTGTTGGCAGCGATGGGAGTCGTCCCACTGCAGAACAAGCACGGCGGAGCTGCGCCGACTGCGTCCATCGCGCTCTTCTCGGTCTGCTTCCTCGTCGCGGGTACGCTCGTGCTCTTCTGGCGGCGGGGGTGCACGTTCGATCTCGCGCGGCGGATCGTGACGTGTTGGCATCGGATCTTCGTCCCGGTCTATCGCCGTGAGCACGCGCTCGATTCGTTCGAGGCGGTCGTGCACTTCGTCGAGGTCGTACGCACGGGAAAAGGCGGTCGCACGACTCTGTATCCCGTCGCGCTCGAGGCTTCCGATAAGTCGAAGTTGCTGCTCGTGCGCACCCGCGATCCCGCCCGATCGCGAAAGACAGCCGAGCGCGTCGCAGCACTCTTGCAGCTGCCGATCGTGCACCGCAAGGGCGGCGAAGATCGTCGGCGCGAAGCGCATGAGATCGATGCATCGGTGCGCGAGCGACGCGGATCACGAGAGGTGGCGCTTCCGGACGCGCCGCCCGAGATGGTCTCTGTCGTGACCCCGCGAGGCGACGGTCTCGAGCTACGTTTGCCGCCCGCCGGATTCACACGACTCAGTGTCGTCCTCATTGCAGTCGCCTTTTTGGTTCCACTCGGTGCTGCCATCGCGGTCTTGACCTTCGGCGCGCGTTTGAAGGGATTCCCGACGGCACTGGCGGCGTTTTTCTTCGTGCCTGCGGTCGTGACCGCGATCCGCTTCACGCACATTGCCATGCGAAGGTTCGACGTGAGCGTGAATCCCGAAGAACTGCGGATCGAGCAACGAGGCCTGGTCCGTCACACGGTCGTGCTACCCGCAGAAGACATCGAAGAGATCCACTTGCCCGAAACACCTCGCAGCGGACTCGTACTCGTCGCAGGTTCGAGGCCGATCGAAGTCGTGACGGACAGCCAGACCGTCACGTTCGGTGAAGGCCTACCTCCGGGTGAGGCTCGCTATATCAAGAGTGTCATCGAAGCCGTCGTGTCCGGCCCGCGCTGACCGCGAGACTGCCGAGATGGATCAGCGTGCCTTGCGCGCGGCTATCGCGGCGTGAACGGCTTTGTCGGCGCGCAACAACCCAGCGCCGTATTCGACATCCGCACCTTCCGCACCGAGGTCGTGACACGTCGAGCGGATGATCTGATTGACACGCCATGCGGGCAGGTCCGGGTTCGCCTCGAGCACGAGTGCCGCGGTTCCGGCGACGTGCGGGCCCGAGAACGAGTTTCCGCGGGGACCGATGATTCGATTGCCGTCACCCGCCTTCGCGAGCACTTTCCATCCCGGCCGCAATCGACCGGTCGACGAGGGAGCCCACACCGGATAGCCGCCGAAGCACGCTGTGACGTCGGGCTTCTGTGGTGTCGGTGCCGACTCGTAGCCGCGCACGTCGGACCAGGACACCGGTCCGCGACTGCTCTGTGGTGCGAGGGAGCCGTCTTCGAGAATGCCCGCGGCGGCGAGCACGCACGGGATGTCCTTGGGCAGCGCGATCTGCTTACCGGTCGGCGCAGTCTTCGCGAAGTTGCCGGCGCCTCCCACGGACACGATGCCGGCGGCGCAGAGGTGCTCGTGCGCGAGTCGATAGACTGCGCGATAGTTCCCGAGTGGACGCTGCACCCACATGTAGCTCATCGAAATGACGTCGGCGCCGTTCGCGAGGGCGTACTCGTAAGTTTCGAGTCGACCTCCCCCGCGCAGGATCATCAATCGTGCGCCAGGCGCGACACCGCACGCTGCACCCGAGGCAGGCCGACCCGCGGCGATGCTCGCGCACATGCTGCCGTGCCCGGAGCTGTCGCGGATCACGTATCCGTTGCCGTTCGCGAAGTCCCAGCCGAAGAGGTCATCGACGTATCCGTTGCCGTCGTCGTCCTTGCCGTTCGGAGACTCGCCACCTTGTGTCTCACCGCGGTGGACCCACAGCGCTCCCGTGAGGGCAGGTGTGTCGCAAATCCCGGAGTCGATCATCGCGATGATGACTCCCTTGCCGGTCGCGTGCGGCCACGCGTTCGGTGCGCCGATGCGTTCGAGATTCCACGGAATGTCGAGCTCGAGCAAGTCGTCGGCCGTGACCGCGGGCCTCGCCT
>JAGQQW010000218.1 GCA_020426005.1 Planctomycetota bacterium | reverse complement strand
GACGATCGAGGGCGATGTCGAGCATCCCGACCTCGTTCTCGTCGACAAGACCTTCGATGACCGCGCCAGACCGCAACGTTTCGACACAGTCGTCTTCCGCGAGTGGGACGGGGACAAGATCCTCGTGAAACGCGTCGTCGGCCTGCCCGGCGAGTATCTCCAGGTTCGCGGGTTCGACCTGTGGACCGGAACGAGCCCGAACGCATTGCGCCGCGTCGTCAAGTCGCCAATCGAGCATGCCGATTTGCTCGTCGACTACTGGAACTCGCGTCGCGACCCCCAGGGCCTCCTGTCGAAGCTGTGGCGCCGTGACGGCGCCAGCAGGCTCACAGAGAATCGCCTCGTCATCGAGGGCGGTGCGCGCACGGCGGACTCGCTCTTTCCGCGGGATCGGTTCCGGCGCGTCGGCATCGAACGCACGACTGCGTGGCGAACCGCGTGGCAGCTCGACTGGCAGGATGGAGACATCCTCATCGGATATCTCGATGCCTCGGGAACGCGTCGCGCGAGCACGCCATCCTGTATCGACTTCGGCGTGCGCATGCGCGTCCGCGCAACCGAGGATGCTTCGCTCTGGATCGACTTGCGCTACGGCGACACGTCGTGGGCGCTCCGATACGACTGCTCGGGAACGGTCCATCTCTTGTCCAACGGAAGCGAAGTCATCGATCCACGTGACGCACCGTCCCTCGATCGTGACCGGGAGCTCGTCTACATGAGACTCGATGGGGGCTTCGTGCTCGCCGTCGATGATGTGATCGTGTTTCGGCACGAAACCGAACTCCTGGACGTGCGCGAGATGCCAGGACGGGTCTCGACGTGGAACGGTCTGGGCATCGGTGTCACGGGACCGTCGGTTTCGATCGAGTCGACGTCCGTCGTCCTCGACATGCATTATTTGGAACAAGGCGCCTACGGCGTCCACGAAGCCCACCCGATCCCCGGCGACGCGATCTTCGTGCTCGGCGACAACAGCCGAGACAGCCGAGACAGCCGTCACATGGGGAGTGTCGCACTCGCGGATGTCGTCGGTCGCCCACTCGCGATCCTGGCACCGTCGGGCCGTCGACACTTTCTGGCGCGTTGAACGAGCGCAACACGACAACCTGGTTCTCGCGTGGTCCGGGAGTTTCCCGGGCCTATCAGCTTTTGCACACGTGCCAGCTCCCGCCAATTCCAAGGCGGCGCTCAGGCTGCCCGGCCGCACTGTCGATGTCCCTTGGAGCATGCCGATGAGTCTTCGCTTCGTCGCCCTTCGCCTCACCACGCTCGTCGCCCCACTCGTCGCCTCGTGTGTGGTCGCGGGGGTGACCGCAGCCAGGGCACAACCGCAGCAGAACGAGAAGAACGACGCGAAAACGGACGATGCCAAAACGGACGACGCCGCGAAGAACGACGCCGCGAAGAGTCGCCTCGAACGCCCGTTGATGCCGGTGCCGGTCTATCCGCTGCGTCACCGCGGATCGATCGAGATCTCGATCGACGGGAGCCTGCACGAATGGCCCGCGGGTCTGCCGGCGATCGAGTTGTCCGACATCCGGCAGCTCAGTGGAACCGCATTCGGCGCGATGCGCGGCGAAAGCGACTTCAGCGCGCGCGGTGCGGGTCTGTGGGACGAGGAGACGTTGTATCTCTTCTTCCTCGTGCGCGATGACTGGGGCCGTCCGTTCGACACGAGGCTCAACCTTCCCGATCGGATGATCGTTCCGCCCGCGGACGCACTGACGCTGTTCTTCGATCCGAAGCGCGATACCCGCAGCTATGGACCCTACGAAGGCCGCGCGGACGATCGCGAGTTCTGGGTCGGCATGACGGACGGCGGAGGAACGCTCGTCGTCGCGTGGCAGCGGTTCAAAGCACTCGCATCGCGACCGGACAAGACGCGTGCGCGCATGCTCTACGACGCGAAGAAGCACGTGTTCACGATCGAGATGGCGATCCCTTGGCGCGAGATCTCGCCGGACTTCGAGGCGAAGGACGGTGCCGCGATCGATACGCAGATCATCCTCGACGACTTCGATGCACCCACCGATACGCTCCCGCAGACTCGGATCGGATGGACGTTCGGCTCGAGCCCCGTGCTCGATCCTGCGATCTACGGGACGTTCGTTCTCGTCAAGAACGACTGGCAAGCGAAGTTCAGCCCCGAGGCACCCGCACACCCTCGAGCAAAGCATCCGAAACTGCCGGACGACACCTTCTGGATCTCCCTCCGGAAGGACCTCGCCGCGATCCAGGCTCGTCCCGGTCGCGACGGCATCACCGGTCGGCGTTACGACTTGTTGCGCGCGCTGGACGATCGGCTCGCGACCTATCCCGTGTTGGATGCGCAGGAGTGCTACAAGCTCCTCCAGCGTGAGATGCCGCGCGAAGTCAGTGGCTACCTGCGGAACGGGCCGTTCTACTTCCAGGATCTCGTGATGCGCGAACTCCTACGCGCACTCGAGGGGGATCGCAAACCGACGCATCGGGAGATCATCGCGCTGCCCGGGCGCGGTTTCTTCTATCGCACACCCGACGGGGAAGTGCTGTTGTCGCCGTCCGCGCTCCACACGCATCGGCTCTTGCCGATCGTGAGCGCGGTGCTCTTCGCTGCGAGCCGTGATCCGATGCAGCGCCAGGATCCGACGACCGTGCGTGCCCGTCAGCAGAAGATCCCGGTGCTCGCGCATCTCTCGTTCCACGTTCCGGGACGCGGTGCGCTCGATCTACCCGATCTCGTGAAACCCGGATCGGAGACCAAGGTGGGCACTGGGCTCGTGATTCGGGCGCTCGCCGATATCGACGAGCGAGGGCGCGTTCCGATGACGATGGGCTATCAGATCACGGACAGCCACGGATTCACGCTGGTCGCACCGGCGCTGTCCGCACGACCGGAGCATGTCCAACTCCCTGACTCCGCGGACGGGCGCATCGACGTGCTCGTGCTCGACCCCGACCACGAGATGGCGGACGACTTCGTTTCGAAGTTTCGACCGCGCCTGACCATCCTCGAAGGGTTCCTCGACGTGCGCCGTTGGCTCGACGATTCGCGTCCACGCTCACACCGATTGGACGAAGTCGAACCGGCAATCGAACGCTTCGAGAAGCTCGGAACGCAGGTGCTCCTGCTCACTCCGGGTCAGCGCTTCGTCCTGCCGGGCAGTGACGACTGAGCACGAACCGCGACGAACCGAAAATCGAGCGACACCAACGGGCGTGCAGGGACATGAACTGTCGGAGCCGACGAAGGCGGGCGCGGTGCCCGTGATGGCTCGACATCGCTATGCCCGTACACTCCACGACTCGGAAGAAGCCCGAGCCGACACGAAGGAATCACTGGATCGCCGTCGCCAACCGCTCGCATGCGGATTCGTGCGTGCGCAAGGGGCGCTGCATCGTCGGTCACGGTCAGCGGAAATGGTGTGAACGACTGAGCCCGCAGGACGGCATCGTGATCTACGCGGTGCGTGAACGGCTCCACGATGGCCCCCGTGTGCAAGCCTTCGTGGCGATTGGGGAGATCACCTCTCGACGCCCACACGAGGCAAATGGGATTTGGTCCCTCAAGGCCCGCTGGCTCTCACCCGTGCAGCCGGCCGCGATCCACGACTTGTTGGACGATCTGGACCTCACCCGCGGGAACGTCTGGGGGGCACGCTTCCGTCAACCGTTACTCGAGATCGGGCAGCAGGACTACGAGCGTATCGGGCGTGCGATGGGACAGCGACTGGCAGACTTGCGGGCCTAAGACGGAGGCACCCGTGAGCCGCGACAGCCTCGGTCGATCCAGCCGGCCTCAGTCGATCCAGCCAGTTTGACGCGCTGCTTCCTCGAGGGCTTCCGCGTTGCGCTTGGGGACGCCCCACCACCAGAAGCGTCGCTCGGGCTGTTCCCCGTGGATCGAGTGCTTGGTCGGCCGCAGCAGAGTGCGCAGCTTCGCATCGGCCGCATACAACCGCACGAGGAACTCGTCGTCGGTATCGAGCCCAGCCGCGAGTGCGTCCTCGATCGCATCGCGCTCGACGAAGCACTTCGAGTATTCCTCGATGCTCCTCTCGAAACCGCGGTCGATCTCTTCGACGACTTTCACGTAGATCGCGAGTTGTTCTTCTGCCTTCTGTTTGTCCATCGAGCGGTCCACCACGTGGTTCGCGCGATCATGGACCTTCGCGCGATCATGACCAAGAACGGACCGCAGATTCCGTGAGCAGAGCGATCCTCCGACGACCGAGTCTCAAGCCCCACAGATCCACCGCATCGCGGTCTGGATCGCGCGCGCTCGCCTTCGAGGCGATGGCTCGCGCCTCGTCGAATTCGACGGCTCGACCCCTCGTTCGAAATTCACGGACCTGCGCCCGGCGCGCATCGAGCAGGGCCCGCACCTTCTTCGGCCGCCATGGAGACGCTGCGAGGATCCGCGTGGCCCGACACCGAAACCTCGTGGCCGCGAAGCCCGAGCCTCCGCCATCGTCGCGGTCCACGTAGAGGCCGAGTCCTGGCCACAACTCGCGTGACGTCGGAGCATGCTCGGCGAGCCACGCGTCGAGGACACCGGATCGCTCGAGAACGGGATCCGGCTCGATCAACACGCGTCCCGCGAGCTGATCGATGTCTTCGTAATTCGGATCCTGTCGACGTTGGACGCAAGCGCCCGGCTCCATCGCGAACGTCACGGTTGCGCCCGCCCCAGCGGGCATCGACTCGGGCATCGAGGCGAGGATGCGGGTCGCGCGACGCGTGACCCGCGCGAGCGATGCAGCGGTACGAAGCGAGATCCACAACACGGCCTGCACGAGACCTTCGGGTTCGGCGATCCACTCGAGCTCCACCGATTCGATCCCGGCGCGCGTGTGCAGATGTCCGAGGACTTCGGTCGCGTCGAGGCCCGGTGCGAGTTTGAACGCCACGACGTCGCCATCGTGCGCGACCTCGAGCACGGCATCGAGACACTCCTCGAGGCCCGGCTCGAGTGCTTCGAGCGATGCGCCTCGGCGCTTCCCTTCGCTTCGTCGCGCCGGATCGATGTGCGTGCCGATTCGCAGGCGACGCGTCGTCGACGCCGTGTCTCCATCAGCACGCGCGAGAACGATCGCCCGACGGAGCTCTGTGCATGCATCCCCGACGAGGGATCGGCATCCAGTTGCGTTCTCGGTCACGAATGCTGCCGCGGCGTCGCGATCGATCGCGAACACGGCAGCTGCGCCGAACTCACGAACGAGTGCGCGCGTGTCCCCTCCGAGGCCGCAACAGACGTCGAGCATCGCATGCACACCGAAGCGCGCGAACCGCTGCGCTTTGTAGGTCGCGACGCGATGCCCGGACGCTTGCTCGAGCATCGAGACCTCACCGAGCATGTTCTCGGTGTCCCGTGGCAGGAACTTCGCGGAGGATTTCGATCGCGCACGCGCGAGATCGCAAAGGAAGGCCCGCAACCACACGCGATCGAAACCGTCCGCGTGTCGCTCGAGCTCGGAATCGACGAGGCGCAATACTCCTGGCGCAGGTGCATCCCCGGCTGCCACCAGCTTCGCGAGGATCTCGGCGCCGGTCACTGAGGCGGCGAAGTGATACGCACGCAGTCGCGCGTCGTCGGGAATCGTCATCGCGAGAGAATCGTCAACTCGAGGTCGACGACTCCGCCTCGACGAGTCGGTCGAGTTCGACCGCGAACCGCTCACCGACGTCGCGCGTCACCGGTCCGACTTCGCCACAGCCGATCGGGCTACCATCCAGCGAAGTGATCCCGCACACGTCCTTGACGGTCGACGTCAAGAAGACCTCGTCCGCCGTCCTGAGGTCGCTCTCCGTGAGCATGCATTCCTCGCACGCGGTTCCGTCCCTCCGCAGCATCTCGAGCACGTAGTCGCGCGTGATACCGGCGAGGATTCCCGATTCGAGACTCGGCGTACGCAAGCGGTCCCCGTGGACGAGCCACACGTTGGATGTCTCGGACTCGGTGAGCTGCCCTTGCGTACCGAGGAAGAGCGCGATGTCCGCAGCGTGCCGCTTGGCGTCCATCAACCCGAGAATGTTGTTGAGGTAATTCCCGCTCTTGACCGCCGGATCGAGTGCGCGCCGATCGTTTCGCAGGACGTCGACGACGCGCGCGGAAAGACCGGTGGTCCGCCAACGCGGGTCGGGCGGCGACAGCTCGCGCGCATACAGGACGACGAGCGGCCCGGACACCGTGCAGGCGGGATCGATGTTGGGCTCCGAGGCCGTCCCCCGCGACACGACGACCCGCACGTAGGTTTCGCCCGTGGCCCCCAGAGCCGCGACGAGGTCGACGATGCGGCGACGGAGTTCGGCCTCGTCGATCGGGACTTCGAACCCCAGACGCGCCGCGCTCCGTTCGAGGCGAGCCAAGTGGCGAGTGACCCCGAAGAGCCGGCCCCGATGGGTCCGCACGACTTCGTAGATGCTGTCCCCGAACAAGAAGCTGCGGTCGAGTACGGACACCGTGGCCTTCGCGGCGTCGACGATCTGCCCGTCCAAGTTGCACAGAATATGACTCATCGAGCCCCAGGATACGGGGTTCGGTGTTCGGGAAGACGCACTGCGGTTCAGCTTCTGCTCAGCGCGACAAACGAACCTCTCCCATCGCTTGGGGAGCACCTGCGTCGATGCTACCCTTCGGATCGCGCAGGCCGCCGCCGATCGGCGACGGCGGCTGGGCGGCGCAGGCGGGACCGGTCGCGCGTGCGGAAGGCACGGGACTCGGGCTCTGAGCTCTTTCCAAGAGCAACACTTCGATGTGTGGATTCCTTTCGATCTACGGCCCTGAGGGCCAGCAAGTCCTGCAAGAGATCCTCGATGGCCTCTTGGCCATCCAGCATCGCGGTCAGGACGCGGCCGGCGTCGTCACGTTCGACGGCGACAAGTTCCGAGCCAAGAAGGGCCTCGGACTCGTGCGCGAAGTCTTCGGCAAGAAGCACCAGGAGCGCCTGGTCGGCAACATCGGTGTCGGGCACGTGCGCTACCCAACCGTCGGAGCGGGCGAAGACATGGACGTCCAGCCGTTCTGGCTCGACTTCCCGCTCGGGATCGCGATGGCCCACAACGGGAACGTCTCCAACTTCCAGGAACTGAAGAAGGAGTACTTCCCCGCGCACGACATGCGCATCCCGAGCGACTGCGACCTCGAGGCCGTGCTCTACGTCATGGCGCGCGCTCTGCTCGGATGTGATCCGCGCACGCTCAGCGCCAAGGAGATCCACGACGCGGTCGCCGAAGTGTTCCGCACGGTCAAGGGTGCATACTCCGTCGTCGGCATCATCGCGGGGAAGGGGATGTTCGCGTTCCGGGACCCGTTCGGGATCAAGCCGATCGTGTTCGGACAACGCGAGACTGCCGAGGGGATCTACTACGCGCTCGCGAGCGAATCGGTCGCACTCGAGATCGCGGGCTACAAACAGCTCCGAAACCTCGAGCCCGGCGAATCGCTCTGGATCGACAAGGATCGCGTCGTGCACTCGAAGCGGTCTACCGACAAGCCGCATCGCCCGTGCATCTTCGAACACGTCTATTTCGCTCGCCCCGACTCGATGCTCGACGAAGTCTCGGTCTACAAGACGCGGCTGCGGCTCGGCGAAGCCATGGCACACGCGTGGAGCAAGACGGGTCGCGAGATCGATGTCGTGATTCCAGTGCCGGAATCGGCGCGGTCTGCAGCACAGTCGATGGCACAGACTCTCGGCGTGCCGTGCCGCGAAGGACTCGTCAAGAGCCGCTACATCGGTCGCACGTTCATCATGGCGAACGACCAGGAGCGCAAAACGAGTATCCGTCACAAGCTCAACCCGATTCGGCTCGAGTTCGAGGGCAAGCGCGTGCTCCTGCTCGACGATTCGATCGTGCGAGGGAACACCGCGACCGAACTCGTGCGCATGGCCCGCGAAGCCGGTGCCGAAAAGGTCTACCTCGCGAGCTATTCGCCACCGCTCCTCTATCCGTGCCCCTACGGCATCGATATGAGCACGAAGCGCGAGTTCATCGCGCGCGACAAGACACTCGACGACCTCGCCAAGACCTTCGACTGCGATGCGGTCCTCTACCAGGATCTCAGCGACATGGTCACCGCTGCGCGAGCCGGCAACAGCAAGATCGAACGCTTTTGCACGGCGTGCTTCGACGGTGAATACCCGACCGGCGACATCACGTCGAAGGTGCTCGAGACCATCGAGAACGAACGTATCTCTGTTCAGGTCTGAAACGACGAAGGATCGAATTGGCACCCGGACCCGACGATCGCAACGAAGCCGCAAAACGCGCCCGTGCAAGCCGCGGTCGCTTGCGCGAACTTCTCGCCCCCCGGTCGACGATCGCGCCGGAGTGGGATCCGTCCCTCGCGAACTTTCGTGCGGTCCCGACCTCGGACGCGCTTCCCGAGCGCATCGATCGCTCCAAGAACGAAGCATGGCTCGTGCCGTCGTACGAGCTTGCCGAAGCACTGATCCGGCTCGGCGCCGAGAGTGCACGCATCGCCGTCGCGCGTGAACCCGGCTTCGAGAAGGAGTGGATCGACGCACTCGTCTCGGCGGGTTCGTCCGATCCGATCCTGCCGCCACGACCGCAACGCTTCCCTTGGAAGTGCCTCGTCGTCGTTCCGACTTACAACGAGAGCGAGAACTTGCTCGACATGGTCGACGCAGTGCGGCGCTTCTGTGCAGTCGACGTGCTCGTCGTCGACGACAACTCTCCGGACGGCACCGGTGACCTCGCGGACCGGATTGCATCGGACAACGACGATGTCCACGTGCTGCACCGCGAAGAGAAGCGCGGGCTCGGTCCCGCGTACGTCGCGGGGTTCCAATGGGGTCTCGAGCGCGGCTACGAGCGGCTATTCGAGATGGATTGCGACTTCAGTCACGCACCTTGGGACTTGCCGCGGCTCGCTGCAGCGAGTGCCGACGCCGACCTCGTGATCGGTTCACGCTACGTCAAGGGTGGTGCGACCGAGGGTTGGACGCTGTCGCGCCGGCTCCTCTCCCGTGGTGCCAACCTCTACACGAGGACGTTCCTCGGCCCGAAGGTGCGGGATTGGACGGCGGGCTTTCGGTGCTTTGGTGCGGATATCCTGCGCAAGCTGCCACTCAACGAGTTGAGCGCGAGCGGATACAGCTTCCAGATCGAGATGGCATGGCGCACGCTGAACGCGGGCGGACGCATCCGCGAGCTGCCGATCGGATTCGTCGACCGCAACGAAGGCAAGAGCAAGATGAGCCGTGCCATCGCGATGGAAGCGGTTCGGCTCGTGCCGAGGCTGCGCCTGCGCCGACGCGCTGTACGATGAGCGGCGCGGCTTCGTAGTGGCCCGCCGCCGCAAG
>JAGQQW010000217.1 GCA_020426005.1 Planctomycetota bacterium | reverse complement strand
GAGAGTGGCGCGAGAACCTGACAAAGTAGTGCTAAGCGGGGTGTCGCTGGCAAGGCGCGGTGGACGCATGCAAACTCAGGCGCGTGATACCGCATGCGTCATCGCTGGACGAACTGATCGATGCCATCGATCGAAGGCGCCCTGAGCGTCCGAGCGATCGACAGTTGCTGACGGTCGTTCCGACAACGGCACTCGCGATCGAAGTCGAACATCGACTCATCGAGCGCGGCATCGCGACAGCAGGTGTCCACGTCCTGACTGCCAGAGCGATCATCGATCGACTGGCGCGGGTCGGAATGGACGCACCGCGACACCGCTTGCACGTAAGACTCGTCGAGGAGTGGCTCCAATCGGAGATTCGATCGAGGCTCGAGGACCTCGCGTTCTCGAGGTCCCGTGCAGACCTCCGCTATCTCCATGAGCACGCTTCAGCTCGCAAGGCCGTCGCTCGGACCCTGCTCGCGATTCGCCGTCAAGAATCCGGGTATTCCAGCACCTTCGTGCCGAACGCCACGCCATCACGATTCGTCGCGTCGTTCCTCGGGCCACTCGCGACGATGATCGACCGATCGTCACGCGCAGACGACGCAATCGTGATCCAACGGGCGAATCGCGAGCTACGCGACCACGGATTGTCTCGCGCCTTCTCGGATCGAGTGCGACTCCTCGTGCACGAACCCGCACCGCGCGAAAACGTCGAGCTCGCATCGCTTCTCCTGTCAGTCCTTCAGTCGAGTTCGGGGAGCGAACTCGAGGCCGAACGAACCGCAGTCTCGACACCGGATCACCACGATGACGACACAGGCGCTTCGCTGCCGACCGTCACCGAGCCAGCGCGATTCGCGATGTTCCACGCGAGAGGGAATCGAGCCGAACTGACCGAGGCGTGCGTTCGAATTCGGGACCTCGTCCGCAACGGGACGCGACCTGACCGCATCGCCATCCTCATGCACGACGAGGCGCGGTATCACGGCATCCTGGCGTCCATCGCCGAGCGCGAAGATGTGCCGGTCGCGATTCGCGGCAAGCGAGCCGCGACATCGGTTCCCGCAATCGGGCTCGTCGATGGCCTGATCCGCATCTGCTGCACGGATGCACCGCGGAGTGCCGTGATTGCTGCGCTCGCACATCCGAACATGCATCGTGTCGCGAACGAGTCCGCAGTCTCGTCGCGAGACTTCCTGTCCGCAGTCGCCGCATTCGACGACGAGACACGGAATGCGGGATGTCCCAGTGGCTTCGACGCACTTGTCGATGTCGTACACGAACGCCTGTCTCGCAAGAAACACGCACGCCACGCACGCGCCGTCTCGATCATCGACGCGCATCTAAGTGCGTGGCGGGAACTCGCCGAGCGCCTGCGCTCTGCATCGACCAATGTCGAACAAGCGCGCGCGATCGACGCGGTGCTCGCACGCACACTCGCATGGACTCCCCAGAACGATGCCGCGGACGTCGCGCGAATCGAACGCTGTATCCGGACCGCTCTCGAAGAGCTCGGTGCGCGCGACTCGATCTCGCTGCCTCCACTCGACATCGACTCGATCCCAGAAGCATTCCGGAGCCGCCTTCCTCCCGTCGCGCTCGAGTTCGACAGCAGAGGAGTCGCATGGCTTTCCCTCGATGAGGTCCACGGGCGGGACTTCGACGCGGTCTTCTTGCTCGGATTCGAACGCGGCACGACTCTTCGCGAGTCGACTCGCTCCCGGTCACTCCATAGCCGACTCGACGGGGACGATGTCGAAGCCTGGAACCGATCGATTCTCGAAAATCGCCGGCGCATCGCCCCATCGATCACGCCAGGGGGCACGGACATCGCATCACTGATCGTGCCGGCAACGCCTCAGCACCTCGCAACGCGCGTGAAGGGCTCGCTGGCCACCGTCCTCGCCACGACCCGGGACCTCGTCACCGTGTCCTACTGCCGCGCGGACGACCAGGGGCGCCCACTTGGACCATCGCCATGGATCGGAGCGATCTCCGAGGCGCTCGGCCGCTCTCGTAAGATCCACGATCTCGTCGAGGACCCCGAAGTCCATGCTTCGGTGCCGTGGACTCCCGCGCGCCGTTACTCCTGGCGTTGCCGTCCAGGAACGAGCCCGAGTCGCGACGACGCACTGCGACACGCGGGACTCACGAAGGGATGGCAAGGGCTCGAAAAGAGCGTGATTCGAATCGGACACGATGCACCATCCGATCTCCTGCGGGGAGCAGCGTGGATCGGAACCACCGATCGCTTCGAAGCGAAAGAGTCCGCCGGGTTCCGTTTCGACCCGTGGCAACTCGGCGCGACCAATCTCGCTTCACGCGGCGTGAGCGCGACGTCGTTCACCAAGCTCGATACCTGCCCGTTGCAGTTCTACTTCGAAAAAGTGGTCGGCGCCGCAGCAATGCGTGAAGCACCGACGATCGAGCGAATCTCGAGCCTGGACATCGGAAATGCGGCTCACGCGGTGCTCGAGGACACGTACCGCACTCTGTTTGCCGAAGAGCATGATCTCGAAGATCGCATCCGACTCGCGAAAGAGATGGTCGCATCGGAACTGCAGAAGCGCGATGCCGAGTTCGTTCCACCGATCGAACGCCGCTATCCGGTCCTCGGTGACGTGACACGTGGGCGATGGCGCGCTGCACTCGAAGCCTTCGTCGACGCTGACCTTCGAGATCTCGACCGGCGGGACTTGGTTCCTGGCGCATTCGAACGCGCGCTCGCAGCAGAACTCGATCTCGATGATGTCCACGTGCGGTTCACAGGCAAGCTCGATCGGATCGACTATCGTGACGGCGCTGCTGCTCGTGTCATCGACTACAAGACCGGAGCCCAGGTTCGCAAGAAGCCCAACGGTCGCAACGCCGAGCCGAAGCAGCTCGAACTCTATGCCCTCATGTTGGAGGAAACCGACGGCGTCCGCGTCTCCGCCAGCCTCCTCGGGATCGCTCCGCGTCACTACGCGGAATTCGAAGGGGAACTGCCCGAACGCGCCCTGTCCGCATCGTTCTGGAATGGCGTCGACGCGCGCAGGAGCGAACTGGCCATGATCGCGCGCCCGATGGCCGACGGGACCTACGAGCCACGAAAGGACACGCCCTTCCCGTGCAACTACTGTGACTACCGTGCAGCGTGCCCCCGATACCACGCGCCGACGCTGTCGCGACTCGGGTTGGAGTTCGGCACATGACAGAGATCGCGGACCTCGCTGCGCGCACCGAGGCGTTGACGAACTTCGATGACAATCTCGTCCTCGTCGCGGGGGCAGGATCAGGCAAGACGAGCCTCCTCGTGAGTCGAACTCTCTGCGCTTGGCTCGGCAAGCGCATCGACCCGGGGTGCATGCTGATCACGACGTTCACCGAGAAGGCAGCGAGCGAGATGGCCGAACGCCTCGATGACGCACTCCGCGAACTGACCGAGAGCGTCATCGAACCGGCATCGGACGCGGGCCGAGCCTACGTTGCCTTGACCCGTGAGTTCGGTCTTGACGACACAGCCGTACGCAACCGAGCCGCCGAAGCCGCCAAGCAAGAGCCACCGAGCGTCTTGACGTTTCACGCATTCTGCTTGCGCTGGCTCCAGGAATTCGCGCGCACGGCAGGCTTGCCGCCCGAAATAGAAATCCTGGACGATGACTCCGTGCACCTCGCGTTCGACGAGTTCTGGCCGACGTTCGTCGAGGCCGAGCTCGGCCCCGAACGGAAACCCCAACGCATCGGGAACCAAGAAACACGAGAGACGTGGCGCACCCTCTTGCGGTCGCTCGACGTAGCGGAGATCACGAATGTCGCGCGAAGCGCTTGTCTCGAACCACAGATTCGGACTCATTCGATCGATTGGAGCCGCCGCGAACTCGTCGAAGTGACATCAGCTCTGTTCGCGCACCTCGATGCCGATCCCGTCAAGCATGCCTCGAAGCTCAACTTCGGATCGTGGTCGACGGCGACGTGCACGGTCGTGAGCGAGCTTCTCGCACTCGAAGAGTCCGCACCCGTTCCTGATGCACTCGCCTCACGCGCGAGCGAACTCTCGAACAACCGCGCGACTCCCGCGAAGTCGGACTATGACGATCCGGTCGAACTCGCACGAATCGCGGAAACGGCGAAGCGAATGAAAGCTTGCTTGGCCACGTGGGCGGACCTTCCGGATCCGGACGTTGCCAAGGCAATCTCGACCTTCGTCAAGCGCGTGACAACCGCGTTCGAGTTGCACTTGACGCGACTCGGCGGGCTGTCGTTCTCTGAGTGCCTCGTGCGCTGCGCGCGCTTGTTGGGTGATTCGACCCACGTTCGCGATCGATTGCGGACTCGGTATTCGCTCCTACTCGTCGACGAGTTCCAGGATACGGATCCGCTGCAGTACGACATGCTCTTCTATCTCGCACAGAGCGGCCCATCTCGGCGCAACGAGGATCCGAGCTCGGTCGACCTGAGGCCCGGAGCACTCTGCATCGTCGGTGACCCCAAGCAAAGCATCTACAGGTTTCGAGGCGCGGACATGCGTGCGTACGGGCGCGCGCTCGAGAACATCCTCGATCAAGGCGGCAAGTTGCTGGACCTGACCGCCAACTTCCGTAGCGAGCCTGAGATCCTCTCCTTCGTCAATCGGGCGGTGACACCGCTCTTCGATAACAATCCCGGGTATCAGGCAGACCGACAGGATCTTGTCACTCCGAAGCAAGCGACGGGTCGAGGGAGCGTCACCCTTCTTCACGTCGCGGACGACGACAAGAACACACGTCATGCGAGCGAAGCCGCCGAGATCGCACGACGACTCCTCGAGAATCGATCCCGGCATCGGCGTGCGTGGCGGGACTATGCACTGCTCTTCCGCGCAACGACGAAGATCGAAACGTATGCGAACGCACTGCGCGACGCGGGTATCCCCGTCCTCGTCGAGGGCACGACGCGCTTCTACCAACGACGCGAAGTCGAGCGCTTCTTGGCACTCCTGCGACTCGCTCTCACTCCGTGGGACGAAACCGCGATGCTGGCCTACCTACGTGGTCCACTCGCAGCCATTCCCGAGAGCGAGCTTTTCGCCGTTGCCGAGGCCAGCCGCGCGGACCTCGATCTCCGAGTCCCACGACCGACACGATGGCTTCTCGAAGAGTACGAAGACGAACGCCTCGCGCCGAACCTGACGCGCGCGGTTCGCGCGTTGCGAACGATGATCGCGCACATCGCGACTCTCGAGACGGACGCGATCTTCGAGTACGCGCTCCACGGGACAGGTCTCGCCACGCTCGAAGCCGCCGGCTACGAAGGCGAACAACGGCTCGCCAATTTGGAGATTCTCGCGCAGAGAGCTGCCGCGTGGGCACGAGAAGGCAGTCACGACTTCGAACAGGCCCTGCGCTATTTCGAGCGTGAGGCCATGGGTGAGAAGGACGCCGAGGAGAACCCACTGGCAGACGATCGCCTCGACGCGGTGCGACTCCTGACGATCCACAAAGCGAAAGGGCTCGAATGGGACGTGGTCGTCGTTCCGGACGCATCGCGAAGCCAGAACACGCAGAACAAACGCGGAAGGACGTTCGTCCTCGACAACCGGAGCACGACACCTTCGATCTTGGCGCGCTTGCCTTCCACCTGTTCACCGAGCATCGCATTCCACGACGTCGACGAACGCCTCCACGACGACGCCGAGACACAACGGCTGTTCTACGTCGCTACGACTCGCGCACGACGCGAACTCCTGATCACGTGGTCCACCAACTCTCGCAACAGGATGTGGAAGCGCATCTTCGAGGGTCTCGCGATCGATCCGTGTGAACAGTTCGAAGAGGATCGAACGATCGCTGGTGTCGCAACGCACCTCTGCATTCGAAGTTCGGACAACAAGACGATGCGCGCGCCAACGGTTACCGATACAGGATCCCTGGAAACGATCGTCAGCACACGTGCTCGTTCCGAGTATGTGGCGTCGCTCGATGGGCGCATGCGCCCCGGACTCGAGGCACCGAGCAGCACGAAGGAACTCCAGCGCGTCGGCAGTGCTCCCGCTCCTTCGCCCTTCGGAGCTCCCGGTCGTAGTGCCAGTGTCGTTGGCACCGTGGTGCACGAGTACTTGCACGGAGCTGACTTCGAATCAGATACCGTCGACGTGCGTCGAGCCGACGGCATCTTGGCATCGCACGTCGATGCCACACTCCTTCAGGCATCCGTGCTCGAAGAGTTGCGATCGGATATCCACTGCATACTCGAGTGTTTCGTGGCTTCCGAATTGCGAATGCGCGCATCCGCGGCGCGTGGCGTTTGGCGTGAGGTTCCCGTTCTGTTCCGCGACGCGCAGGCAGCGTGGCGTGGATCGATCGATCTCGTGCTCGCGATCGACTGCGGATCTTCGGGCAAGAACGACGAAATCGTCGTCGTCGACTACAAGAGCGATCGCGTTGCCGAAGGAGCAGAACAGGACTTCGTCACTCGACACGCTCCACAGATCGACCGATACGCCCATGCTCTGCAGGCCGCATGGTCGCTTGCAGTGGCTCCACGACGCGAACTTTGGATGCTCCGACGCGGCACCATCCATGTCGTCGAAGATCGTTGAGGAACGAGCTCGGATCCACGCTCAGCCCCGCTCGATCGCGAGTGCCTGATAGTCGAGATCGAACCGCCTCAAGTACTTCCGCAGACGGTCCGCGTCGTTCGCCGACTTCTTGAGCAGACGCGACGCCTGGAAGAGCCGGCGTCCAGCGTCCGACAAGGAATTCGACTGACGGCACACGCGCACGACGTGCGCGAGTTGAGGGCGATCGAACTCATCGATCCCTTCGAACGCTTCGGGCCCCAGTAGCTCCGTGAGCAGGCGCCGATCCCCATCGGTGTCCTCGCGCGTACCGCGCCACCCGCTCTCCAAGCGACGGATCTCCCTCTCGACATCATCTCTTCGAATACGACCGCCCTCGGCAAGCGTGGCCAATCTCGTCACACTCGCATCGAGGTCCCGAAAGTTGGCCGACCATATGGCGCGCTCACTCATCGCGAACTCCAAGTAACGCGCGCGTGCCTCTTTGTTGAACCCGACGCGACGCCCATTGCGACGCGCGAACTCCTCGAGCTCGTAGTCGAGGTTCGGCTCGAGATCCTCGATGCGATCACGCAGGCTCGGAAGCGCGAAGGTCCACGTGTCGATGCGCGCCAGCAGGTCCTCGCGAAATCGGCCGCTTCTCACGGCTTCGTGCAGGTCGCGGTTGGTGCCTGCGATGAGCTCGAAGTCACTCTCGACCTCGGAATCCGAACCGACCGGTAAGAAGCGCCGTTCTTCGAGGGCACGCAAGAGCATCGCCTGCTCGTCGAGACCGAGTTCTCCGATCTCGTCGAGGAACAACAAGCCACCATCGGCAGTTCTCAGCAGCCCATTCCGAGCGGCAACGGCACCGGTGAACGCGCCTTTCTCGTGTCCGAACAGCGCGGACATCGCGGCGTCGCCACGTAGAGTAGCGCAGTTGACTTCGACGAAACGTCCCTGGAGGAGCCGACGCTTCTGTTTCAGCTCGAAGATGCGTCGTGCGAGCAGCGACTTGCCAGCACCCGTCGGCCCGGTCAACAACATCGGGTCGCGCGATGCGATCGCGACGCGTTCGATCTCTTCGATCTGCAGATTGAAGCGCTCGTTCCGCGTCGCGATCCCCGACTTGAGCAGCGAGTGCGCCTCGTCTCGTTCTTCGGCGAAACGCATCGCGATCGCGTCATAGCGCGATAGGTCGAGGTCGATGATCTGCCACGTGCCTTCGGTATCGCGTTTGCGGCGCGGTGGTGCCGTCTGTACGAGTCGCGCCGGAAAATGCCGCGTCTCCGTCAGCAAGAAGAAACAGATCTGGTGAACGTGCGTCCCGGTCGTGATGTGGACGAGGTAGTCCTCGTCATCGCTGAACGGATAGTTGCGCGCGAACGTGTGCAACGTCCCGTAGACCTCCTCGAAGTCCCACGGGTTGTTGATCGCGAACGCCGTGAGTCGCACGGTCGTCTCCGGCGAAACGGACTGGATGTCGATGGCGACCTGCTCCGCGAGCTGATGACTCGCATCGTCGTGGAAGAGCTCGAAGCGATCGATCAGCAAGTCTTCGTGCTGGCACAGCCCGACACTCGGTCGCCAGCGATCCCATCCACGCCCTTCCTTGGGTGAACGATCGAGGACGAGTCCAACGAAGCCGAAAGCAACGGTCGGTCGGCGAGCCATCCGGCGATCGTAGCAAGCCGCACCGCCGAGACGGACAACAGGCTTCAGCCCACGTCGCCGAGTTCGAGCTTCTCGATCTCGAGGCTCAGAGCTGCGCGAGCGCGCGACAAGAGCATGCGCGATGCCTTGGGGTTGCGGTTCATTCGCTGTGCAGCGTCCTCGTGAGACAGGCCCTGCAGGACGACGAGTTCGAGGATTTCGCGATAGTGGTCGGGGAGTCGTTGCAGCGCTGCGGCGAGTAGACGCTTCTCTTCGATTTCCGATACAGCGGCACTCGGGGTCGTCGGCGCATCGAGCAGCGTCCGAGCCAGGACGTTGCGCTCGGACGTGCGGTCGGGCGCCTGTCGCTTGAGTGCACCGAACCACCGACGCTGTCGGCGGATGTCGTTCTCGATGATCGCCGTCACCCAGGCCACGAACTGCGCTTCGGTATCCCCGACGAACTCCGGAAGCGAGCGCAGCATCTCCACGTAGGCGTTCTGGAGGACGTCCGAATCGCGCAGTCGCGTCCGCAACTGCGCACCTAGGCGAGTATCGACGTAGTTCCGGAGACGGGTTTCGACGCGGCGCAAGACGGCTTCGATGGCGGTATCATCGTGAAGGCGTGCCCGTGCGAGGAGTTCAGCGAAGTCTGTCCTGGTCACCATGTCGCAGAATGGCGAATATCGATCGGGGTTCGCTCTGGTAACGGGGGACTGGATCTCGATTCCGGGCCAGAAAGTCGTTATCGACCGTTACGCCGGCTCGGGAATCGTCCTTTCGAGGCCACTTCCAACGATAGCACATCGAAGCACCCGCCGAACAATCCACGGACCAATGACAACCCACATGCGATTCACGAGAACGACTGTCTTCAGCCTCCTGCTCGCGGCAACCGCAGCAGCTCAAATCAACCCCGAGATCCAAGGGTTCGAGGTCAATGCATCCGGACAACCGATCAACCCGAGCGGATATGGAACTCTCCTCGACGACGATGCTCGGAAGCTCTTCCGTGCTCGGATGGACCTTGCAGAAGGGGAATACGCATTCGTCTTCGTAAGGCTCTGGGTCGAGCCAGCGGTCGTTGCGGGAACCGCCGTTGGCACGGCAGTCGTCGAAGCGATGCAGGCAACGCATCACAACCTGCAGGCACCTCCGACGTACCAAGCCGAGGAGGTCGTCCTACCCGAGGACTACAGCCTCGATGAATCGAGCTTTGGCAACACCATCGAGATCGAGCGCGAGCGAATGACCGACTTCTTGACGGAAGTCGTCAATATGGAGAATCCGGAACTTCGGGGCTTCGCAGGCGACTCGACTGGCACCTG
>JAGQQW010000216.1 GCA_020426005.1 Planctomycetota bacterium | reverse complement strand
CCGGTGCCCCCTCTCCGCACCGTGCTCCTGGTTCTATGGCACGAAACACCTCTACCATCGCCCTTTGGCTCGGTCTCGCTGGCGTAGCAGCCCTGGGTTATGCGGCGTACCGCAACTCGCAGCTCGTGCGTCGCGGCGCGCTTTCCGTCAGGAATGCGACCGCCGTCTTCGCCGACCCAGCCCGCGGGCACGTCGTCCTCACGAACGAATCAAAGCTCCAGCGCGGAGACGTGCTCGCGACCTTCGAAGAGGAGGGCCACCTCGATGCGTGTTATGCGCTCCAGTTGCGTGCGCAACGCGCGGGGACCGAACGCGAGATCGAACGCCAAGAAGCGGAGGCGGATCTCCGCGCGCTGCAAAAGCGCATCCACGTGAACGCACCGTCTCACGGCCAGGTCTTGTGGCGCACACCGAATCCGACCGCGACGCAACCTGGCGCGCCGGTTCTACTCTTCGCGTCGGATCCGATCGTGCGCGCAACGTTCGTCGTGCCGAAGGGCGAAGCCGCCGTGCTCGAGCGGCAAAACACGATCACGATCGGCGTCGCACAGGACGCGGATCTCGTCGATTCATGGCTCGAGGCGACCTTCGCGAATGCGGCCACACCCGGCCCGGAGGATGAAGAGATCGCGGTCGAACTTCACTGCAGCGTCGGCGACGAACACCTTCGTCTGCTCGCTGCGGGTCGACCCGTCCTCGTCACTTGGACACCGCCAGGACGAACTCATGCGCCGACCGCGTTCGCGATCGGCGCCTTGCTCGTCCTCGCGGCGCTCGTGATGAGCGTGACGCGCCGTCCTCAGTGACCGACGGTCGTTTCGATCGCTTCGGAGTTCCCGACCTTGAACGCGACGGTCAACGCCGGATCGAGGTCGAAGTCCTGCCACGCGACCTTGACACCGAGCAGGCTCATGTCGCACGGGACCGGGATCGCGACCGTTGCTTCCCCCGAGGCGTCCGCGCGAACACCCAGAGTGAAGAGCGGCAACACGTAGAGGAAGGACCCGGTCTGACCTCCAAGCAGAGTCATGTCGACCGGCGTCGGCAAGCGTGAACCGTAGACGAGGATGCTCGCACCCGACGGCACGAGACCACTGAGTTCGATCGCGAACGCGGTATTGCCGATCGTTGCGGGGCTGCTCGCACCGATCTTCGGCGTCCCCTGGGTCGTCGCCTTCGCCGTTCCGTAGGTTTCGTTGGCAGACGAGCTGACCGTCACCGATACGGCGTCGAGCGTCACGGGGCGGCACGTCGCGTTGGAGATGAGGAACTCGCGATAGCCGACGTAGACACAGCGCGCGGGGCCCTTCCAGTCCTGTTGGTCGAGCGAGAACGCGAAGCTCGTTCCATCGGCGCAGCCGAGCGTGCCGCCGAAGCTGGCGACGCCGGACTTGTCGTTGACTTCGAGACGCAGACGCTGCCAACCCGAGTTGGCCGGCGACAGCGGGATCGTGGCGAGGACGCGCGACGCGGTGACGGCACCCGTGCCCTCACCGCCGTTGTTGTTGTCGACGAGATAGAGGTTCGCACCCGTCGAAAGGTTCTGGTACGTCCAGGCGATTCCGGTGTTGCCGTTGGCCGTGAAGCTCAGCGATCCACCCGGATCGGGCGTGTTGTAGAACGTGCCCGTCGTGCCGAAGCCGATGCTCCACGTCTCGGTTTCACCGGTCGGCACCGTCTTGGTGTCGAGGTAGACGTAGGCTTCGAACACGGCGCGGCCTTCTGCCGGGACCATGAGGATGTTGGCGTTGCCACCTCCGGTCGAGTCCCAGAACGCAGCGGCCTTGCCGCCTTGGGGCGACGCGGTGATCGCATTCGGGTTCGTGGTGCTGACCTTCGTCGGGTCGATGACGTGCCCGAAGGTGAAGCTACCGGCCCACTCGTCGATCTCCGACTCGTCGGCCGCTGCATCGAAGTTGTCGCTGTACGGCATCGCCTCGAGCAGATCGTTGGACATCCCAGGCGTCGACGGCATCAGGTGGAAGTCGTAGCCGTTGTCGTCGGTGTCGCCGCCATAGCGTGACCACGACGTCGAGACCGTCACGAGTGCTTGCCCGCGGATCTCACCACCGGGGTTGGCCGCGGTGTGGATGTTGATGTAGCAGTCCCCAGCCTGGAAGGCGGTGATCTCGGTCGCGGAGAGCGTGCCCGAGCCGGTCCAGACTCCAGGAGCGGTCTGCGTGAGCGCGACGAGGACGCCGCCATTCATACCCTTCGCACCCTGGTGGAGGTGCGCTGCGGTACCGGTAATCCCACGCGTCACGGCACGGATACTGATGTTGCCGGTCGTGCTGTCGAATTTGAGGGTCGCGCGGCCGTTGGCCGTCGACGCGTTGACGGGCACTTGGTTCTTCCCGAGCAGCATCGCGAAGTAGACGCTGTCCGAGTGGATCCCGGTGAAGTTGCCCCAGACACCTTCACCCTCGATGAGATTCGCCTTGGCCGCCGGCCAGCCCTTGTTGGCCTCGTAGACGACCGTGTCGATGATCTTGCCGGTCGTGTCCTTGAGCGTGATGGACTCCGAATCGTTCTCCCACAGGTTCGTCGTGCCGACGACGAGGTCGACGTTGTCGACGAGTGCCGAGCCGATGACGTAGTACGCACCGGCCTTCAAGACCGTGTTGGCGGGAATCGTGTAGTCCGGGTTGTTGTCCGGGGTCGCATCGTCTGCAGCTTCGAGCAACCAACCACTGATATCGATATCGCTCTTCGTCGGGTTGTAGAGTTCGACGTATTCGCGATCGTCCGTACTACTGTCGTCGTACGAAAACTCGTTGATGACGATCGACCCGCTACCTTGCGGGGCGGCGATCATCGACAAGCTCAAGAGTAATGAGAGCATCGTGGATGTCTTCCTTGGTAGGGATTTGGAAGCGCGATCCGAACAACACGGGATCCGTCACGTCGCACGACCGAAGTCGTACTCGGAGAGGCAAGTGGACCGATCCGCCTCGGATATCACGCGCGACGAACGGTAAAGCACCGAGCAACGGACAACAACCCGCCCGGAACTTCGCCTGACGGGCCTGCCACGTGCTGCCGATGGCACGGAACTCTCGTCGCCGAAGGCGAATCCGAACGCGTTCCCCAACCTGTCGCTCGACCGGCTATCCTTCCGAGCGTGGGAGATCTTGGGAACATCTCGTGGCTCGACTGGGAGGACGATCCTCTCGCGAGCGCGTCGAAGCAGGACCGTCTGGTTCTGCTCTTGCTGGTCGCACCGTGGTGTCGTTTCTGTCACGAGTTCGAGACAGGTCCGCTCGAGGATCCACGAGTTCGACAACTCATCGTTGACGACTACGTGCCCGTGCGCGTCGACGCAGACCGGCGTCCCGACCTCGACACGCGCTTCAACCTCGGAGGTTGGCCGACTCTCGCGGTCGTGCTTCCGGACGGTCGCATCCTCGGCGGCGTGCAGTGGCGTGAAGCGGACGAGATCGTCACGTTCTTGACGCGAGCTTCCGACCTGTGGCGCAACGAACGAGCGCGCGTGCAGACTGCAGAGCCACCGACTCTCGACACGCCGGAGCGTCCCCATCGACTCGAAGGGCTGTCCCAGGCACTCGTCGACGACGTCGTCGCATCGATCCTCGACAAGTTCGATCACCGCTTCGGCGGTTGGGGTGAGGGGCAGAAGTTCTCGCATCCCGAAGCGATCGACTTCGCGATGGTGCAGTACTCGAAGACGCAGAGCGCGGAGCTGCGCGATGTCGTCGAGCGCACACTCGACAACATGGCCCATGGCGGCATCCACGATCGCGTCGGTGGAGGTTTCTTCCGGTTCTCGACGACGCGCGACTGGCGCATCCCACACACCGAGAAGGTCCTCGACAGCAATGCAATGACCCTGCGGTGCTTCCTCGAAGCTTGGCAACTCTTCGGGAAGGACGACTACCGCGAAGCCGCCGAGAGCACGATCCGGTGGCTGCTCGACACGATGCGCGATCCGGAGACGGGTTGCTTCTTCGGCAGTCAGGGAGACGACCCCGAGTACTACGGCCTCGCGAGCGACGTACGAGAACGACGCGAGCCACCGAGACTCGACAAGACCATCTACTGCAACTGGAACGCGATGGCGATCACTTCGCTGTTGCGCGCTTCCGTCATTCTGGATCATGCGGATCTCCGCACCGCAGCTCTCGACGCTCTCGACTTCCTGCTCGCGAACCTCTACTCCGAACGCGAGGGCATGTATCACTACTGGGACGGCACGTACCACCTACCTGGTGTGCTTTCGGACCAGGCGTACATGATCCAGGCACTCGTCATCGCATCGCAGTTCTCTGGCGATGCCGACTTGCTGTTGCCCGCCGAACACCTCGCGGGCCTGCTCCTCGAAACCCATCGAGCGCCGGGCGGCGGGTTCTACGATCTGCCTCCACGAGGAGTCGGTGCGGGCGGAGGCGCTGCGCTTCGCCGTCGCAATCGGTCGATCCTCGAAAACGCCGTCCTCGCCGAAGCCCTGACGCGCCTGTCGTACCTGTCGCGCCGCGAAGACTATCGCGATGTCGCACGCGAGACCTTGCAGTCCTTCGTGCGGGATTATCGGCAGTACGGCTATTACGTGGCCGGCTATGCGCGAGCGGTCGACCTGTTCCTCTACGAGCCGATCGTCGTGACGATCGTCGGCAAGCGCGACGACCCGCTGTCGGTCGCGTTCCGGAATGCGGCACAGCGTCACTACGTGCCGAGCCGCATCGTGCAGATGCTCGATCCCGAGAAGGACCCGATCCTGCTCGAGCGATCCGGCCTCCCCATCGCCGAAGCGCCGCGCGCCTACGTCTCGCTCGGCAAGACGACGCGCGGCGGGTTCTCGGGACCCGACGACCTGGCGGACCGCATGATCGAGATCCAGGCGAATCGCCACTGACGCGCTGTAAAGCCCGCGCCGCATGCCGTATACCGCACGGCTCGCGCCTCGAAGGCACGGCCGTTCCCGTTTTGCCGAAGGACCCAGCAGGCCTCCAGAATGCCGCTCACGAAAGACCTGACCGATCGCGCGAAAGCCGCGATCGACGCCGCTCGCCAGCTCGCCGAATCGACCGGTGAACCCTGCATTGGCACGGGACACTTGATCTTCGGATTGACCTCGGACCACCTCTCCATCGGCAATCGCATCTTCAACGACATCAACATCTACCCGGAGATGTTTCGAGATCACTTGAAGAAGCTGCCTAGCGAGACCGACGAGGGTGATTCCAACGGTTTCCATCCGCTCGTCGCGCTCACGATCGATCGCGGTCGCAAGGCACGCCGCAAGCTCGGCGGCGGAACCGAGACGACGACCGATCACCTGCTCGTCGCGTTGTTGTCGCTGCGCGAAGGCAATGCGTTCGAGTGCTTGCGCGAGTTCTCGGTCGAGCCCGAAGAGATCAGTCTCGAAATGCTCGAAGCGATGGGCTTCGACATGACCGATCGGCCCGAGTGGTAGCGAGCGCGTGATGCTCCGCGACTGAAATGCGTCCCGCGATTCCGGAAGCGATCGCCCGCGTGCCGTTTCCGGTTTGGCTCGCGCTGATCGCGTTCATCACGTGCGTTCGCTGCTTGTGGTGGCAGTTCGGCGCGGACGATGTCGTCTTCGTACGCAACTACACGCACTGGACAAGCGGCGGCCTCCAGGTCGATTGGTCCGCGGTCGCGTCCGACTACACGGGACCGTGGGGCGGAAACCACACGGCGCGCTACTACCGCCCGATCGTGTCGACGAGTCTCGCGATCGACTTTGCGCTGTTCGGCCTCGTGCCGGGAATGACGGTCGCGCTCAACCTCGTCGTGCATGTGGTCTCGAGCGTGCTCGTCTGGCGACTCGGCCTGGCGATCCTGCCCGGTCGTCGCGCCGCGATGATTGCCGCGCTGCTCTTCGTCACGACCCCACTCGCGCACGAGAACATCGCTTGGGCGGTCGGGCGCTGCGGTCTGACCAACGTGTTCGGGCTGGCTGCCGGGCTTTCGCTCGTGCGCGCCGAAGCGCAGTCGCGCCACGGATTGCGACGGTTCTTGCCAGCGCTCGGATTCGCGACGCTCGACTTGATGACGATGGAATCCGCGATCGTCTGGATGCTCTTTCCCGCGACGTGCGTCGCGGTGCGCAACGGCTTTCGACAACACTACAGCGGTCTCGTACGCGACTTCGTACGGGACGCCTTGCCGTTCGGCGTTCTCGGTCTGCTCTATCTCGGCTGGAGGATCGTCGTGCTCGGCAGTGTGACCGGTGAGATGGGAACCGGCCTCGAGGGGAGCCCGCTCGATATCGCTCGCGCGCACGAGAGCGTGGTTGGCGGCTGGCTGGGGCCCGGGGAGGGGAGATACCATTCCACCAACCGAGCCATCATGTAAAAGGCAACTTTCGCGACGTTGCTGTTCGGCATGGCGGCACCTCTCTGGTTCCGCGATCCACGTTCGCGCGGGTATCGAAGAGCAGTCGTCCTGCTGCTCTGCTTCTGGGCACTCACACGGCTACCAGGACTCACGAAGCTTCCGATGGGTCCCGAACTCGACGTCAGCCGGACGTCGTACTACGCCTATGCACCGCTCGCGCTCATCACGGGTTTGCTCGCGGCAACGACGGTGTACGGACGCGTTGCGGCGACGGTGCTCGTGATGCACTTCGCGCTCGCACTCGGTCACCGGATCCACGTGCGTGCGGATTGGGCCGACGTCGGACGACGCTCGCGCTTGGCCGCCGAAGCCGCAGTGATCGAGCACGCCAAGAGGCACGAGGGCCCGATGGGTCTCATCGATCTCGCGGACGGCCGTGCGTCGGCGCCTGCGGTCCAAGTCGGCGAGCTCGTCCTGATGCTCGCGCCACCGTTCACCGAGCGGCGACTGCCGGTCGTCTCGCTCTACGGTTTCGCACCGTCCGGCGAAGCATTGGCAGGCATCTGGCTCGCACACGAACTCGGAGGCGCGTTCACGATTCACGAACCCGATTCCCCGCGTGAGGAACTGCGAACCGAATGGGTCGACATGATCGGCGTGCTTCCGGATCTGCCGATCGCCGAAGGCCCGAGTCTCTCGACGGGTCCTGGCGGTATCCCGAAACTGGGCGCACCGAAGTGGGCAATGACCGAGGGCGCCGTCCTCGTGCTCAGTGCTGGAGTCGAACAGATCGTCGTCCCGCTGTCCGCGCCAGCGAAGGGCGAGTTCGGCGACTGGCCCGACCCTGCCATCGCGGTCTTGAAGCGCTGGCAGCGCCTCGGCGGTGCGGGGGCACCGTTCGCCGGTCACCTCGAACGGCGACGAAATCCCGAAGATCCGGCGACGACGACCGCGAGGACTCGGGCGTTCTTCGGCACGATCGGGCTTTGAACGATTACGGACCGGGCGGAACCGGCCCGATCCTTGCGCGTTGCGCCCTGCCATGAAACCGACCCACACGAAGTTCTCGTGCGCGCTCGCGGCAGCCATGCTTCTGCCGACGCTCGGTGCGCAATCGGGCCCGAACCAAGGGCGCCACATCCGCCTCCCGTCGCCACCGCGCGTGCGGTATTCGCCAGTGCGCGTCGAGAGCACGATCGTCAACGCCACCGTTCGCGACGGCGTGGCGACGACGCGCGTCAAGTTCCGACTGCGTAACGACAGTGGTGCCGAAGCCGAAAAAGTCCTGCTCGTACCGATTCCGAAAGGCGCGAGCGCCGACGGCCTCGAGCTCTGGATCGGAGGGAAGCCGGAGAAGGGTGAGGTCCTCGACAAGAACAAGGCGCGCGGCATCTATCAGTCGATCGTCAGCAGTCGTCGCGACCCGGCCCTGCTCGAGTACGTCGACCAAGGGACGCTGCAACTGCGCGTGTTCCCCGTGCCGCCGAAGGGCACCCAGGACGTCGAACTGCGCTACCGCATGTTGCTGCCCTTCGATGGCGGCATGCGTCGCTGGGAATTCCCATGCCGAGCACTCGAGAGCGGTCGCTTCTCGATCAGCCTCGACATCGAATCCGCGAAGGCGATCAAGAACGTCTGGACCCCGATCGAAGGGTTCGACGTCGCGCGCAAGGGTGACCACGGCGCCCGCGCGAGCTACGAGTGCGCACAACGTCCGAGCCGCGATCCGGTCGTCTTCTACGGTCTGTCGCAGCGCGACTTCGGTCTCGATCTCCTGACCTATCGCGATGGCCAAGGCGACGGGTACTTCCTCGCGCTGGTTGCACCGAAACGCGATTGGAAGGGCGAGAAAGAACTCCGCAAGTCGATTCACTTCGTGCTCGACACCTCCGGATCGATGCAAGGACAGAAGATCGAACAAGCGCGCGGTGCACTGCGGTTCTTCCTGCAGAGCTTGCGACCGACGGATCGATTCAACGTCGTTCCGTTCTCGACCGAAGCACGACCGTTCTACTCGGCACCGGTCATCGCCGACGAGACACACGTCAAAGACGCACTCGAGCAGACCAAGTCTCTCGAAGCACGCGGTGGCACCAACATCCACGAAGCGCTGACCCAAGCGCTCTCGGCGGAGAACGACTCGGAGTGCGTGCCGATCGTCGTGTTCCTCACGGACGGGCTTCCAACCGTCGGCATGACCGACGAGAAGGACCTGCTGAGCGCGTGCAGACAAGCCAATGGCGCGGGCGCGCGAGTCTTCGTCTTCGGCGTCGGCAACGACGTCAACACGCGCTTCCTCGATACGGTCGCAGGGGAAACGCGCGGCGCTCGCGACTACGTGCAGCCTGGCGAAGACCTCGAAGTCAAGGTCTCGGGCCTCTTCGAGAAGCTCGCGCACCCCGTCATGACCGACCTCGCACTCGTGGCCGACGACGTCAGGCTCGATCGCATGGTCCCGAAGAAGCTGCCCGATCTCTTCCGCGGCAGTCACTTGGTCGTCGCCGGTCGCTACCGCGGCTGTGGCTCGATCGCGCTCCGGTTGCGCGGCAAGGTCGGCGGTGAGTCGAAGGAGTTCGTCTACGACGCGACTTTCCCCGAGTGCGCGACCGAGAACGACTTCGTCGCGACTCTGTGGGCGCAGCGCCGCATCGGTCAGCTCGTCGACCAACTGCGGCTCCATGGCCAGTCGCCCGAGCTCGTCGCCGAGGTCAAGCGCCTCGGACGCGAACACGGCATCGTGACGCCGTGGACGTCCCAACTCGTCGTCGAAGAGAGTGAGCGACTCGCCCGATTCGCGATGCACGGTGACGACGACGTTTCGGTCGGCCGTCAGGGTTTCCGCAGCCGCGATTCCCGCAACGGCTGGGACCCCCGCGGTGCACCGTCAGGCGGCGGCGCGATTCGACTCGGGTCACCAGGTGGTCCGTCGACTCCGGCTCCGGCCGGCCCGACGACCGGCGGTCGCGGCGGGGCAGGTGCTCGCGCGGATGAGGCCGACGAGTTCGCACAACTCGAAGACCTCGGCAAGGATCGAGCGGAAGGCAAGAAGGCCGTCCGGACGAGCTTGCGCAGCCTGTCGCTCGTCGTACGCGAGAAGCTCAGTGACAACGAATCGCGTCGCTCCCTGTCGGCAAAGCGCATCGACAGCCGCGTCTTCTTGCAGGTCGAAGGAGTTTGGGTCGA
>JAGQQW010000215.1 GCA_020426005.1 Planctomycetota bacterium | reverse complement strand
GTTGTATCGGATGCGCAAAACGTGTCAGGGACAAAACGCGGTACTTTCGCGCGTGAAACGTGCCAGGGACAAAGCGCGGTACTTTCGTGCGTGAAACGTGCCAGGGACAAAACGCGGTACTTTCCTGCATGAAACGACCCTGGCACGTTTCACGCACTACACTCGCGGGGTGACGACTCCACGACTGAGTGCTTGGCGAGAAGCCGCGAGTGCGGACGGCTCGGTGATTCCGTGGCGGATCGGGGAGGACGAGGGTGCGCCTCTCTTGCTCGTGCCAGGGCTTGGGAACAGCTCCAGACTCTTCGGGACCTTGCCTCGGAGCCTGGCTCGACTCGGATGGAAGCCGCTCCTCTTCGATCCTCCCGGGCTCGGGCGTGCGACGGACGCGACGAGGCCTTGGTCCTTCGATGCCGCGATCGACGACCTGCTCCGTGTGCTCGATGCTGCAGGCATCGAACGCGCGACGTTTCTCGGCACCTCGATGGGCGGGAAACTTTCGATCGGGTTCGCAGCGCGCCATCCAGAACGGATCGAGCGCGCGATCCTCTACGGCACCGAATGCCTTGGCGGAGTGCGCGCGCGAGCCGTTTACGACATGTTCGACGTCGCGTTTCGACTCGCGAGCGCAGGCGAGACGGTCCGTGCATTGCGCCCGTTCTTGTTCGGACGATCGTTCCAAGAAGAGCACGCGAGCATCGTCGCCGACATGATGCGCAGCTATTCGCCGAGTGATTCCGAGAAGCGCACGAGCCTCGCGCAAGTCGCGGCCATGAAGACAGTCGACTTCGCTTCCCTCCTCGAACACGTGCACGCCCCGATGCTGCTTCACGCAGGCCTCGAGGACACGCTCGTCGATCCTGCCGACATCCACGCGACTGCCAAACGACTCCCGCAGGGCGTCGCCCGCGACGTGCCCCGCGCAGGGCACAGTATGCTGCTCGAGAACCCGAGCGCGTGTCTCGAGGCGCTGCGCGACCGAGGACGCGACGACGACCGAAGCCACAACACGAGCAGACAGTAGAACGACTCGGACATGCACCGAGCACGCGCGCTCAGCCTTCGCGCGGCAATCGGAAACCTCGTGGGATCACCGACTCACCTGAGTTTCGAGTTCCGCGATCGACCGCGAAATCACGCCCTCGACGCGGTCGTCGACACGCGCGCCTAGGCTAGAAGCCCGGCCGGGAAGCCGGGTTTTCAGACAGAAAGTGCGCGGTAGCTGTGGACGCGAGCCTTGCCGATGCGAACGTCGTTGATTCGAGAGGATTTGTTTTCGAATCAGCTGTGCGTCTGGATACGCGAGCGGACGCACGCGTATCGGGGATACGCCGAGGGAGCGCAACGACACCACGCGTGCAGATGGCCGGAAACGAACCGTGCGAACTTTTGCGACTCAGGACACTAGCCGTCCAGTTCGGCAAACAGCGTCTCGAGCGCGCGATCGAGCGCGGCACCCCGCGCGTTCTTGAAGCGAATCACGCCCTTCGCATCGAGCACGTAGACCGTGGGCCAACCGCGCACGCCCCATTGCGTCGCGATCGGACCGCCGATCAAACCACCGTCGAAGAAGGACGGCCACGTGAGCTCTTTCTCGACGACGGTCTTACGGAGCTTGGCGAGATCCGGATCGCTGTTGACGCCGACGATCGCGAACGGCTTGTCCGCATACTTCTTCACGAGCGACCGCTCGTGCGGGTACATACCCCGGCAAGGGCCTCACCAATCGCCCCAGAAGTCGAGCACGACGATCTTCCCGCGGAAGTCCGAGAGCTTCATCGGCTTGCCATCGAGACCGATCCCCGTGATCTCCGGCGCTGGCATATCGACAACCAGCGACTTCGCATTGTGCGGTGCAAGAAACGCAGATGCCATCGCGCCATAGGTCGTGCTCTTGTACGGAACGGTGGCAAAGTCCGAACTCAGCGCTTCGAAGTGCTTCCGACTCGCGGCCTTCGACTCCTCGCTCTTCTCCCGAGCGAATGCCTTGCCGAGGCACAGATGAGCTGCCGCACGAACGGCAACAGGACGTTCCTTTTCGAGGAAGCGCTCGCACAGCGCGATCTTCGCGTCTCGCGAGTAGACGTAATCCTTGTCGAGCAACTCACCGAGCCGGGGCGAATCCGGATAGGCCTCGAGAATTCGGGCCGTGACCGCGTCGGCCTCGCCGTGCATGGTGCCCTTCTCACGCGACCACCACGTGCCGCTGAGGAGCCAAAGCTCCGCGTCGAGCCCCGCATCAGTCCCATGGTGCTCCTTCGCGAACGCCTCGAACCGCGGCCGGAACGCCTCGAACTTGATCGGATAGTTGGCCTTGTCCGCATCATGTTCGGCGATCAAAGCCTCGATCACTTTCTTCGCGTCCGGCGTAGCCGCATCCTCTTGGCAGAACGCCGAGGGAAGGGTCCCGCCCAGACAAAGGCAGACCCACAGTCCTACGTGCTTCATGGCTATCATTCCTTGCTGACGACTCGTTGCCTGTCGCCGCGAGCATAGCCGGTACACGACGAGGCAGACCGACCCACCAGGGCCGATCTGCCTCGCAAGCAGTCTTCGCTGGGAGTCAGCGAGTTCTGCGTTCAGCCGCCGATCTTGCCTTCGCCGCCGTTCGAGAACAGGATCCCGAGGGCGTTGCTGCCGGACTTGATCATGAAATACTGGTTGTAGAACTGACCGCCGATCAGCGACGTCTGGTTCGGCACCGACAGCGAGACGCTCGCGTTACCGCTACCGTCGACGACCTTCGGGAAGAGCAGGTCGAGCGAGGTGAAGAGCCAGCAAGCCGGCGCCACTGCACTGAGGTCGACGCCGACCTTGGTCAGGCCGAGCACGCCGACGGCGATCGAACCCGTGCTGCCCTGGCTCAGGTCGAACGAGAACGACTTGTTGATCTCGGGGACACCCGTGTTGCCGAGCGCCAGAGCTGGCGAGCCACCGCAGAGCACTTCGAAGTGCGGCTTGTCGACGATGCCGGTCGCGGCCCACGTGGTGGACGACGGACGGCGCCAGTATGCCTTCGTCGGCGTCGCGACGGTCCCATCCGAGATCTGCGCGGGATAGAGGACGATCGTCGACTGACCCGGCTCGTACGGCTCGAAGCTCGCGAAGTAGCTCCCGGCCTGCAGGATGAGCGGCTTGGCGAAGTGGACCTGATACATGGCCTGGTTCGGGCCGACGGTCATCAGGCCTTCGATCAGCGGGTTCGCGTCCGGCGCGCCCGTCGCGAGCGCAGCGAAGATGCGTGCGATGACGGTGTGCGTCCCGCCCGTCGACTTCGTTTCGAAGCTCGCGCCGGTGACCGGCGTCACCGCCGTCGTCACGAACGGCATCGCGTATTCGTTGGGCAGCGTCGACGAGTAGAGCGTCGTGCCCTTCGGGTCGTGGCCGTTGCACATCGTGCCGCTCTGGCCGCAGCCCGAGCCGAAGGCCGTGTAGGTTCCCGGCGTCTGCGCGAGCAAGGACGCGGGCAAGGCGAGAATGGAGAATGCAAGTGCAAGATTCTTCATGGTGGGATCTGCGCTGATTGGAGAGAGTGATGCGCGGCGGCCGACCCGTCTCGAACGAGTCCCTGTCACCAGCCGCAGTGAGAAACTTCAGATTAGCGGCGAGAGGTCGCGGCGTCCATCGGCCGGGAATTCCACCCTGCCTGCGCCATCACGCGCGTTTTCTGGAGCGCCCACAGCATCGATACTTGACGCCGATGCTCGAGGTCCCGAACGGAGGGGAACATGAAGAAGAACGCTCACCCAAGCCCCGACCTCGCCCAGTTCGTCGAGGTTGCGTCCCGCTTCGGGCCCGACGCCGCTGCTGACAAGAAACGCTGCCTCGAGGCCTTGAGGGCGGCACGCCTCGGCTCCGTGGACGAACTCGTCAGATTCCACGAAACGCTGCTGTTCGTGCGCGCCTATCCCGACGATGCCGAGGTCCTCCAACTCGCCGATCGTTGCTTGGCCGAGTTCGCGAAGCGGCAAGACCTGAGCGCGTATCGCGAAGACCTGGAGAACTCGGGGATCGCCGGCACCGAGATTCGCTTCCCGTGCTGGTGGGCCATGGCGCATTGGCTCGCCAACACGTGGCCCGAAGACGTCACCTTGGATTGGGACGAGTTCGAGAACGCGCCGCACCTCGACAAGATCTGGAGCCTGCTACTCCCCCACACCGAGAGCCCGTATCTCGACGAGTACGACCGTAGTCCACGCGAGTGGATCGACGACATTGCCGGGCTCATGGAGAGCGATGCGACGTTCTTGATCCGACGTTTCGCAGCGATGGACATCGGCGCGCTACCGCGCGAGACGCTCTACGACAACTTCGACGTACCGCTTCGCATCCCCTCGATCGAACCCGAGCGGGATTCCGGACTTCGACGTACACCATCGCGCACGCTCGATCGCTGGCCATGGCCCGACGTGTATTTCCAGACCGAAGAGCTCGATCGCTCACGGCCGGATCTCACCAAAGCCGCCAAGATCGCTCCCGTCAGCATGACGCGCCTGAGCACCGAGGACGGAGAACGCCTCATCGAACTCGCACGATCGGCCATGCTCACGCGCACGCGTGACCTCGATGGATTCGCCAACGCCAACCCCGACGACGCACACATCGTCGACTGCGGCAACGGCCTTGCATTCGGCATGCTCGGCCTGCTGCCCGAGCGACGCCTGATGTTCGACTCGAGCTACGCGCTCTTGACGCTCAAGAACGGTGTGCCGGCAGGCTACGTCCTGATCAGTGCTCTCTTCGGCTCGGCGGCGATCGCGTACAACGTGTTCGAAGCGTTTCGTGGCGGCGAAGCGGCGCAAATCCTCGGGCGCGTCTTCGGCGTCGCGCGACACGTCTTCGGCGTCGATTCGTTCTCGATCGATCCATATCAGCTCGGACACGGCAACGACGAAGGTCTGCGTTCCGGCGCTTGGTGGTTCTACTACAAGCTCGGCTTTCGGCCGCGCGATCCCGACGTGCAGAAAGTGATGCGCGCCGAACTCGCACGCATGAAGAAGGACCCTCGCCACCGTTCGTCCGAAGCCACGATGCGAAAGCTCGTCGTCGACACGATGCACTTCCACATGGGCAAGACGCGCGACGACGTACTCGGCGTCGTTTCCCTCGGCAACGTCGGTCGTGTGCTCACCCATGCGATGGCGTTCCAATTCGGATCGCAACGTGAGTTCGGCCTCGATGTGTGCGAGAAGCGAGCCGTCGAACTCTGCGGTCGTCGGCTGATTCAAGCGAAGCGCGGCTGGACCGACGCGGAGAAGCTCTGGTGGCGACGCTGGAGTCCGCTGATCGCGATCTTGCCCAAGCTGCGAACGTGGCCCGTCGAGGACAAGAAACGACTCATCGCGGTCGTGCGCGCCAAGGGCAGCTGGCACGAAGCCGAGTTCGTCAAGCTCTTCGACGACTTCCCCCGACTGCGCAAGGCATTCCTCGCGTTCGCGTCCCGCGAGGATTGAGCGCCTCGCGAGCGGAGCAGGAGGAGTCCGCGGAGTCAGAGGATATCGAGCACGCCGACCTCACCGGTCAGCGTGCCGACACTCGCGCGATAGTGGACGCCGTCCGCAAGCGGTGCGTTCCACGGAGTGACATCCTCGTCGCCGATCATGCCGAGGGCGACTGCAGCGAAGGCTCGCGGGAGCACCATCGCCTTTTCGTCTTCGACGATCTGCAACAGCCCGTCGATGGCATGCTTGTCGCCGACGAGACCGAGCGCCTTCGTGAGCCCATGACGGACGGAAATCGACGTGTCGTCCTTGCGCAGCCGCTCGATCAGCCAGGGCGAAATGGATTTGTCCCCGAGCAAGGCGAGCGACGTCGCGGATTGGATCAGCGCCTCTTCTCGCGTGCCGGAAACGGCAAACAGCGACCGCACATCGGCAACCTTGTTGCGCGAACGCATGAGACCGAGAGCGAGTGCGTGATACCCCGCATCGCGGGATTGCGCTCGGATCTCGAGCATGCGCTTGCTGAGCTTCTCCTCGAACTCCGTCGCACGCAGCAACCCGAGCGCGATCGCGATACCCGACGAGAACTCGGGAGCCCGGACCTCGTCATACGTCATCGCGAGATCCTGCCGGATGGACGCACGCACGGCTTCGGTAGCATCCGTTGCGGCCAGCGCGACCGCGAGCGCGATCCACGGCTTGGCGTTCTTGCGGGACTTCGGAGTTCGAAGCGCCTTGCGCAAGAAGACGATGGTGTCCGCACCACCGATCTCACCGAGCGCGAGCATCGCGAAACTACGCGTCTGCGGCTCCTTCGCGTCGACCGCCTGATGCATCAGGGCCTCGAGACTCGACTCGTCCTCGCGATTGCAGACATTGCCGAGTGCAAGACATGCAGCTTGACGCAAGAGATTCGGCGCGTCGTCGTCTCGGAGAATATCGGCCGCGTGGCGCGCGACGCGCGTCGATGGGTCTGCTCGACCCGCAAGCTTGCTCGCTGCGCACAGCGCTTGCGCGGCAACGATCGGTTCGAGACGATCGCGCTGCAGTCGGTTCAGGATCCAGTACAGCGCGTCGTCCCGCAACCGCTTGCCGTCGGTGGTGCGGGCGTCGGGCGACAGAACGCGAAGCGCGCTCAGTGCCGCAATGCGAACATCGTGGCTCGCGCTCCGTTCGCGCTCGAAGATGTCGCGTAATGCGAAGAACACGCGACGCTTCACTCGCGGATCCCCTCGCTCGGCAGTGAGGCCGGTCGCATAGAGAGCAAACGCTCGCAGACGATACGGGACGCCACCACTGGCACCCGTCAGGGAACGGCCGGCGACATCGTCGCGCGCGATCGCGAACAAGTCGTCCAAGAACTCACTGCGCCCGTCGATCCCGTACGCCAGCGTCGCGATCTCGCGTCTCTCAGCATCCCCGTGTTGCAAGACGTGGCGAATCGAATCGCGCATCCCGTCGACTCCACCGATTCGTGCGAGGGAGAGCAATGCGGATGCGACGAGGGTTCGACCCGTCGTCTTGTCGTGCACGAGGCGGCGCAGGACGGGGACGATCCGTTCATGAACCTCTCGTGGCGTCGGTCGCGACGAGCGCACCGGCGCGCGGGTTCCACGACCGATCGCGATGTCGTCTTCTCCGGTGCTCGCTGCGACTTCCTCGAGACTCCGTCGCAGTTCGAGGAAGCGATCCTTGTTGAACTCCCACCACACGTGCCATGCGTCGAAGTCGGTCGCGAGGGTCACACCTCTACCGCCGCCCGATGTCGGACCACGCGTAGGCGCCGAGGGCCCTGGACCCGCACCGGGCGTCACCGGACCGGGAACGGTCGACGGGCCGGTCGGAGCCGGTTCCCCGGGTGTCGACGGACCGGAAGGATCGCTCGTCGGTGGCCCGACGTCCCGCGTAGGCGGGGAACCGCGACGCACGGTATCGCCAGGCCCGCCATTCGAACCGCCACCACCACTGCGAGGCGGACCGGTGTTCCCGCCACCACGCGGAGGACCGCCCGGACACTGCCACTGCACCGAGGAGGCACTCACGCAGGCCGCGAACAGCAAAGACACACACGCGATGCGCGCGAGCGAGAACATGGGACGGGCGTCGGGACGGTTCCTCATCAACCACTCCGCGGTTGTTGTCAGCGGGACCGACAGGGCAAGTGCCCAATGTAGCCGACATCACGCAGGAGCGGGAGTCCATCGCGACTGCCCGACGTTCTCGAAGCGCGCTCGGCGTTACGCGTGGATCATTTCGGCGGCCGTCGTCGCCAGGCCGTGGTTGATGCCATCCAGCGCCGCGACGCGCAACGCTTCGGCGAACGTCGGGTAGTTGAAGACTGCAGAGACGAAGTAGTCGACCTTCGCGCCGAAGTGCATCGCCGCCTGAGCGACGTGAATCAGTTCGGTTGCACCGGTTCCGAGTGCATGCACCCCGAGCACTTCCCCGGTATCGGTGTGGAACAGCATCTTGACGAACCCTTCCTCTTCACCCGCGATCGTCGCGCGTGCGAGTTCACGGTAGTGCGCACGCCCGACGGAGTAGCGCACACCCCGCGCGATGAGTTGCTCTTCGGTCGGGCCGATCCACGAGATCTCCGGAATCGTGTAGATGCCGAGCGGGTAGTTCTCGGGAAACGGAGTCGAGCGTTCGGCGAATGCCGCGAGTACCGCAAGACGACCTTGCTCCATCGCGGTCGAAGCCAAGGGTCCACCGATGACATCGCCACACGCGTAGAGATTCGGCCATGCCGTCTGAAAGAGCGGATTGACCGGCAAGAGTCCACGCGAGTCGAGTTCGAGCCCGATGCGATCCAGGTCGAGGCCCTCGACGTTGGCCGTGCGACCGAGCGCGATCAAGGCACACTCGGCTTCGAGGATCTCGTCACCCTCGAGCACGACGCGCGCGCGCTCTCCTGCGCGCTCGATGCGCTCGATTCGAGTGCCGAACCGAAGCGTCACGCCGAGTTCGGACGCAGCACGCTTGAACACATCCCCGAGTTCGCGGTCGAGCATGCGAAGCGGCCGCTCGACCTTGTCGATCAACGTGACATCGACACCCAGAGTCGCGAGCATCGTCGCGTATTCACTACCGATGACGCCACCACCGAGGACCAACATCGATTTCGGCAAGCGGTCCAAACGCAGGAGGCGGTCCGAATCGAGGATGCAATCATCGTCGAACGCAACATCCTCGACATGCCTCGGCCTCGAACCCGTCGCGATGATGATGCGATCCGCACGCACACGATGCACGACATCGCCGTTCGCATCCGTGACATCGAGTTCTCCCACGTTGCGGAAGCGAGCACGACCACGCAGCACTTCGATCGAGTTGCGCGCGAACTGACGCTCGATGACGGACGTGAGCTTGTCGAGCACGCAATCGAGTCGATCGGTCAGGTCGTGGATCGAGAGTTCGTCGAATCCCTTGACGCACACTTCGCCGTACGTGCGATCCCGAAACCCGGTCAACGCGAGAATGGACTCGCGCAACGTCTTCGAGGGAATCGTGCCGTGATGCAGACACGCACCTCCGAGGCGTTCACTCGCGTCGATGATGACGACGTCCTTTCCGAGCTTGGCACCTTGGATCGCTGCTTTCTGCCCCGCCGGGCCTGCACCGATGACTGCGAGCTGGACTCTCCACTTCTGCATAGGAATTCCGCAACGCCTCCGTTTCGGGTCCTTCGACACGGAGCGTTCGCGTTCCTGAGAGAAACTCGTTCGTGCGGGAAACTCGCGAGTACGAACGAGCGGCGCTCCAGACCGGAGTCCAGAGCGCCGCTCGCGAGCGGTCGGCGCGCGAGGCGCCGCCGCTACGGGCTCGTCGCGATCACGACGAAGCGATGATCCACTCGATCGCGTCGGAGATTCCGATGCCGGTGAAGCCCGGGCAGATCGCGATGAACTGCGAAGCAACCTTGAAGCCGCAGAACACCGGACTGGTCGGAATCGCGAGACCGATCGCCGCCGATCCACCGCAGGCACCGGATCCGGTGATCGGCGCACTGAACGGACCGATGATCGGATCCTGCATGAACCAGGTCGCACAACCGAGGTTGAGGCCCGGCCCAGCACCACCGAGGCGGTGGTAGAGGAC
>JAGQQW010000214.1 GCA_020426005.1 Planctomycetota bacterium | reverse complement strand
CCTTGCCGATGAAGTGCACGAGTCGTGTCTCGTCGTTCTGCCACCACGCTTTCCAAGCATCCGGATCGCCATGTTGCTGAGCCCATTCGCGCGTCGCGGACACGTAACCGATCGGCGCGTCGAACCACACATAGAGGACCTTGCCCGCAGCATCGACTCCTGCACGCTCGGCGACGTTCGAGGGCACGGGAACGCCCCATGGGAGATCGCGAGTCATCGCGCGATCCGCGAGTCCGTCGGACATCCAACTCTTGATCTGTCCGAGCACGGTCGGCTTCCAGTTCGTGCGGCTGTCGATCCACCTCGCCAGTTCTTCTTGGTGCGCGCCGAGTGGGAGGTACCAGTGCGTGGTCTCTTTGAGTTCTGGAGTCGCATCGGTCAGCGTGCTCTTCGGGTCGATGAGCTCGCTGGGGCTGAGTGAGGTGCCGCAGGATTCGCACTGGTCACCATACGCATTGGGATTTCCACACTTCGGGCACGTGCCGACGACGAAGCGGTCGGCGAGGAAGAGCCCGGCCTCGGGGTCGTAGAGCTGCTCTTCGGACCGCAGCACGAAACTGCCCTTGTCCGCGAGGGTCTCGAAGAACCGTGCGCTCGTCTCGTGGTGGATCGCACTCGATGTGCGGCCGTACCAGTCGAAGCTCATGCCGAAGCGCTCGAAGGCGCCCCGAATCCGCTCGTGATACCGATCGACGATGTCCTGGGGCGAGACGCCTTCCTTGCGTGCTCGCATGAGGATCGCGACGCCGTGCTCGTCGCTGCCGCAGATGAACAAGACGTCGTTGCCACGGAGCCGCTGGAAGCGGCAATAGATATCTCCCGGCAGATAGGCACCGGCGGCATGGCCGAGATGCAGAGGGCCATTCGCATACGGTAGAGCGGAAGTGACGAGGAGGCGCGGCGTGGTCATTCGAACTCCGAGAATAACTCGATGACCTCGGGAACTCCCGTTACGCCTCGACCGTTCGGAGCTAGTTGTCTCGTTGCCCTCAATCGGTCTGCAAGCCGCCACGATATTCTCTCGCCGCGACGTCCCGAACTGGTGGCTCGCCCCCCGGGAGAATCGAGAAAGCCGACATGAGCGGAATCCGCTTTTTGACCTTCGTCTCCATCTTGCACGGGTTCTGCGCGACCACCCTCGCGCAGAACTCCGCTGCACCCACCCCGCTCACGTCCGCGGAGCGTCCGTCCGTCGCGACGGCGACCCGAGAGGCGGCCATCTTCGAGCCCGCCAGCTACCCGGCGCGGGTCCTCGTCGAGTTCGCGGAACGTTCGTTCGACCTCGAAACCCTCGCGGCCGCGATTCGTCGCCGGTCGGCAGAGGACGTCGAGGCGATCGTCCGCGACCTCGAGCAACGAGTCGTTCGGGACCAAGCACCGTTTGCCGATCAGCTGCACGCCTCAGGGGGCACGATCGTCGAGCAGTTCTGGCTCGTCAATGCGTGCTCGGTCGACGTCCCGGATGCGCGAAGTCTCGAAGCGCTGCGGCGCACGCCGAACGTCCTGCGCGTGATTCCGGATGGATTCCGCCGTCCGTCCATCAAGACGTCGACCAATGCGGACAATCACGCCGTCGACGCGCTCCAGAAGGCAGGCTTCAAGGGCAAGGGCGTCTCGGTCGCCATCCTCGACTCCGGTCTCGACATCACGGCTCCCGGCCGACTGCGTCCGCACCGCACGTTCTTCGTCAACGGGGACCCCAACAATCGGAGCGGTGGTGGACTCCAAGGATCGCGTCTCCTCGCGATGCGCCAGGTCGGCGCACTTCCGCCCGATGACACGATCGACCATGGGACGGCGGTGGCTGCCGTCGCCGCGGGCGAAACCTGGGCCAGTACGGGCAGCGATGCGGGGCACGCTCCGCTCGCGGGAATCGTGGGCTACTCGATGGCCGACATCGGTGGGGGATACGCGACGCTGACGACGATGGTCAAGGCGTTCCAGGGCGCGGTCGCCGACTCGGTGCAATACAACATCCGCGTCATCAACCTCAGCTACGAAGGGACGAACATCTCCTACTGGACCGAAGAGCAGGCGATCGACCTCGCGGCGCGCATCGGCGACATGGTCGTCGTCGTTTCGGGTGGTAACGGGGGGACCAACAACCACTTCGCGCACGGCTCCACCAATCGCATCGCGGTGGGCGCGGTTCGTTCGCGAACGCCTTCACAATCGGGGCGCGACGTGACGACGACGTCGACGCGCGGACCGCTCCCTGGAGGTGATCAGTATCCGAATCTCGTCGCCTGCGGAGACAGCCTCGTCCTGCCCGTCAAGGATGTCGAGGGCGTCGATCGGATCGCGAGCGGCACGAGCTTCGCGGCACCGCAAGTCGCCGGCGCCGCGGTCTTGTTCCGATCCGTGGACACGACGGCGGACGCTCTCGTCACGCGGGCGGCGATCTTCGCGAGCTCGGAGGACGTCGCCGGCAAGAACCGCTACCTCCTCGGTGCCGGTGAGAATCTCTACGGGTTCGGCTTCCTCCGTGACGATCGACTTCTCGACATCGCGCGCGGTGTCGGCACGGTGCTCAAGACGAACGGCACGGTCACGACGACTCGCGCCAACGTCACGTACGGCTTGCCGGTCGTCGCGGGGCGGGATTACGCGGTCGCGATCGCTTGGGATCGACTCAACGTCGCGTTCGACGAACGCTGCAATCTCGACGTCGAAGTGCGGTCCTCGGCTGCCAACGGTCGCGTCCTTCTCGGGCGTGGCAACCACACACGCATCGTGCACGAACTCGTTCGCTTCCGCGCGAGTGCCAACGAAGTCGTCCAGATCACTGTGTCCGGCGTGTCCTTCGTTCTCGGTCGTACGAGTGTTCCGTTCGGGCTCGTGGCCTCCGAAGCGCTTCCGTTCTTCGCGGAAGGCACGGCGACGAGCGTCGGACAAGCCTGCGGGTTCTCGTCGACCGAGATCCCGGTACTCGCGGGGTTCACGTCGCCCGAGATCGGAACGACCTACAGCGGCATGGTGCAGGGCTCTCGCGCTGGCACACCGTTCGCGCTGACGCTCGGCGTATCGTTCCAATCCTTCGGTGCGATCACGCTGCCGTGGCCACTCGCAGCCATCGGAGCCAATGGTTGTACGCTCTACGTGAGTCCGGACCTCGTCGTCACCGGCGGCGTGACCGACGCGCGTGGCGAAGCGACGGTCCGTATCGGGATTCCGCCGACGAACGCACTCTTGCACAGCACGTTCGGCCACCAGGCGCTGTCCGTCGCACCATCGACGAACCAGCTCGGTCTCCTGACATCCAACGCGATGCGGATTCGCGTCGGCGGCGACCCCCGCTGATCGAAACCGTCAGGGCGTCGTTTCAGGACTTCACCCAAGCGACGATCGCGCGGATGTCGGCGTCCGAAAGATCGGCATCGCCGTGCATCCACACGTAGTTGCGTGGCGGCATGTGACCCTCCTGGACCTCGTCCATGATCTCGTTCTTGAGTCGCTGCAGCCGGCCTTCGTCGTAGCGATCCCAAGTCGAGAAGTTGAGGTGCGATCGGCCTTCCTCGACGTCGTGTGCGACCCACCAGGAGACGGGTGCGACGTACGCATACCACGGCCATCGAACCTGATTGGAGTGGCAGTCGTAACACGCTCGCCGAAGGATGGCCTCGACCTCGGGACTCGCGTCGACGTCACGCGTCACGGGTGGGTTGCTGCGATCGGTCGGCACGAATTGGATGCCGATCCCCACGAGTAGCAGGACGAGTCCGAAGCGGCGGAAGGATTTGGAAACGGCCATGATGCTGCCGGAGTGTAGCGGGCCGTGTCCGGTCAGCCGTCCGCTTCTTCGGGAGTGTTCCCGTCGGCGAGGGCGCGATGCTTCTTCGCGAGTTCGGCAAGCAGCGCGGTCGTATCGCCGCCCAGCATGCTTCGAAAACGCGCTGGCAACTGCGTGTCGGGATCCATCTCGAGTCCCCAGCGGAGGATCTCGATCATGGCCGGCCCCAGCCGGAGGCCGCGTTCGGTGAGGTGGTAGAGGACGCGGCGGCCATCCTCTGGGTCCGGTCTGCGTGCGACGAGGCCGAGGTCCTCGAGGCGCTTGAGTCGGTCGGTGAGGATGTTGCTCGCGATTCCTTCGGGGGATGCCGCGAACTCCGAAAAGCGCTGCAATCCGCGAAAGAGCATGTCGCGAACGATGAGGAGGGTCCAACGGTCGCCGAACACGTCGAGCGCGTAGGCAAGCGGGCAGGACGAGCGCGGTTCGTGCGGACTCACGTGTTCAGAGTAGCGCGAAGAATTCGGAACTCGACTTGCAAAGTGCAAGCGAGTTGTATTAGCTTGCGATCCGCAAGTCAATCTGACGCGCATGCGCCAGAGAAAGATCGCAAACGAGGTAACCGACTCTCATGAGCACACTCCGCCTTCTCACGCTTCCGCCATCGCCACACAACACCAAGGTCCGGCTCGCGCTCGAACTCAAGGGACTCGACTACGAGCCCCATGCCTTCGAAGGGTTCGATGGGCGTGACGCGATCGTCGAAGCGTCGGGGCAGCCGTTGACGCCGGTCCTGATCGATGGCGATCGGAAGGTCTACGACTCCTTCGGCATCGTGCGCTATCTCGATGCGAACTGGCCCGAGCCCAAGCTGTTCCCCACGACGCGGGAAGGCATGCGGGAGGTCGAGGGATGGGAACGCTTCGCGCTCAATGGTGTCGGCCCTGTCCTCGGCATGATTCTGGGGCAAGCCATCGCGGGCACGGACGACAAGGCGACGATCGCACTCGCCGATCGGTTGCTCCAAGAATCCGCGGCTCGCGTCGAGGCGGCGCTCGCCGGCAAGCAGTGGCTCGTCGGCGACACGATCGGCGCCGCCGACATCACCGTCGCGCCGTTCCTCGCGCCGGGCGTCCTCGATGAGAACCACCACGACGCAGGATCGTTCTTGCGCTTCGTCACGGACCGCTACCGGCTCTCGCCGAGGTTCCCGATGACGCGGGCCTGGGTGACCCGCGTCATGGCTCACGACAAGAGCGGCATCTGGAGCTGAAGCCCGTCAGCCGCCGATCGTTGCGCGGCCGGCGCGCGTCAGAGCGTAGCCCGGTGCATTGAGCGTGCCGAGAATGATGAACTGCTCGTAGTACTGCGTGCCGATCAGGGCGGTGTTGTTGGCGACGGAGCGCACGAGGCTCAGCGTTCCGGTGCTCGACGTCGTCGCGAACTGATACGACGTGCTCGAGATGTAGAGCGTGCAGCCGAGCCACGGTTGCGGGTTGTAGTTCCCGATCAGCAGGATCGCCGTCGTGTTCGGCTTCGCTTGCGACACGTTGAGCGTGTAACTCGCACCGATCGTCGGGACACCGCTGGCATACATGTACGGCGTCGTACCGATCGGGCGACCTTCGAAGCGGACGATGAGTCCGTAGTTCGCGGCAACCGTGCCTGTCGTGGCGTTCGAGCCCGAGGTCGCATAGACGCGCGTCGTGTTCGCGCCACTCGCCGCGTCCGCGAACGAGTAGATCGACGTCGTCGCGGTGTTGCGGATCTCGAGCAGCAAGTTCCGACCGAGGGTCTTGTAGAAGTAGAACGGGCTCGAGAACACCCAGCGTGCCGAGAAGTTGCTCGGATTCGTGTTCGATCCCGTCCAAGCCGGCAGGTTCAGATTGCCGTTGAAGACCGTCGTCGGTGTCCAGTCGAAGTTGGAGTCGAAGTTGGAATTCATCGTCGTCATCGTGCGGCTCGAATAGCCGAGCTTGATCGTCGCGCTCGTCGTGCCGCCTGGACTCGAATAGGTCTTCTCGCGGTACGCCATACCCGAGATCGCGACGTTGCTCGTGAACTCGTTGCGATCGAAGAGTTGCTGGTAGCGCATGTTGTGACGTCCGACCCCGAAGTAGTTGTTGGAGTTCCCGAACGTCGAGGCGAAGGCCGAGGGCACTGCGTTGTAGGTCGTACCTGCGGTGCACGCCGACCCGAGAAGGGTGTACGAACCCGGCAGACCCGTGTTGGCCGACGTCGCCCATGCGAACGTCTGACTCGCGACCGCGAGCGACGTTGCGCGCACTTCGATCGTGTAGTTACCGGTCGATGGTGCCGTGAAGCGCACGAACTCTTCGGTATTGCGCAGCGTGTTCGACTGCGCGACGACCGTCGTGCCATTCAGGATTCGAAGGTCGAGGTTCGACCACGTCGACGAGTTGACATCGAGTCGATGCCACGCGATCGCGACCTGGTATTGCGTGCTGGCGGTGACGGCCATCGTCTTGGTCCATGCCGCCGTCGTGCTCGCGATGGATGCTCGACCATGGCGGCGGCTGTTCGTGGCGAGCGTGTAGGCCACGTCATCCTGCAAGTAGCCGCAGCCCGGGCCCGTGCTCACCTGCGTTCCGGCGGTGCCGGGACTCGCCTCGGTCGAGGCGAGCAGAATCGCTTTGGTCTCGTAGCTCGTGAGGCTTCGGTTCGCACCGCGGATCAACGTCGCAGCACCACAGACCATCGGGGATGCCATCGACGTGCCCGAAGCGACGTAGTCGGCACTCTCGTTGTTGCGACGTGCCATGTTCGTCGACACGCCGTTCGCACAGATGTCCGGGAAGAGTTGGTTGTCCGGAGTTCCACGCGAAGAGAAGCCGGCGAGCGTGTGCGAGTTCTCGTTGACCGCGCCGACCGAAAGTCCGTTGACGTTGATCTGACTCGATGCGACCGACGTCCCGCCGTTGCCGGCTGCGGTGCATGCAAGGATGTCGGCATTGAGAGCAGCCGAGTCGACTGCTTTCTGTTCGACCGAGAGCGGATTGGGGCTGCCGGTGTAGCTCAGGTTGGCCGCCACGATGTTGTAGGCGGCCGCGTCGATCGCCATCTGGTTCCAAGCCGATGCCATTGTCGACGTCGAGCTTCCACCGGTCGTCGAGTTCGCGATCGAGTAGCCGGCGATGTTCGCATCGTACGCGTGGCCGTTGTCTGCGGTCGTCGTGTTCCATCGCCACCCGGCGGCGACGCTCGCGACGCCCGTGCCATGTCCGTGCACGTCGTCTGCGGACTGCGTTCCGATCTGACGATTGAGAACGAGGCGGCTGGTCGACGTGCCGCGACGCGAATACGTGATGTGTGGCACACCCGTGCCGTTCATGTCGATGTCTTGACCGGTGTCGACGATGCCGCAGGCGACGCCGTTGCCCGTGACGCCGATCGAGTTGAGGTAGTCCGAGTTGTGGTTCGCGGCATTCGTCGCCGTGAGGATGCACGGCTGCGTCGCCACGTCGGGCTCGAGGAACGCGACGTTCTGCATCGCACGAATCGCTGCGAGCGACTTCGGTGTCAGCTCGATCGCGCATGCATTGACAATCCACCATTGAGCGAAGACGCTGCCGCCCAATGCTTCGACCTGACGCACGAATGCGGCTTGGTCTGCCCGCATCTTCTTGTCGAGCTCTTGCACGATCGCCGCGATCGTCTCCGGATCACGACGACCGAGCATCTCGGTACGGAAGGCGTCCAGCGTGAACGAGCGCTCCTTGAAGTGGACGATCCAGCGCTCGGTGCCGGGCTTCGCGCCGGCGAGCGGGGTGCCCGTAAAGACGGGCTGCGCGAGCGTGGTCAGTGATGAGTCCTGGCTCGTCGCGATGGAAGAAAGGAAGGTGAGAGAAACGAGTGCTCCGGCGATTGCCGAGAGTCGCGTTCTGCTAGTCATGAACAGACCTAGGAAAGCGGGACCCGCTGACGCCACGCGTTGGTGATCCGCGGGCCACTGGTTGAGGAAAACGGTCGTGAGGTGAACGACCACGAGCGTTGTAGCAGAAAACGAACGCGTCAGGTTGCCGCAAACGAAGGATGAACCTTCGTCGAAGGCGATGCGCGTTCAGTTCGATTCGCTACGCGAATGGACGTGCCGCAGACGCAGTTGTCCGCACGCTGCATCTCGATCCGCACCGCGTCGTCTACGCCACGTCGTCTTGATCCCGCCGCGTTCGAGTCGCTCCGCGAAGCGCTGCACGACTTCGTCCGACGGTGTCGCGATCCAAGGCTCGACTCCGGCGACCGGGTTCCACGGGAGAAGGTTCACCGTACACGCTTCCCCGCGTAGCAATGCGATCAACGCATCCGCATCCGCGAGTCGATCGTTCTCGCCGCGCAAGAGCACGATCTCGAACGTCGGCTCGCGCCCCGTCGATTCGAACCACACACGCGCAGCGGCGACGAGTTCCCGCGGTTCTTTCGTCGCGGTCGGGACGAGGTCCTTGCGCAACTTGGAGTCGGCTGCGTGCAGCGAGATCGCGAGGTTCCAAGGAAGTGCTCGCTTTGCCAGGGCTGCAACGCGGTCCGGGTACCCGGACGTCGAGATCGTGATGCGTCGCGGTGAGAACTCGAAGTCACGCGAGATCATGCGCAGTGCAGCTTCGAGGTTGTCGAGGTTGAGCATCGGTTCACCGAGGCCCATCACGACGACGTTGGTGAGGCGGCGACCGCGTTCTTCGGAGTCGAGGTGGTCCCGTGCGAACAAGAACTGGTCGACGATCTCGGCCGTCGTCAAGTTGCGGCGGACTCCCGCGAGGCCGGAGGCGCAGAACACGCACGCCACCGGACAACCGACCTGACTCGAGACGCAGAGAGTCGTGCGATCACCATCGGGAATCAGCACGCTCTCGATGGTCTCGCCATCCGTGAGTTCGTGCAGGAACTTCACCGTTCCGTCGCTGCTGACGGACCGATCCACGACTCGGCTCGCGGCGAGCGTGAGGTCGGACTCGAGCGCCGAACGTACGTCCTTGGGCAGGAACGTCGCGCGTTCGAGACTCCGCAGCCCCTTGTCGAAGATCGCTTCGACGAGGGCGCGCGCCTGGAATGCCTTGGCGCCCTTTTCGATCGCGATGGAAAGGACGTCGTCGCGCGTCAGGTCTCGCGCGAGACGGCTCACGCGCTCTCGCGACCCTTCGGGGTGTCTTCGTCGCCGCTGTCCTGTTCGGTGTCGACGTCGTCGTCCGCCTTCGGTCGCGGCTTGCGCCCCTTGGGCTTTTGGATCACGCGAACGTCCGGCTCCGCCTCGCCGCGAATCACGGCGTCGGAGACGTGGACTTCGACGGGACCATCCACCGTGAGCGAGGGAAGCTTGAAGCGCACGTCGAGCAGGCAGTCCTCGAGAATCGACCGAAGCGCGCGCACGCCGGTTTCCTGTTCGAGCACGCGTGCCGCGATTGCCTCGAGCGCGTCCTGTGGGATCACGAGTTCGGCGTTCTCGAGCCGGAAGTACTCCTGGTATTGCCGAACGACCGCGTTCTTCGGCTCGGTCATGACGCGCACGAGATCGTCACGCGTGAGCGAGCGCAGAGTCGCGATCACCGGCAGTCGACCCACGAACTCGGGGATCAAGCCGAAGCCCACGAGGTCCTTCTGGTTGACGAACGGCAACAGGCGGTCGCGCTCGCTCAGTGCGAGTCCCGAGGCCGCTTTGCCACGTTCCAGGCTCGCGTCCCGTTCGGTGAACCCGATCACGTTGCGCCCGAGACGACGCGCGATCGAATCTTCGACCCCGACGAACGTGCCTCCGCAGATGAACAGGATGTTCTCCGTGTTGACCTGGATGTAGCTCTGCTCCGGGTGCTTGCGACCGCCCTGCGGCGGCACG
>JAGQQW010000213.1 GCA_020426005.1 Planctomycetota bacterium | reverse complement strand
TTCGTTTTCGTGAGCCACCGGGTCGGTGAAATCACTCACTCGACGCGTGTCCGACTTTTTCAGAACGCTGCTACGATCGATGCATGCAGATTGGCCGTGCGTCTCGGATCGCGACGATCCTCATGCTTGTCCTGTGCGCGGCTACCAGCCGTGCGACCGCTCAGTCCCCAGCGGACAAGGCCGAATACGCGAGGCGCTACAAGGCGCTCGATGCGAAGGACGCCGATGGCTTCGCGAAGCTCGGTATCTGGTGCAAGGAGAAGGGACTGGAGACCTACGCCGGGCTGTGTCTCAAGAAAGCACTCCGCATCGACCCGCAGAACAAGATTGCCAACGAAGCGCTCGGAAACGTCCTCTACGAAGGTGCGTGGACGACCCCCGAAGCCGCAGCCGCGAACGAGGCTGCCAAGAAGGCGCGCGCGGACGCCGAGATCGCTGCCCGGGCCGCGAAAGAAGCCCGCAAGAAGGGCACGCTTCTCGATCCCGCGAACGAAGAGGACAACGCGCGCGCCGTGAGTTCGAGCTTCGACGCCGGGCGCAAGGATGCCCAAGAGCTCGTCGACGCGTTCGTCGAGGCAGGTGGCTTCGACGAGACGCGGTACTCGGGCGCGAAGTCGCCGCACGTGCGGATCGTCGTCAGCGCACCCGAGGCCGAAGCGCGACGGTTGTGCGAGATCGGCGAGTATTCGTATCGCAAGCTGTCGTGGGTCACGTTCGGCTCGCCGGAGTCGAAGCGGTTCGAACCCTTCGGCGGCGCGATGGAATTCATGCTCGCCGACGATCCCGAGATGGAAGCCTCCATCGACCTCGTGCAGAAGCGCTGGCCCGCGCTCGTCGGTCACAACGACTTTGCGACGATGGCTCAGTACGTGCGGAAGAACCACCTCGAGTTCGTCGACTTCCTCGATCCGCCCGTCCACTTGCACTGGAACCCCGAGAATCGCTCGTCGACCGTCGCCAACGCCGTCGGCCGCGCCGTCGTCGGCACGCTCCTCACCGCGAAGTTCGCCGAACCGAATCTCGCGGGAGGCGAGAAGCAGCACTCGATGATGAACTGGCTGCTCGAAGGTGCAGGCGTCTGGGCCTCGCTCGAGACCGTCGGCATCAACGATCTCTACCGCATCGACGGCACGCGCTACGAAGGCGACGACATCGTCAAGAAGGCGATGGAGATCCCGTGGTGCGACATCGCGCACGAGATCGCGTCGACGGGGTCGGCGGAAGGGCGCGCTTCGCGCACGTTCCCGCAGCTCTGTCGCTCACACCTACGCGACTGGTATCGCGGTGATCTCGTGCAGTCGTGGGCGATCTTCGACTACCTCGTCCGCGAGCGTCAGACCGAGTACCGCGCCCTCGTGCGCGCGCTCGCGGTGAGCGGGATGCGCCAGGCCTTCATCGAAGTCTTCGGCACCGAAGCCGAGAAGACGAAGGCCGTGCAGTTCGTCCGGTCGAACGACGATCGCGGATTGATGGAGCTCTTCGAGCAAGTCGGCGACCGCTTCGACCGCGCGTGGCACGACTGGGCCGTCAAGGCCTACGCCCGCGGCGGGAGCGCGAATCGCGGCTTCGAGAGCGCTCCGTTCCGCACGTTGCCCGCGGCGCCGCCGCCGGATGACGGCAAGGGCGGCAAGAAGAAGGGCAAGTAACTCATTCGACCCGCAGTGCCGTGGCTTGCCGACGACCGAGTCGCCATGGTTCGGCCAGCCGCGCTGAACGCACCGCGGAGGCGCGTGGTGGTGGAGGATAGGGGACTCGAACCCCTGACCTCTACAATGCCATTGTAGCGCTCTCCCAGCTGAGCTAATCCCCCGCACACGCGGAGCGAAGACCGTAGCCGCCCGCCGAGGTGAGTCAAGAACACGCCTCGTCCCATCGAGGGCGAGCGCCCATCAAGATCGTGGGGGCGGGTTTACTCGATGGCATCCAGGGTTTAGCGTCATTGGCGGTGCAGCTCGCGTTCCTGGCGGGGCGCGCGTTGCTCCAGAACTTCCGAAGGTGCGCACTCTTCCTCAGTGGACAGTGCGTGGGCGTAGGGAAAACGACTCGGCGGACTGGACTGGATCGGTTCGCCGGGACCGGAGGGGTTCTGGGGTCTGCCGCGAGAAGCGTCTCGCGTGCAGCCGAGATCTTTCGGACATCGAGTGCGGCGCCATGCGTCGCTAGGAGGGGCTCCGCTCGTGCGGAGTCGGGAGTTTCATGGTCAAGAAAAGTTCGTTCCTGGAAAAGCTGTTCGCGCGGAAGAAGGTCGAGGATCGGTCGCAGACCGAAGTTGCCGGACGCGGCTCTCGGGTGTCCCCGCCGTCGCGCCAGACGGGGGATCGCCCAACGGGCTCCGTGACGGGTGGCAACGTGCGTCCGTCCGATCGCCTCGGTGAGCGTGACGCGACACCGGTCCCGCAGCGCGCCTCGCGCATCATTCCTGCGCCCGCCGAGAAGCCCGCGAGTGGTGCGAAGCCCGAGGCAAAAGCCGAAGTCGCCGCACCGAAGCCCGCGGCACCGGCAGCGCCGCGCGTGACTCCGGAAGCTCCAAAGCCGGCTCCGGCGGCGCGTCCAGAACCCTCGGTCAAGCGCGCCGAGAAGCCGCTCGTCATCGACGGCGGTCGCGTTGCGTCGGGCAGCGGCATCTCGCGCGTGCTCGGCACGAAGAGCCGCGAAGAGGCCGCGCAGGCGTTGACCGATGGGTTCCGTGAGCTCGGCAACCTCCTCCAAGGCATCCACCGCCGCATGGATGACCAGAGCCGTCAAGCGACGGGGCTCAACGACAAGTTCGTCGGCTTGCCCGATATGGCGAAGGCTCAGGTCGACTTCATGGCCAAGGTCAGCCAGCAGCTCGTCGAGCAGAAGGAGAAGACCGGTGAACTCCTCGACAAGCTGTCGGGCCTCCCGGCGCTGCTCGACGGAATCCACAAGACGCTCGAGCGCCAAGCCGCCGTCGAAGAACGGACCGAGAAGAACCTGCGCGACTTCCGCTCGACGATGGATCGCATCCACAACTCGATCGGCGAACTCCAGTCGCAGAGCCAGAGTGCAATGACGAAGGCGACCGAAACCTTCGAGCGCACCAACGGTCGCACGACGCGCGTGTTCGAAGAAACGCAGAAGCAAGCGTACGAGACGTTCCAGAAGACGCAGGAACAGAGCCTCGCCCAACTCGCGAAGATCGTCGAGAAGAGCGGCAAGGCCAACCGCGGCGTGACGATCGTCTTGTCGCTGCTGCTCGTGGCGTTCGTCGGCCTCGCGATCTTCGTGATCACGAAGTAGCGCACGATGCGGCTGGCGCGCTACCGCACGCGGAACACGTCGTGCGGTAGCTCCGCCCCGATGCTCGTGTTGCGGCGAATGATCACCGATAGCAGTTGTGTGTGGATGAACTGCACGTAGTCGGGCGGTAGGTAGCTCTCGTACCAGAACCGATCACCATCGCGCAATCGCACGAACTGTTCGGTCAAGACTCGCTGCAGCGTTCGACCCACCATGGCGTCCCGTGCGCGCGGTTCGGCGAGGAGGCCTACCCACGCATCGATGTCGTCGACGTCGCCATACGCTTCGCTGAGGCGTGCGCGGATATCAGGGTCCGGTGTCAATTCCGCGAAGGATCGCGTACGATCGTTGACGACTCGTTGGCGCACGTCGTTGTAGGTGGGGAGGCCGTGATCGCGTCCGCGTTGGATGTTGAGTGCAACGAGATCGAAGCCACCAGCGCCCGGAGGGCCGAACAAGAAGTTGCGCACGTCATCGACCACGAATGGATCGACGGCCTGAGCCCGTTGAAACGCGAGTCCGCGAAGGATCGGGTCGATGCCGGTCGCGCTCAGCTCGTCGGGATTGAAGAACGCTTCTGCGAGCGGAAGCGCGCCCAATGCATGCATCGAACCGTCGGCTTCGAGTCGCAGGATCTGTGGTGACAGCATCGTGTGTCCGACCCGGTACGCCGCAGTTGCGAAAATGTTCGCGATGCCGGAGTCGACGCGGGGGAGGTACCCTCGATAGGGCGGGATGGCATTCGGACCGAGAAGCAACGGCAAGAACTCTCGATACGTGATTGCTTGCATCTCGGCCACGACGATCGTGCGAGAGATCTCGTAGATCAGCCGGCCGTCGAGCGACGGTATCGCAGCTCGCACCGCGTCCGCCCAGTAGTTGTGTTCGCGGACGAACAGTGTGTGCATCGCCGTGAGTCCCACCTGCTCGTTGGCACGAATGTCGCCGGCAAGGAAGTACTTCGCGTCATCGGACGTCGGTGCGTTCGCGAATCCTCGGAGGTTGTAGGGCAAGAGACCGTCCGCGCTCGTCTTCAGGCGCCCGGTTCCGTCGAGGCTGCGAAGCTCGGTCGCTCGCGCGTCGTCCGAGCCGTACACGTTGGAGGCGTCGAGGAACGCGGTGATCAAGTTGACCTGCTGGCGTACACCGTCAACGACTCGGTAGCCGGATCGGTCCAGCGAGATCGTCACCGAACCCGTGCGCATCGGATCGAACCACGCGTCTCCTATCGGCACGGGTATGTCGAAGGGTTGTGCAGGATCGGCGACCGGAGTCTCGTCGAGGTCGTGATCGAGAAACTGACCCCACTGCCAGACGAAGTCGGAAGCTCGCAGGGGATTGGGGAGCGAGCCCGACTGTGCGGAGACGATGTTACTGATCGCGCGTGCGCTCGGACGTTGAGGCCCAGCAGGCGAATCGACGCCGTCGCCGTACGCAGGCGTCATCGTGCGGAGAAGGGCGGTTTCCGCCGCGCCCCAGTCAGCATGTTCGAGGTTGTTCCCGCGTCCGTCGATCGATCGGAATTCGAACGGGAACAGCGCAGCGCCGTCGCGGCCACGCGGACCGCGAGGCCGCGTCGAACGATCCACCTGCGCACGCTCCGTCGGCTGCGGGCGCTGCACCGTTGAACGCTGCTGGCCCGCAACCGAATCGATCAGACTCACCGCGCAGGCTACGCTGCACAGCGAACTCCACCACGAAGTCGACATCTCACATCTTCCTTTCAGGCTTACTCGCTTGGCTTCCTTTTCCCTGGGGGAGTCATGACATGCGTCGTTAGCCACGGTTGGTTAGCATGCTACGTATCGTGTCTGGCAATCTTAAGAAACCGAACCGTTCGCAGCGCAACATCGAGCAGGGAGTGGACGCGCCACCGCAGCACGTCAGCGAGGCGACCGGCCCTGCATTCACCCTCACGGTGCTTCTTCAGCACACCGGCAAGCTGCTCGAGGATCGGCTGCGCATCGGATTCGATCGTCTCGGGCTTCCGCCTGCCCAGGGACAGGTCCTGCAGCTATTGGAGTGGGGTGACGGCGTGAGTCAGCGTGCGTTGACGGAAATGATGAACGTCGCGGCTCCGACGGTGAGCGGCGTGCTCAAACGAATGGAAGCGGCTGGTCTCATCGAGCGACGCATCGACCAGGAGGACGAGCGCGTGACGCGCGTGTACTCGACGCGCAAAGGTCGTCGCAAAGGAGCGGCCGCACGCGCCGTCGTCGACGAAGTCGAAGCGGACCTGATCCACGGGTTGTCCCGAGCGCAGCTACGCAGCAGTCATCGACTCCTGAGATTGCTGCGAAACAACCTCGGCGGTGAGCCTCCCGGCCCGGAACCCACCGTCGCCTCGCTCATCGCTCGCGACGGGTGAGTTCTCACGATCTTCGTGATCAGCACGCTGCTAGAGAGGGATCTCTGACTGGCGCGTGTGTTCGATCTTGGTGTTCGTCGGCTTGTTGAGTTGCTTGTCGCCTTCGTAAACCTTGACGTGATCGTCCTTCTGTTGCCATTTCGTGCGGGGGTCTCCGTCAGGATGGCGCTCCTTGTTGAGGCGCTTGCGTGTCCGAGCCTTCTTGACCGTGATCTCGTTCGGTAGGACGACGTCGGTCCCCGTTTCCTCTCCCGCGATCGGGTTCGTCGTTTCGGCGGCAGAGCATGGAATCCCTGTTGCCTTGGTGAGCTTGCGAGCGAGGCTCTTCGCAATCACGTCCGACTTCTGGTGTTTCGCGACGTTGACTTGAACCGTGTGTGTGTTTGCATCGCCGCCAGGTGCGACTTCGACCTGGATTTCAAACGTCCATTCATGATCTGTCTGTGTTTGTGAGTCACAGTTGACGTCGATCGTCAGGCGGTGTTGGCCTACGGCGACCGTGAGGAGTGAGACGACTGCGAAGAGTGTGTGAATGAAGCGCATTGGTTGAATCTCCTGTGTGGTCTCGCGTTATTTCCCGTCGGGGCCGTCAATGAACTGCTCGAGCTTTGGATGCTCGTCACCGTTCGTGCCTTGCACGATTGGGATGTCCGGAGTACCGCCACCGTTCGGCTGCAAGTGACTCGGAGTGTTGCCAACGAGCACGGCCGCGCCGGCTGCTTCGACGAGTTCGTTGGCGCGGGCCGGAATCACTCCGGCGTTCATGAGTTGGGTTCGAATGCGCTGGGCGATGGTCTCCGCAAGTGATACGCGGGAGTACTCTCCGGCCAGAACTGTCATGTCGAAGTCCACGTGGACCACTTTGTTGACTCCTGGCCAAGGCAGGATTCGCAAGTCCACGTTGAACTTCATCGGGTCGTTGTTGTCCGACCAGTACATCAAGGAGTTCGGGTCGCCATCGTGCACGATCGAGAGCGTCGTCTCCTCGTCGATTTGGGCGCGCACGCTGGATGGTGCGAAGCAGAAAAGTGCTGCGCAGAGAAGTAGGAAATAGATGCGGATGTGCATGTTGCTGCCTTCCAACGAATGATTGAGAGCGTCTCCCTGATCGGGATTGCCCACCAAAGGTCGAAAGCTGGCGCGATGTAACGCACGAATCCGAATCGATCTCGAGGCGCTGCATGAGCGACTCCCGAAGCTTCTATGGCAATGGGCGCTTCATGCCGTGTCTTCGAGCTCCTCGACCTTCGCAGGATCGAGCTTCTTCGCGGTCACGCGTCGCCTGCGGTTCTTGCGTTCCGGGATCAGCTCGCGCATCGCCTCGAGTTTGCCGTAGCAAAGGAGGCGGTCGCCGGCTTCGAGCACGCGCGATACCTTCGGGTTGCTGATGACATTGGTGCCGCGGTGCAGGTTGAGTACGACGATATCGCGGTCCCGAAGACCGGATTCGGCGATGGTCTTTCCGAGGAGCTGCGAACCTTCCGGAACGATGAGGTCCGCGACTCCGTAGCCGCGAGAGACGCTGAGGCGTTGGCGCACGTCGAGTTCGGGGAAATCGACTTGGTTGGCGATGTAGTCGATGATCGCACCCGCGACATCGAGGCCGGTCGCTGCCTCGATGCCTTCGAGGCCCGGCGAGGAGTTGACCTCCATGATCTGTGGGCCGTCCTTGCCTTCGAGCATGTCGACGCCAGCGACGCGCAAGCCCATGATTTGTGCCGCGCGCACGGCGGCATCCTTGTAGGCCTCGTCGAGTTCGACGGGTTCGGTGCTACCACCGCGATGGACGTTGCTGCGGAACTCGTCGCCCTGCGCGACGCGGCGCATTGCAGCTACGACGGTTTCACCGACGACGAAGGCGCGGATGTCGCGGCCCTTGCTCTCCTTGACGAATGCTTGGATGAGGACGTTCTGCTTCGCGAGTTGCAGCGTTTCGATGATCGCTTCGGCGACTTTCTTCGAGTCGGCGAGGATCACGCCGATGCCCTGCGTGCCTTCGAGGATCTTGATCACGACCGGCGAACCACCGGCGCGATCGATCGCGGGCAACACGTCGCTGCGATCACGTACGAACGCCGTGTGCGGAATCCCGACGTCATGCCGCGAAAGGATCTGGATCGATCGCAACTTGTCGCGTGAGTTCGTGATGCCATTGGACGTGTTGGGCGTGTAGACGTCCATTTGCTCGAACTGACGCACGACCGCGACGCCGAAGAACGTGATCGACGCACCGATGCGCGGCAAGACGGCGTCGTAGTGGCTGAGTCTCTTGGACTTGTAGAACAGATCCGGCGTTCCCTGAGATAGGTCGATCGCCATCCGTAGCGTGTTCAGAACCGACACCTGGTGGCCTCGGTCGCGCGCTGCCTGATGGAGGCGCTTCGTGCTGTAGCAGCGTGGAGACGTCGAGAGGATACCCAGCTTCATTTCGGCTTCCTGGCGGATGGCTTGCTGTTGGACTTGTTCGAGGGCTTGCTCTTGCTGGTCGTGACACGGCGCGGAGTCAGCACGTTGACGTGTGCTGGATCGACGAGAAAGACGCCCTTGAGCGCGCGGCGACCGATCAACATACGGCACCGCATGCGCGGCCTCGCGACGAGGCTGAGCTCGATCATTTGTTCGAGCTCGCCGATACGGATCTTCGTGCGGCACACGACGCGTTCTTGCGGTTTGCCGCCGGTGTTCTTCACGACGCTCCAACGCACGGCCTCGGCTTCGATCCAGCGCGTCCGCCGCGTTGGCTTCGTGCGATAGACGACTTCGAAGCGCACGCGGTCGTCGGGCAGATGCTCGAGACTGCGCACGTCGATCACGGACGTGTTCGCGCCGGTATCGATCTTGGCGAGTACGCGCTTCAGACCCCAGTCGGGAAGATCCACGTGCTCACGCCAACCGATGCGGGCGAGACGATCTGCTGGCTTCCGGCCTGATCGCTCCATTCCGTCATGATGGCGCGCGATCGTGTTCGCTGCCACATCGGTCCACCCATCGGGCTCGTGCCCGATGGGTCGTCGAGCAGCTCAGAACGGGATCTGCGATTCCCGCGTGTGTTCGATCGTCGTATCGGTCGGCTTGTTGAGCTGCTTGCTGCCCTCGAGGACCTTGACGTGGTCATCCTTCTGCTGCCACTTGGTGTCTTCGTGCCCGTCTGGGTGGCGGTCCTTGTTCAGGCGCTTGCGCGTGCGTGCTTTCGTGACCGTGATCGCGTCGGGCAGCACGACGTCGGTCCCGGTCTCTTCGCCGGCCTTCGGGTTCGTGGTCTCGTCTGCGTAGCAGTAGAGCCCTGTCGCTCTCCTGAGTTTGCGGGCCAAGCTCGCTGCGATGAGGTCCGACTTTTGATTCTTCGCGACGTTGACTTGCACCGTATGAGTATTCGCATCACCGCCAGGAGCGACTTCGACTTGGATCTCGAACGTCCATTCGTGATCCGTCATCGTCTGTGAGTCACAGTTGACGTCGATGGTCAAGCGGTGTTGAGCAACGGCAACCGTGGTGAGCAACGCGAGGGAAGCGATCGTGTGGAGTAGACGCATTGGATTTCTCCTTGGATATCGGTTCGACGATTATTTGCCGTCGGGGCCATCAATGAACTGCTCGAGCTTCGGGTGTTGATCACCCTTCGTGCCCTGAACGATCGGCATATCGGGCGTGCCGCCACCGTTCGGCTGCAAGTGACTCGGTGTATTCGCCACGAGCACTCCTGCTCCGGCTGCCTCGACGATCTCGCTTGCACCTGCGGGGGTCACGCCCGCGAGCAATAGCTGGGCGCGAATGCGCTGCGCGATGATCTCGGCGAGTCTCACGCGTGAGTATTCACCCGAGTAGACGACCATGTCGAAGTCGACATGCACGACCTTGTTGCTGCCTGTCCACGGCAAGATTCTCAGGTCGACATTGAACGCCATCGGGTCGTTGTTGTCGGATCATGACATCTTGCTGTTCGGATCGCTGTCGTGAACGATCGAGA
>JAGQQW010000212.1 GCA_020426005.1 Planctomycetota bacterium | reverse complement strand
CGGGCCGCCCTCTCGGATCGAGAGAGCGGCCCGTGCTCGCTAAGCGCCAAGACCTCTCAGGCGTGGACCTGAGAGTCGATTCAGATCACGGGAAGATCGTGCGGCAGGCGCTCGACAGCTCGAATGCATTGAGCTGATTGAGGTTGGTGTCGATCGCGACGAAGAAGCCCTGCCACGCGAGCTTGATGTTGCCGAGGTTCGGCGGGATCACGACGGTCAGCGTGCGGCCGATGCCCTGGCTGTCGAGCAGCATGTAGGCGAGGAAGGTCGCGGTGTTCTCGTCGATCAGCAGGTTGCCGAACGGGTTCAGGGCCAGCGGCGTGCCGCGGTAGTCGGCGCTGAAGAAGATCGCCGCGACGCCGAGCTGATCGCCGAGCGTGCGGTACTTCGTGCCGCCGTCGCCGCGCAGGCCGAGCGTGTCGCTACGCGCGCCGCCGGTTTCGAACTCGATCGACTCGGGGCCGAGCAGGTCTTCGAGGCCGCTGCCGTAGGCGTTCGACCCGTTGAAGGCTTGCAGGACCGGAACGCGATAGAGGCCACCGAAGCGGAACGCCGAGCCATCCCGCCATTCGGGGATCACGGTGCTCGTGTTGTCGAGCTTGTAGGTCCACGCTTGACGCTTCGGCTCGGAGACCTGCGTGCGATCCCCGCGCTGGAAGTGGATCGTCATCGCGTCCGTCGGCCACGAGACCGGCGCAGGCATGCGCAGACCGAGTGCCGAGAACTCCGGCACGGCCGCGCCCGACGCGAGCGTGAACGTGTAGATGTAGGACTTCGCGCCGCCGCTGCCACTGCCGAACGCCGTGAAGTTGGCGCCGACGACTTCGGTCTTGTTCGGCACGATGCTCTGGAAGTCGAGGCCGTGATAGCTCAGGCGGATCGCTTCGGCAGTCGCTTCGTTCTGGTCTTGGAGAACGACGCGCCAACCGATCGCGCGACCGTTGCCGCGACGGAAGTCGACTGGCTGCGTGAAGTAGATTTGGTCGATCGACGATGTCGTGGCGCGTGTCGCCGTCGTCTCGGCGAAGCGCGACGCGTTGTAGAACGTCTGTTCGTTCATCTGCGCGCTGACAGCCGACGCAAGGCTGCATGCGAGCAAGGCGGTAGCAAGTTTCGACATGGGACTCTCCAGTATCGAGGCAGGGTCGTGGCGGCGTCCCGGCCGGCCGACCTATGGGGTAATGTCGACGAGATCGTAGCTACGCGCCTGGCGATCAGCTAGCGGTGTGCGCTGGGAATAATGCCCACCGAAGACGAGTCTTTGCGCCGTTCGGGATCGCGTAGGGGCACGATCGTGAATGCGCTTCGAGTCGTCGAACGTCGTACTCGCGACGAGCGATCGATGACACCGCGCGTTGATCCGCACGAGTCGCGGTCAACTGCCGACGATGCCCTCGAGCTTCGCGCGGCTCGCCGGATCCATCGGGCAGAGAGGCAGACGAAACTCTTCCCGCATGCGGCCCTTGATCGCCAACGCGGTCTTGATCGGAATCGGGTTCGTGGCCAGCGTCATCAGGGCTTGCATCGTCGCGAACAGTTCTTCGTGCACGCGAAGCGCCGTCGCGAACTCGCCTTCGAGTGCCGCCTGCACGAGCCGCGTCATGCGGTCTGGAAGCAGATTCGAGAGCACGGAGATGACGCCGCTCGCACCGAGAGCGATCGATGCGAGCGTCAGTGGATCGTCGCCACTGAGCACCGCGATGTCGGTCTTCGCGCGCAGTTCGCTGATGTTGGTGACCTTGCCCGTCGCCTCTTTGACGGCAGCGATGCGCGGATGCTCGGCGAGGCGGACGATCGTCTCGGTCGCGATCTCGACGCCGCAGCGTCCGGGGATGTTGTAGACGATGATCGGCAGGCCCGTCGCTTCGGCGACGGCGTGATAGTGCCGGAAGAGCCCTTCTTGGGTCGGCTTGTTGTAGTACGGGGCGACCACGAGCGCGCCACTCGCTCCGGCGGTTTCGGCGTGCCGCGTGAGCTTGATGCACTCGTCGGTCGAGTTCGACCCCGTGCCGGCGATGACCGGAACGCGCCCCTCGGCCATGCGAATGACTTCGGCGATCACTCGATCGTGCTCGTCGTGCGTAAGTGTGGGCGATTCGCCCGTCGTGCCACACGGGACGAGGCCCGCGACGCCGCCCTGGATCTGATCCTCGACGAGGGTCGACAAGGCGTCGAAATCGACGGTCCCGTTCTTGAAGGGAGTGACGAGCGCGACGTAGTTTCCACGAAGTTTCATGAGCCGCGAATCGTAGCAGGCCGCCAAAAACTCGGCTGGATGGAAACAGGCGAATCGACGATGGTAGCGCGGTTCTGGAAGCTCGGCCGAGCTTCGAGGGAATGATGTTCGAGGTGAGGGTGGTAGCGTGAGCCTACGCGTGATCTCTGGACAGTTCGGTGGGCGCAAGCTCGAAACGGTGCCGGGCTACGGCACGAGGCCGTTGCTCGGTCAGGTGCGCGAAGCGCTCTTCAACATCCTCGGTGAGGACGTGGACGGTGCGCTCGTGTGGGACCTGTTCGCAGGTACCGGTGCGACCGGAATCGAGGCACTCTCCCGTGGTGCGCGTCGCGTCATCTTCATCGAGAAGAACTCGCGAGCACTGCGGGTTCTGTCGGGCAACCTCGGCGTTCTCGATCCCGATCACGAGCTCGATTTCGAGATCGTGCGGGGCAACGCATGGAACGGCCCAAAGGCCGGGCAGTTGCGCGACGACGACGAACGTGGCGAGGGCGACGACACCGATGTCGATGCCGGCACCGATACGGACGACCGCCCCGGTGACGATCGCGATCCCAGCGATGCGGACGAGGCGCCGGACCTGATCTTCCTCGACCCTCCCTATGCCGACGTGCGCGAGGATCCGACGCTGTCCGTCGCGCGCGCCTTCTCGCTGTACCGGCGGCTCACGCCAGGTGGAAAACTGATCTTCCATTTCCCGGACGGGGTGCTCGACGAGGACGACTTCGCGAGCTTCGAACGCATCGACCTACGCAGTTGGGGGCAGGCGGCGGTCGCGCTGCTAACGCGCTGAGCGTGACCGCCGGCGTGCGCGCCATGCGGTAACACCGCACGTTCCGCGCGCTCGTCGCAAGTGTTCGAATCTTGCACAAGTCGGGACCGCTTCCGGATCGATGAGGGCGCCGGGGGAAAGCGCGGAATGGCTGGAGCATCCGAAGATCAGCGGCGGGAAGAACAGGTCGAAGAGGTCGTGGCAGCACTGCTGCACGATCCGAACTTGCCCAAGAAAGAACGCATTCGGCTCATGAAGGAACTCGTCCGCAAGGGCGAGGACCTTCCCGACGAGGCGCTCGAACTCGCACTCAAGAGGTTGCTCGAACGCATTCTCTTCTGAGAACTCTCCGAGCTCTGTCGTGGCGCCCTCCGATCGTTTTTCGAGAGGTTCCGGAATTTCGACGTCAAGCCTCGCGCCGGGCTCGGTCGATACCTGGACCAAACCCCTCCGATCCAACAGGACATGAGATTCATGACTCAGTCGACGCGATTCATCGCCTTTGCGCTCACCGCGGGCCTGTGCGCGAGCGCCACGAGCGCACAGCACGAACTCGGTGGATTCGAGGCCGCCAAGGAAGTCGAACTCACCACCGTTCGAGCGAACCCGCAGGCGTTCAAGAACGTGTGGATCAAGTTCTCCGGAACGTATCTCGGCCTCGGTGCCGTGCACAATCCGTTCTTCACGCGCTTCACTCGTGCGGAGTTCGCGAACTTCGCTGCCTGGGACAACGACCAGCAGATCTGGAAGCAGAAGGACTACGACAACGCGTGCTCGACGCTCTTCGCCGAGAAGAAGAACGCCAAGCTGCTCGATTCGCTCTACAGCCTCCAGCGCTACCAGCGGATCATGATGACCGGTGTCGTGCGCAACGCGTGGCAGGGTGATCCTTGGATCGAAATCACGCAGATCGAAACGGTCGATGAGCCGCGCATCACGAGCGCGAGCCTCACGCACATGCACCGTGGCTACCAGCTCGTCGAACAGCGCAAGTGGGCGCAGGCTGCCATCGAGTTCAACCTCGCATCGAGCAAGACGCTCACGACCGAAGCTCGTGGTTGGATGCACGGCTACCTCGGTCTCTGCCAGATGCGTCTCGGTCGCCCGGATAGCGCGTTGACGCAGCTCGATGCAGCCAAGACGCTGATTCCGACGAGCGATGTCATCGACGAGTGGTTGGCGCAGGTTCGCGTCGACCCGGGTTCGGCCATCGATACGTCGAGCCGCGTCACGTCGATCCGTCGCGGCGATCGCCCGATGTGGGAAGCCGTCGAAGAAGCGCCGAAAGCGCAGGACGACATGAAGCGCGGCGGTCTCCGCAATCGTGCGACGCCGATTGGCGCCACGCCCGGTGGTTCGACCGGCACGACGCCGACCACGGACAACGGCACGTCGAATCAAGAGAACAACGACTCGTCGAAGACGGGCAACAGCACGTCGAACGAGTCGGGACAGAAGAAGACGTCGAACGAAGAATCGTCTTCGTCGAAGTGAGGAAGAGCGGCGCCTGAAAACGCCGCACGAGGACCTTCGATTCGTCGAGGGGTCCCGAGGTGAGACACCCCAAGGGGCGAAGGGACGGCTGCCTGTGCCGTCCCTTCGGCATGTACACTCACGCGTGCCATGTACATCCGCTTCGTCATCGTCGAGGAGTGGTCATCGCTCTGACGCGCGTCGTGCGTGTGGCGCAGCAATCAGTGATCGTCGTCGGTGTCGTGCTGCGCGCGGATGACGGAGGCCGGGGCATGCGCGTCACCCTGCATCGCGTACGCCGATGCGGCACCGTGGCGATAGACGAGCGAGCCGCCCGTCTCGCCGACGCGGAAGCCGAGGGAGATCCGCGAGCGGCGAAGATCGCAGCGCTCGGCACGGTTGCCGGCACCGCCGCGGTGTTCGCGACGGTGCGCAGCGTGAGCGTCGCGACGGCTCGTCAGCAAGCGACGGCGGTCTACCGAAAGGCCGGCCTTGGAGGTAGGCACGATCTCGCCGCGTTCTTCCTCGAGGACCTGCTGGCCGATAGGACCGGCGGATGAACCTCGGGACGGGGCCGCACTCAAGTTCACGGATCGTCGGGACGAGGAAACGAGAGAGATGCCAACGCATCGTCTGAGGCTGAAGTTCTCGAAGCGTCCGGAAAGATCATGAGTGAGAGCCAGGAGTTTGCTGACGATCCCATGATCGTGCGGTCCGTCGCGGCCGGGGGATTCGTGCGGATCAATCGCGCGTTCGCCGCCCGCATCGGGTTCGACACGAGCGACCTGGCCCTGCGTCCGTTCGTGGAGTGGATCGAAGAAGCCGATCGGGACGAGTTTCTGCGTGCGATCGATGGTTGCCGGCCGTGTCGCGTTCGTCACACGTCGCGCGACGGTCACTCGCTCGAGCTCGATCTCCTGATTCGGGACCATGGTGACGGGCCGTACGTGCTCGGGATCGCGCGCAGTCGAGACGAGTCGCCGAGCTACACAGTCGAGGACGAAGACGCTCCGACGGTCAAGAGCACGTTGCATCAGATCGCGCGCATCGTCGAAGAGCAGAACCCCGGCTTCCGGTGTTCGATCCTGCTCGTCGAACACGGGCGCTTCGTGAGTGGTGCGGGGCCGAGCTTGCCCCACGACTACAACTGCGCGTTCGATGGCTACCCCATCGGACCGACGGTCGGATCGTGCGGGACGGCCGTCTACTGGAACGTTCCGGTGATCGTCGAGGACATCCAGAAGGACCCCTTGTGGCAGTCGATCGCGCCATTGGCGGCCAAGGCGGGTGTTGCAGCGTGTTGGTCGCACCCGTTCACATCGAACAAGGGTGGCGTGCTCGGCGCACTCGCGTTCAACAGCAAGGAGCCACGTGCTCCGACTTCGGAAGAACTCCGAGCGCTCAGGGCCGCAGCGCAGATGACGGGTCTGGCGGTCGAACGTGGTCGAGCCGAAGAGGCGCTGCGCGGCGCGAATCAAGTCAAAGAACGGTTCATGGCCAACCTGAGCCACGAAATCCGGACGCCACTCAACGCGCTGATCGGAATCACCGACTTCTTGAGCGAGGCGCAAGGCGCGGGACTTCCGAGACACGAACTGAAGCTGCTGCGCGCAGCCGGTGAGCAGTTGCTCGACTTGTTCACGGGTGCGCTCGAGCTGACCGAAGTCGCGGATCGACGGGCCGCCGAGTTGCAAGTCGTCGATCCGACCGAGTGCTGTCGCCGCGTCGTGGATCCGCTCTCGGTCGTTGCAAAGGCCAAGGGGCTGCGCTTCGAGTGTCTGTTCGCGTACGACTTGCCGTCGTGGATCTGGATCGACGAGTGGGCCTTCGAGCGGTGCATCAAACTCCTCACCGACAACGCGGTGAAGTTCACGAGCGAGGGCTCGATACGGCTCGAGATCGGCTACGAGCGGGACGAGCTGACGCTACTCGTGACCGATACGGGATGCGGATTCGACCTCGGACGCTTGCAAGAACTGCGGCAGCCGTTCGTGCAGGGGGACTTGTCGACGACGAAGGAATACGCAGGGTTCGGCATCGGTCTCGCGCTGGTCGATGCGTGTGCGCGAGCGATCGGCGGCAAGCTCGAGTTCTCGTCCAACGAGCCGCACGGAACCGTGGTGCGCCTCCGGGTTCCGGTACGGCTCGCGACCCCGCCAGAGTCGATTCGGCCCGTGCCGCAGCCTCTACGTGTCGACACCGACCGGCCGATCTTGGTCGTCGAGGACAACGCCCTCAACAGCCGCGTGATCGAGAAGATCCTCACACGATCGGGCTACGAATGTCACTTCGCTCTCAACGGCGAAGAAGCGCTCGACGCTCTGAAGGAACGCGAGTTCAGTTGCATCCTGATGGATTGCCAGATGCCCGTCATGGACGGCTTCGAGGCGACGCGTCGCATCCGAGAGTCCGAGCTCGGCAGCGAAAAGCGTATTCCGATCATCGCCGTCACCGCCAACGCGCTTGCCGGCGATCGAGACCTGTGCATCGAGGCAGGCATGGACGACTACTTGGCGAAGCCCGTGCGTAGCAAGGCCCTCGTTTCGTTGCTCGAGCAACGCGTGCCGCGGCCGTCGTCGCCCAGATAGAGGCACTACCGCGCAAACAACAGGTGCATGGCGTTCGCGAGTCGGATCGTGGCGCTGGTGTCGATTTCGAGGCCTTGGACGTAGACCGAGACGCCGATCAGCGCGGGACTTCTCAGATCGATCGAGAACCCGGAAGTGCCGTTGCTTCCGAATCTGGTCGCGAAGATCGTCGACCACGCGGGTGAAGCATCGACGAGAAGGTCCCCGAACGGGAGGGCGAGGTGACCAGGAAATGCACCGAGCAAGAAGGCAGCGATGCTCGTAGGGTTGCCCGTCCCTAGCTCGATGCGACCACTCGTCGGCGAGGACTGCGGAACGAAGCGAAGGGTCAAGGGATAGCTCTTGCGGCCGTCGAAGCTACGTGCCAGAGGCTTGCGCACGCGAGTGATCGCGAAGGGGCGTCGGCCACTGCTTTCGAACGTGAGTCCGACCGCGAAGAGGGTGCCGTCCGCGAGCCCGTCGATACGGGCAGTCCCTGCGCTACGGTTGGTGCCGCCGAAGTCCGTGCGAATGTCCGTGGTGACGCTCCATCCGGTTGCGAAGTACGTTGCGGCGTAGCTTCCCGTTCCGCGGAGTTCGGAGCCGGTCAAGTGGATGTCCGCGATGCCGGACGGCAAGTCGAATCGATCCCACTTGGAGCCGTTCCAGGCCCACGCGAGTCGAATGCCCGAGCCGTTCGTCACCGATGCGGCACCGACGACGTGGAGTGGGCCACCGATGGTCCCGCCGATCGAAGATGCGCTCGTCTTGAAGCCGGTGAGCGGGAGTGCGAACTCTTGCCAGTTGTTGCCGTCGAAGTGCAGAGAGAACGCTTCGGACCAGTTCTGCCTGGAGCCTGGGAAGCCGCCGCCGACGATCCACACGTCGTTCGCCCGGAGGGCCAGGACTCTGCGCGGAAAGCGTGATTCGTTGGGGTTCGTGGGACGCGGGAGGTCGATCGAGCGCATCGAGGTTCCGTCCCATCGAGCCGCGACGCCGGCCTGGATCGACGTGGACGATGCCATCCGGCCGGCACCGGCGAACCAGACGTCGGTGCTCGAGCGCGCTTCGACGTCCTCGATCTGGGTCATCACGACGCTTGCCGTCGTCGTAGGAATGGAAACCTGACGGAACGAGGTGCCGTCGTAGTGCAGCACGAACGGCTTGGTCGATGGACTCGGATTGCTGTTCGACTGGCTGTGTTGACCGATGATCCAGAGGTCCTTGCTCGACGTGCCGTCGACGCCCGTTGCGTCGACGCTGCCATAGCCGCTGTTGGGGATCACCGGGAGCGTGACCTCGGTCCACTTCTGGCCGTCGAAGTGCGCGAGGAAGCCATGCATCTCGTAGCTTGCCGACGAGCCGCGTCGATAGTTGCCGCACGCCCAGACGTCGCCCGACGCGAAGACCTTCACGTCTGCGAGTGCGCCGTCCACGGCCCCGCTGGGGAGCGGTGGCGAGACCTCGATCCATGCACCTCCCGGATCGGGATATACGATCGGTGCTGTGGCAGCGATGCCCAGGATCGACATCCCGAGATCGACGGACGACGAGCGCGGCACGCTGACCTGAGTCCATGCACCATTCGTACCGCGGTCTCGTGTGACGGCGACGTCACCGCTGGGGCCGGTCGGGTTGGCGACAGCCCATCCGGTGCCGTGAGCCCCCGTCGCATGGATCTGTGCCGATACGAAGTGCCGACCTGTCGCCAGAAAGGGGCGTGGAAGGTCGGCCATGATCGAAGACGACGTCACCGTCAAGCCATTGCCCGGTGTGAGGTAGTAGCTCGCGAGTTGCGTACCGGGGAGGTTGCCAACGACGTCGTAGAAGCGAACGTGCAGCCCGACGACCGTTGCAGGCGTGCACAACACACACGTGCGGAACGGAAACCACAGCTCGGTGAGTTCGCCTTGGATGTCGAAGTCGTCCGCCGCCTCGATGTCCTTGCCGGTGTAGACCGTGCTCTCTGCTTCTCCCCAATAGACGGTTGCTTCGCGCTGCGAGAGCAACTGGGAGATTTGAGCCGGCAGTCTGCCTGCGACGAGAGCGGCCGCTGCGCTGGCGACGAGAACGGAGAGCCCCAGGGATCGAAACGTCATGGGGGGCGCCCGGGCAAGTCGCGTGCCGGGCGTCAGTGCCTGAGTCTTCGCGTCACGAATGCGCCACGAGACGGTCCCGGGTCCGGATTCTGGTTCGGAAGGGTCCGGATCCCGGACTCCTAGGGCGCCGACAGGTCCGGCTTTTCGCTTGCCGCACCGACGCGGTCGCGCAGACTCCTGGGCGGTTGCTCGATACTCCGGGGGAAGGTGGCATGCTCGAACAACTCACGATTCGGGGGCTCGCGCTGATCGAGAGCGCGACGGTCGCGCCGTCGACGGCGTTGACCGTGATTTCCGGCGAGACGGGTGGCGGCAAGTCGCTCGTGATCGGTGCGCTGCGACTCCTGCGCGGCGAGAAGGCGCGCGCGAGTTCCGTGCGCAAGGGCGCGAAGGCAGCGACCGTCGACGGCGTGTTCGCGCTCGAGGCCGGTGAGCGGTCGAACCTCGTTCGCGACCTCTACGCCGAGGTCCTCGGTGTGCCGCCCGAGGACGACCGCATCGTCGTGTCTCGCATCGTCGAGGAGAG
>JAGQQW010000211.1 GCA_020426005.1 Planctomycetota bacterium | reverse complement strand
GGATACAGCAAGCGGTCTTCGCCGTAGAGGAACCCAGGAAGGTGGTAGCCCTTGGCGCAAAGCAGGCCCTGATTGACCGGGCTCTTCTGGTCGCCGCGCACTTGGACGACGCGCTTCTTACCGTCGACTTCGGCGACGCCGACTTCGACACCGCAGCCCGTGCCGCAATAACGACACGCCGCCTTGTCCCAAGTCATCTCCTTGCCATCAGCGTTGCATGCCATGGCATCGCGCAGCTTCGTCGCTGCATGGACGTCACGGGCGGTGAACGCCGCGATCCCTGCCGGAGCCGCGGCAACCGTGCGGAGGAACGACCTTCGAGTCGGGCGTCTCATTTTGCTTCTCCCTTGGACCATTTGTGTTCCGGGCGAGCGAGGATGCTGTCGATCAGGGCGAGCACGTCGTCGGCTTCCTTGGCCTTGCCGTTCTGACGACCGTGCTCGCAGTGTTCCCGAGCTTGGGGAATCAGTGCCATGTAGAAGCGCTCGGCGACTTCGTACATGCCGTGCCAGTGGGCATAATCAGGAGCCATCATCGCGGCGCCGTGGCGCGCGCGGCGGCCTTCGTGGTGCCACAGGTAGAACCACGTCCACTCGATCTCTTCGTCGAAGTTCGGCTTGGTGATCAGGCCGTTCGACTTGAGCGCGTTCATGATCAGCGTGCCCGGCTTGGCGAACTTCTCGTTGTAGAGCTGAACGAAGTCATCGTACTGCTTGTAGAACGACGAGATGTAGTCGTTGGTATGACAGTGTGAGCAGACTTGTGTCATGCGATCGCGCTTGTTCTGCCACGTGTCCTTGACGAGTTCGTTGCGCTTCGCCGGGTCGATCTCCTTGACGACCTTGCCGTTGATGTCGGTGTCCATTGCCAAGCTGATCGGCGGGCGATTGGTCCACGAAATGCGCTGACCCGGGTCGTGCGTGATCGTGCCGTCGTTCTTGCTATGGCCCGACATGTGACAGGTCGCACACGTCGGCGCGGCCGAGTAGTCCTTGCCGAGGACCCAGTCCTTGGAGTCGAGGTTCATCTTGTGCCGCAGGTCCGCGAAGGCGATTCCGTGCTTCGATTCGTCGTAGATTTCCTTTTGCGGATGGTCGGGGCCGAGGTGGCACTTGCCGCAGTTCTCGGGTTGACGCGCGCGGCGCGGTGAGAAGTCGTGGCGCGAGTGACAGGCCGAGCACGATCCGCGCGAGCCGTCGAGGTTGATGCGGCCGATTCCGGTGTTGGGCCACGATCCCGGCGAGAAGATCGGTTTGCCGTCCGCGTTCTTCGTGATTCGCGCTACAGCTTCGAGATTGGTGGGCTTGCCGGACGCATCTGGTTCGAGGTCCTTCATCGTGACGGGCTTCCCATCGCGGCCGGCGAAGCCGACGAGGCTACCGTGACATTGCTGGCAGCCCGTGAACGCGCTCGCCATGCCGTTGATCTTGCCGTCGATGTCCGGCCGGCCCGGCGTCTTCGAGTGCGGGTCGAACGGGATGCGTGATCCCTCGACTGTCTCCGCCAGAAGATTGTCGAGCGAGTGGAGGATGTTGCCCGCCATCGCGTGATGGCTGTTCTGGAACTCCGCCGCCTCTTTCGGGTGACACTTGGAGCAGTCCCGCGGCGTGACGATCGTCGCGATGGTGTACCCCTCGTGCGAGAACGCGTCGGCATCCGTCGTCTGCGCCTCGTGGCATTCGATGCAACCGATGCCCTTCTGCGCGTGCGTCGAGCCGAGCCAGTGTTCGGCAATGCCCGGGTTCGTTTGTTGGTGACACTCGAAGCAACGCTTCGAAGATTCCGGCACGGCGACCTTGTGTTCGCGCAGGCCGGCTTCTTCTTCGCGGCGCATCACTTCGGTGTATTGCACCAGCACCAAGGATGCCAAGAAGAGGATGCCGAGGAAGGCGATGATCAGTTGTTTGGCCGAGAGACTCATGATCCGGGGTTTGGAGTAAGGTCGGAACGATCGTGGTGAATACGAAGGAGGTCGAGGAGGCTGGGAATCAGTGCTGTACGAGGGCTTCCCAGACCGTGAGGCCGATGATTGCCAAGACGGCGAGGATGCCGATCCACACGCTGAGCTCGCTCGCGGGGCGGCGCTTGCGGAACCACCCGTCGATGAACGGCCAGATCAGCATCACGAAGAAGATGAACCCGAGGCTCAGGATCGCGGCCGTGATCGGCATGAGCTTGAGCCAGCGGAACGTCACGAGGAAGAACCACTCTGGTTTGATGACTTCGGGTGTCGAGAGTGGGTCGGCGGCCGGGCCCATGCCCACCGGGAATACCGTCGCGAGCACGGTCAACAAGATCATGAGCACGAGGCCGATCGTGACTTCGGTCAGGAAGTGATCGGGGAAGAAGTCGAAGCGCTTCTCCTTTTCTTCCTTGGTCGCGCCGAAGTCCGTGACGCCGTGGAGGCGCAGGATCGTGATGTGCAAGAAGAGCAACAGGACCAGCACGACCGGCAGCACCGCGCCGTGCAGAATGAAGAAGCGCGGCAATGTCTGCGGATTGATCTGGTCCCCGGCAATCAACAAGCGTCCGAGCGTCGGACCGACGAGCGGAACGTTGTTCGTGATGTTGGCGCCGACCGTCGCGGCCCAGTAGCTGAGCTGTTCGCCGACCAGGCTGTAGCCCGTGAACCCGAGCACGAGCGTGCACAGGAGGATGAACATCCCGACGATCCAGTTGAGTTCGCGGGGCTTGCGGTATGCGCCGGTGAAGTAGACGCGCATTTGGTGAAGGATCACGCTCGCGACCATGAGGGTCGCTCCCCACTTGTGGATCCCGCGCAAGAACCAACCGTACTCGAGGTCCTCGGTGATGTGGCGCACCGACTCGTAGGCGTTCGTCGACGAGGCCTGGTAGTAGAACGCGAGCAGGATGCCCGTCACGATCTGGACGAGGAAGAGATAGGCAGGCGTGCCACCGAGGCAGAACCACCAGCGCTTGAGGTGCGCGGGAACGGGTTCGTTGGTCAGTTCCCTGAGCTGGTCGCCGTCGACGGGGAAGCGTTCTCGAAGCCAAGAACCGGCGGTCATGATCAGCACTCCCTCGACGTCTCGGGGTTTCGCGGCGCGAGGCACGGGTCATGCCCGGGGCCGCGGACGGCGACGCGCTCGACGATTCTTCCGCGTAGTTCTCCGCGCAGTTCTCGTCCGGACTGTCCTCGTCTGGGCTGTCCTCGTCTGGCCTGTTCGGTCGATTCCGCGACCGCAAGCACTTCGGACGGCACGTTGATGTAGAGGAGGCTGCCGTCGACGCGCAGGCGGTACTGCTTGAGGTCGGTCCCTGCCTGAGCAGGTGGACCTTCGATCGCCTTGCCACCGCGATCGAACGCTCCGTTGTGGCACGGGCAGAAGAAGCGGTCGTGGTTCGCTTCCCAGTGCACCTGACACCCGAGGTGAGGGCAGGTCGACGACAGTGCGACGAAGTCGCTTGCGTCGGCACCACGTCCGTTGCGTGCCACCGCGATCGTCTCACCTCCGGGGATCTTGAAGAGGAGCGACGAGCCGGGCTCGAGACGGTTCACGGTGCACACGAAGAGCCACGCACCCTCTTCGTCCCGCTTCGGATAGAGGAAGCGACTCGCGAACCACGCCAGCGTGCCATAGCTCGCGACGAGGCCGGCCCCCATGAGCACCAGGGGGCCTCGCGCCAGACGGGTTTCTTGTGGGTTCGATGGAGACGGATCGTGGTCGTGTGCGTCGGCCGATGACGAAGTCATGAGGAGCGGTGCGAGGGGTTGAGGACGTGCCGCGAGAAGCGCGAGGACCGATCGAACGGTCCTCATGTCGAGAGCGGTCGCCATGCAAGAGTCGGGCCTCGCATCGATGGCGCCCACGTTCGCGGAAACTCGCCCATCGCGACCGTGATGGGAGCCGAACGCCGAATGCACGCGACTCGGGCGCGCTCGCAACGTTGCGAATGCGCGGTCTCACCGCTGCGACTCGTTTCCCTCGCAAGAGTGAGAGTCTGCGGCGCGGCGCGTCGTGCGAGCGGCGTGGGATCGCGCAACCAGGTGCTGCGCGCGTGGGTGGCCTGCATGTTGCTTCGCGCACGCTTCATGCAACACCTCTCTCAGGATCCACTTCGTTCTTCGGGCGTTCCCGTGATTCGTGTTCGGCGTTCTTCGTCCGCCGCGTGGCTCAGCGTTGCGTTGTGCGTCTCGCTCTCGAGCGCGGGACTGCGCGCGCAGGACAAGCCAGCGACCGAAGGCGGCGATGCGTCGCACGCACTCGAGTTCGTGCTTCCGAACTCCAAGAAGATCAAGGTCAGCGGTGAGCTTCGCTGGCGTGCGGAGTCACGGCAGAACTACGACTTCAAGAACGACGCGGGAACCGATCCGTTCTTCGTCGGTCAGCGCGCGCGCATCGCGCTCGACTTCGACGTCAACGATGACGTGCGCGCCTTCCTACAGGTCGCGGATACCAGGCAATTCGGTGAAGAGACTTCGACGACCGATCGCTCCGCAGATGGCTTCGACATGCACCAGGCCTTTCTCGAGTGGCAGGCCCACGAGGACTTGCTCCTCAAGATCGGTCGACAAGAGGTCGCTCTTGGCGAACAGCGTCTCGTGAGTTCGCTCAACTGGCTCGATCAAGCCCGTGCACTCGACGGCGTCGTCGGTGTCTACAACACCGGCGAGCAGTCGACGCTGATCGGATTCGCCACGATCATCAACAACGACGCGCTGCAGACCGACAATCGTGGGGCGTGGATCAACGGCGCCTACTGGAACTGCAAGCAGGAGAACGGTCTCGACACGGACCTCTACGCGATCTTGTTGCTCAACGAGGAGACGGTCGCCAACGGCACCGAGCACCGTTGGACCTTCGGTGGTCGCGCGCGGCAGACGTTCGAATCTGGCTTCTTCGTCGGCGCGGAGGCCGCGACCCAGGTCGGCGAAGTCGACGGGCGCGACATTCCGTTCATCAAGACCTACGGTGTTCACGCGGACGCGGGAATCCAGCTCGACGACGATCTGAAGCCGCGATTCATGGTCGAGGCCGACATCGCGAGCGGCAACAAGCCCGGGACGAACGACAACGAGCGCTTCAACAGCCTCATTCCGTTCGCGCACGCCTACTGGGGCCAGATGGACTTCGCGTTGTGGGAGAACATGCTGCACTTCGCGGTCCACGCCGAGATCACGCCCGCGGCAAAGTCCAAGCTGAAGGTCGCCTGGCACATGTTCCAGTCGATGGAACCGACCGATCGCTTCGGTGGTCCGGTTCTGACGCTGTCGCCCGGCGTCGTCGGCGGCTCCGACAAGATGGGGAACGAGATCGACGTCACGTATCGCCACGACCTCGGAAGCGGCCTCTGGGGCGAAGCGGGCGCGAGCATGTTCCTCGCGGGCTCGGGTTCGCGCGACGCCCGCACGGTCGGCTCGGTGCGCGGTGACGATGATCCCGCGCTGTTCTTCTACTACATGATGGGGATCAAGCTCTGATCGCTTGCCAGCGTGCGTAGAACGCCAGAACGCACGCGGCCTTCTCTCGATGGTGGTTCAGTCCCGCCTCTTGGACCGGCGGCACATCGCTACTGCAGTCTGCGTCACCAAGAATGCCACTCCGACAGAAGCGAACGCGATTGCCCATGCGGTTGGAGATGAGCCGTGGGTGAAGAGGCCAGCCACGATGAGTGGGGCACACAGGAGAACGGTTGCGAATCCTGCTAGTAGCCACGATGCGTTGCGCACCCATGCATGTGCCTTGTCAAGGTCTGGCATCGTTCCATCGCCTCGCGCTTGTTCGCCAAGCCGACGATAGCGCGTCATCTCGCGCTCGGAACCGCAACGCGGGTCACCCGGTGATCCTGCCCGCCTATGCAAACCGTCGTAAGTGTGGTCGGGCAGGTGGGATTCGAACCCACGACCCCCAGCTCCCAAAGCTGGTGCGCTAGCCAGACTGCGCTACTGCCCGGAACCCGCGCGCGCTACCTGCGCGCGCAGCGGGCAGAGGAATACAGAGGAGACGGCGGCTGGATGCAATCGCTTCTCGTGAAAAGTCCGCAGCGGCCGTGCGCGGTTCGATGCAGCGGGGCCGAAGGACAGATTCAATACAAGTGTTTGCATGCCCCGCAACGGACTTTGGTGTCGCGCGCGAGGAGAATCGCGGAGAACCCGAGTACGACCATGCACGGGATTCCGTCGGGCGCGGTTGCGCTCCATTCTCGGTGCGAAAAGAGCGAGGCGACGGTCCGGGCCAGGAAGATCAATCCGACGATCAGAAAGAAACTGCCGACCAACATCCCCATGGCGCCGCACTTGGCTGGCCGGACGGGCTTTCGGGCGCCGGTGGATCCGCACGCGGAGCGCGGCGGCGGCAAACGTCTCGCCGTCTACGACTGGACAACCGAGGTTCGCGAGGACCTCGAGTTGATGCTCGGAAGCGAGCTCCTCGCTTCGCGGACCGCGACGCGGTTGCGTGCTCGTCGACCGGCGCAGCGCACGCACGTGCACCGCGATGCGCTCGAACGCCTCGCGCATCGACGTGGCTTCGAGGCCGTAGCGTCGTAGGACGACCGCGGTGTGCACGTCCGGCGCAGCGGATCCGAGATCGACCCCGTCGATCTGTGCGAGCGTCCAATAGGCCTCGCCGATGCTGATTGCGTCGTCCGCGTCGAGCCCGAGTTCACGCAGTCGTGTGCGCTGGCTCTGCGTCGCAGGTCGGTCGTGTGTCCAGTCGAGTTCCCACATGGCGCCTTCGGGTCGAACTAGCTAGCTAGGGTGATTGCTTTCTCGGATCCTGTGCGCGCGGGCCGACCTTCTTGTCGTCCGCCTTCTCCATCGGGACGACGGGAACCGGATTGCGCACCTGCACGACCGGCTCGCTGTGGCCGAGGTCGCTGCGATACATCATCTCGGTCGTCGAGTAGCTGCCGTCCGCGTGTTCGTACCACTCCTTCCCCTGGCGGTCGACGATCTTGCGACGGATCGTGCTCCACGGGACGTCGCGGGGCCATTGCATGGGCGGAGCGTGGTGAATGCCGTTGAGGCACGGCGCGAAGGTGCCGTCGGGCAGCCGGAAATGCGTCCCGCCGGCCGGCGCGCTCGTGCGGATGTCGAGACCGGTCGTGGGCCCTGCGGTGTTGGATTGCTTGGTCGAAGGGGGCGACTTCGTCGTCTCGGCAGACTTCTTCTCGACCCGGAGGTCGGGCGCCGTCGTCCGATCGGCCGGAGCCTCGGTCGTCAGATTCGGCGAGATGTCGCCCGCTCGATCGCTTCGATGCCATGGCCAGAACCCGAACGCGTACGCGAGTCCGGCAACGGCGAGGAGCGCGATGACGAGAGTGGTGAGGACGATCGGAGTGCGCTTGGAGTTCATCGCGGTCGTGAGGCCCGTTGGCTCTCGGAGTCCGGTCGGTGTCCAGGAGCGATGCGTGGCGTGGGACGTGAAAGGTCGGAATGGCACGGTTGTCACGGGCGAGCCGTTCCGTCCCGTAGAGTACCCCAATGCGCCACATTGCAATCCTCGCCTTCGGAGCCTTCTTCGCTGCCGACGGTCGCGCACAGAACGAGATCCTGTACCACGGACCCAAGTCCTACACGTCGCGTGGCCACCTCGGCACCGGCGACGGAGAACTGCTCCAAGGCTTTCATGCCGAGCAATGGCGCGCGCTCGGGGAGCAGGACCGTTCGGGCAAGGTCGGTCGCATCGATGCCTTGCGTGCGTACAGCATTCAGGATCAGGCGCAGGCCACGCAGGAGTCGTTCCGCTGGGTTCTGCGATCGGGAGATGCCGCCGCTGGTCCGACGACCGGCGCGAGTGGCGAGCTCTTCGTGAGCGGCGACAACGTGCTCGGTCCCGGTGTCGGAACCGGGCCGATCGCGTGGAGTGTCACGACGACGCTCACGACGCCGATCCTCGTGCCGAGCGAAGCGTTCTTCGCGCTCGGAGTCCGTCTACCGGCAGCACCGAACTGGTCGAACGACGGATCGAGTGTCTGGGCCACGTCGCAGCCGACCGACGGTTCGTCGGACAAGCAGGTCGACATGGCGTGGCAGATCGTAGGCTCTGCGAGTCGTGCGACGCATCCGAGCGAGAAGCGGACGTGGCGCCTCGGGTTTCACCAAGCTGCGCCCGCACTGCAGCTCGGTCATTTCAGTGCGCTGCGTGCTCTCAGCTACGCGCAAGGCGGTCAGTTTCCGATTGCGGGAACGGACGGTCTCGCGCTGCGCGTCCTCGCGGCCGGAAGGGACGGGCAAGTCGGAGCGGTGTTCGTCGCGGCGAAGTTCACCACGGTGTTTCCCGTACCGGGCGTCGGAACTTGGGCGCTCGACATCCCGACGTTCGTGTCCCTGCCGTTGGTCACGGGCACGGTCACGAACGGGAAGTTGGAACAACTGCCGCTACTCACGATTCCGGCGACGTTGCGTGGAGAGTTCGCCTTCCAAGGGGTGCTGTTCGATCTTGGTAAGCTCTCGGCGACGCTCACGAATGCAGCCCTCTTGACGCTCTAACGACTCATTGCAGCTCGAAGACGCCTTCGGCGATGCGTGCACCAGGGCTGAGCGCGGCGGGGGAGAAGCCGCGGCTCTGTGGTGGGGCCACGTAGCGGAGGACACGTGCGTTCTCGAACCCGCCGGCGAGTCCGTACTCGATCGCGTCGGCGGCACTGCCGTCGCCCTCGAGGATGCGTAGCGACACGCTTCCATCGCGCGTCCTTCGCGTCGTGCCGGGAGTGCGGGCAACGAGGTCGAAGAGCAAGCGTGCACCGTTTTCTTCGAGCACGTGGCGTCGTTCTCCGCGCAGCGTGATCGCGGCCTTGCCGCGCGTCACGCGTAGGCGCGTGCCATCCTGAGTGAGGCCGGCGCTCGCTGGAAGCAGGTTGAGGACGCGGACCTCGAGGGCCCCGTTGTTGCACTCGACGCGAAGTTGGTCTTCGAAGAACTGTGCGTGCACGACATCGCCTGGGAAATCGACGACCAGCAGCCGCAGGCTTCCGGCGTTTTCCAGATCCTTTCGCACGTTTCGCAGAGCATGGGCGACACCCCAGCCTGCACGCGGTTGCAAGCTGATGTAGCGATGCTTGCCCTCGAGGGTCCTCGCATGCACGTAGGCGTGGATCACGACCAAGACCGCGAAGAGCCACGGAACGAACCGGACTCCTCGGTGAATCCAAGAACCAGAGCCACCGTCCGTCTGCCGTTCTGGCGAACCGTTCGCCGTCGTGGGCCACTGCGGAAGTCCACGACGTACGGTTTCTCCAACGAGTGCGCACAACGCGACGCTTGGCAAGTAGAGGTAGCGCTCGCTGACGTAGACCGGGAGCGTCGGCAACCACGTCAGGACGCCGAACGCGATCATGGCCACGCCTCGTCGCGAACGTAGCCCGGTCAAGACGACGAGGATGACGACCATGGCGCCGACGACCGTCCCGGCGACGCGATTGAAGTTCGCGAACTCGTCTGGCTGCAAGAACGGCGCGAGCGGCGTCGCGAGACCGATTGCATCGAACATGCCGAGGGTCGCGACCCACGCGTGCGGCCAGAAGTCCGCGGTCCATGGCATGTGCACGTAGGGCTCGACGAAGGGCAGTGCGTCCCTTCGGGACAATGCCGCGAGTCGTCCGGCAAACCACACGAGCGCGATCCCGGCGTAGGTCGCGTAGAGAACTCGGTCGAATGCACGTCGCGTGACGAGGTCGTGCACGACCACGACCACGAGGAACACGAGCGCCGTTTCCTTGCTGCACAGTGCCGCCAAAAACGCGAGCGGCGCGAGAACACGCACGGCCATC
>JAGQQW010000210.1 GCA_020426005.1 Planctomycetota bacterium | reverse complement strand
GGTGCGTTGCGTATGCAAGGGTCCAGGAACCACCGAGACCTACGCTCTTGGCCTCTCGGACTCTCTCACCAGCGGTTGCTAAACAGGGGTTATGGCGAACGCAGGGAAGGATGTGCCACGACATGGGAGTGGGACGGAACGGACTGGAGCGTTCGCAGACCTCCGGATGTCTTCTCGATCGCAACTGACTTTGCGCACGCTTTCGACAGCGCTCGTGGCACGCATGTGACCTTCGGTGGACACGACGGCACCAACGATGTCGACGACACCTACGAACTTCGCGGCAACGTGTGGGCCGACCGCACCACGACGAGCCAACCCACCGCGCGCGTTGGCGCTGCAATGTCGTACGACAGCCAGCGGAGAACCGTGGTTCTCAATGGAGGATTCGCGCTGCTGCTTTCGTGGAACGATACGGTCGAGTGGGATGGCACGAGTTGGACTTGGCGCTCGCCACTGAATCGTCCGACGCCACTCTCGCATCACCGGTTGTCTTTCGACAGCGCTCGCAATCGTACGGTTCTCTTCGGGGGGTACTCGAAGCGCACGTATCCGTCGACCGTCTCGAACGAAACTTGGGAGTGGGATGGCACGAACTGGAAGTATGCCCTGACCGCGAACAGACCACCGGCGCGCGCAGAGTTCGGCATGGCCTTCGATCCAGTGAGGCGAAGGGTCGTCGTCTTCGGGGGCCAGGACTCGACCGCGGAGTTCGGCGATACATGGGAATACGACGGAGCGAACTGGATGCAAGTCACACCGACGACGAGTCCGCTCTCGCGATGGGGCTGCAGCATGACGTTCGATCCCACGCGCAATCGCATCGTCATGCACGGCGGTCAACGCCGATCGGGGAGCACCATTCAGCTGCTCACGGACACGTGGGACTTCGACGGCACCACATGGCGACAATTGGCTACGACGGGGAGTGCCGTCCGCGGTGAGGGCAACATCACCTACGACACGCGAGCAGGATGCCTCGTGATGGTCGAGTCTCGAGGTGTCGTCAATCGCCTCGGAATCGCTGGCTCCGTGACCGCACTCGGTACCGGTTGCGTGTCTTCGGGTTCGATTCCGAGGCTTTCGGCCAACGCTCCTTGGATCGGTACGGAGCGACTGTCCTACGACATGATGAGCACGCTACCGTCGACACCGTGCATCTACGGGATTTCGCCGAGGTCTCAGAATCTCGGACTCGGGAGCGGCTGTTCGCTCTACGTCGTCTTCCCGCTTTTGACGTTCGGAACAGTCACCAATAGCGCAGGATTTGCGGAGTCGAGCTTTCCGCTGCCGTTCGATCCTAGCCTGCGCGGCGTGACGTATCACACGCAGGCATTCGCGTTGGACGCCGCGTCGCCGGTGCTCGGGCTCGCGTTCACGAACGCGGTGCAGACCGTGATCGGAAACTGAGTCGTCGGCCTCTAGCCAGCGGGAAGAACTCGCCGGGCACGGTTGTTCCGCGTTCGGACTCGTGCGTCAGCGTACGCCCGGGTGGTCCTTCCATGCCGGCATCGTGCGCATGAACGCCAACGTCGACTTCGCGACTTCCTCCTTCGACTTGCCTGGTTCATGGCGGCGCGTCCACTGCTGGAAGCGCTCGAAGACTTCGTCGAAGTCACGAAGCGTTCCGTCGCTCGACGTGCAGTGCTCGCAATAAGGGCCACTCTCGATGGTCATCGAACAGCTCTGACAGGACTCGCTCATGGTCACCTCTCGTATTCACCGGTTGGGGGTTTCTTGGATTGCGACCGTGGTGTCGCGACCGACGATGCGTCGATGCCACTCGCGTCGACACCGACGGAATGCACGAAGCGCTCGAGTTGCTGCAAGAACGTCGTTCGCTGCTCGGACGGAATCGCCTCGAATGCCTGCGCGAGACGCCGCTCACAGAGCACTCCGGCTTCGTTGTCCAGAGCTTCGAGCCCGGATTCGGACAACCACACCAGCGTCCTGCGCCGATCCCGTTCGTCCGCGTACCGCAGTAAGAGCCCGCGCTTTTCGAGCCGTGAGAACAACTCACTGACCGAGGCCTGCGATCGCCCGAAGTGCTCACAAGCTTCGCGGACGGTCATTGGCCCCGACCGGCGCAAGTGATGCAGCACGGCCATCGATTCGGGCGAGAAGCGCGGCGCGCCGACGTCCACGACACGGTGGAAGCGACGAAACGCGCTGCGAAACGCCGCGTGGAATCGTCGTGCAGCCTCCGCAGCATCGACCGGGAGGTCTGAATCTGCAGTTGTCCCGTGCTCGCCTTCACCTTGCATGGAAGGCCATCCTCAGCATCGCAATTGCATCGTCAACCCCGATGCATTTCGAGTCGCTCCATCGCTCATTCGACCCGGGCTCGGCTCGTTCGTAGAAACCAGCGCTTGCTTCGAGGCCGAAGCGGTTCCAGTCCCCCACATGTGGTATCCGAGAATCGTTCTGGGCCTCGCGGCCTTGATGTTTGCAACGCTGGGCGTGCTCCTCGTCGCGCGACCCGAGAAACTCGCGACCTGGGTCGGGATCCACGCGAGCTCCTCAGGAGCGACGACCGAGTTGCGCGCATGGTATGGCGGACTCGAGATCGCGCTCGCCGCCCTGCTCGTCTGGGGCATCGCCCAGCCATCGTTCGCCGCGACGTCCTACATCGTGCTCGCGGCAGCTTCGTTCGGGCCGCTCGCGGGAAGGCTCGTCGGTTTCGTCGCCGACAAGAGTGCCGACGGGACGTTGCTGGCATTCGCGGCGACCGAAATCGCGTTCGGTGTTCTCGGGGTCATCGGATGGCTCCGTTCCGCGCCAGTCGAGGGATGAACGGGCTAGGGATGACCGGGCAAGGGATGACCGGGCACGGGAGGTAACGGCGAGGGATGAACAGAAACGGATCTCGGCACACGTCCGAGTCATCCAACGACGCGCTAACGTAGCGCCGTGCCACTCTCGATCTTCGTCATCATGGATACGGCCTACTCGGGTGATCTCGCCGACGATGCACGTCAGGGATCCGTCTGGATCGTCGCGTCGCCGAACAACGAAGCAGCTGCAAACCATGCACGCGCGGCGATTGCGCGCGAGTGTCCGATCCCCGATCGGATCACCACCTTCACTGCCGATGCAGACGACGACCTCGCGCTGGCCGGTTTGTTGACCACGATTCGTACACACCACGGAGAGTTGGCTGCGAGTTCGCCCTGGGACTCCATCCACGTGATTGGTCGGACCATTGGCCACTTGCGACCATCACGAATCGCGACCGCCCTCGGCTTGCACGATGTCGAACTCGTCGAAGAACCGTCGGGGTTCGTGATCCATCGTTCACGACCACAACGCGGCTGAACCGCGATCAGGTCCCGATCACGGCGTGGCCGCTGCGCGAGAACGCGTGTGCCGGAGGCCCGACGCGCACGATCGCGAAGGCTTGCTGATATAGCGACAGTCCGAGTAGCCGAGCATCATTCGGAATTGCAAAGCGAACATCGACGGTGTCCATCGCGTAGGCGCACGTTCGAATCCAGTCGAGTGAGATGCGCAAGTGCCCGCACCAGTCCGGTCCGAGAACGCCGGTGTCGAACGGCAGCGGAATCGGGCCGAAGCGCTTGTCAGAGAATCCCGTCGCGACGAACCCGATGCGTTCGAACAGCACTTGCTTGTTGCGGTTCAGAACTCCGAACGAGGAGGTCACCGTGAGTGTGTAGGTCGTTCCGAGACGCGGCAGTCCTCGAACCTGGAACGTCACGACCTCTTTGTTGTTGTACACACAACCCGGTCCAACGATCGTGTAGGACGCAGTCTGTGCCTGGATGTCATGTTCCGACAAAACCGCAGCCGCGAGAAGTACGGTCGCGAGACTCGCCACCAGCGATCGTGCCATCGGAGAGCTCCTGGGAAGGGACTCCGGGGATCATAGCGCGCCATGCCGGAAAGCGTGGCGAGCGCTAAGAAGTCAAATGAGCGCCATCTCGACCATGCCGCGATAGACCACGTCACGGGAGTTCATGAAGTAGACAGACTCACGTCGTGTCCTCCGGAAGACAGGTGCAAGGTCCTCTTCGTTCTCGTCGACGAACTTGATTCGCCGCAACTGGCGCCAAGTACCATTCGAACGGAGCTCCAGTAGCAGCCAACCTTCATCCGAGCGCCTTGAACCTTCTAGGAGGACGGTGTTGCGGTCCACGAGGATGTTCTTCGCTCGAACCGGTAGGTCGGACCAAAAACCGACGTATTGTCCGTTCGACACCAAAAAGAGACGGTCTCCTGGGTAGTCACAGAACCACCGATTGACGTCGTTCTCGACATTGAGGCAGTAGCACTCCAACGTCGGATGTTCGAAATCGACGTTGCCATGCTCGCCGAATGCAACGATGCCGTGTCCTGGGTTGTGCGAGTTGCCACATCCCTCGTCGAAGTGACCGACCCAGATCTGCCCTCGGCGTGTCACGTGCACGCATTCGACGGCATCCCCAAGGAGGAGACTTCGAACGAACGATCCATCGGTGGCGAAGATCGCGGCATTGGGCGTCGCCCCGCAAGTACGTGCGCCGCCGACCATCAACACGTCGCCGCCCGGCATCCGCTGCACCTCATGGCATCCGGCCCATTCGGTTTCGATGACGACTTCACCACCACACACGCCGTCGTAGAACGTCAGTAGGCGAAACGTGGCTTTCGCACCGACAGCACTCCACGCATCGCGGCCACGAACGCAGCAAACACAGAGTTCTCCGTCCGGACCGATTCCAATCGTGAGCACATCCTCGTCCGGAGCGAGAACCGTTCGAATATCGAACAGAGGCTCCAGTCGGATCCGGTCCATCATGCATCACGCGATCGACGTGCCGACGAGCGCGCCGATGCCGAACGTCACTCCCATCGCCAGTGCACCCCAGAACACGACGCGCACTGCAGCAATGAGCTGGGACGCGCCGCCGGCTCGCGCTCCGAGGGCACCGAGGGCAGCCAAGCTCACGAGGGACGCGACGCCTGCAGCGACGATCGCCATCTCGCGCGGCACGAGCGCCACGATCGCGAGCGGCAGCGCCGCGCCCACGGCGAACGTCGCAGCCGACGCAACTGCCGCCTGCACCGGTCTCGCCGCCTGGTGCTCGACGAACCCGAGTTCGTCACGCAAGTGCGCACCGAGGGCATCGTGTGCGGTCAGCGCTTCCGCAACCTGACGCGCCAGAGGTCGCTCCAGCCCGCGCTCGACGTAGATCGACGTGAGTTCGTCGAGTTCGCGTTCGGGTTGGAGTTCGAGTTCGCGCCGTTCGCACTCGCGATCGGCATCCTCCGTGTCCCGCTGCGAACTCACCGAGACGTACTCCCCGGCAGCCATGGACATCGCGCCGGCAACCAACCCCGCAACTCCCGCCGTCAAGATCGCCGGCTGCATCGCACCACTCGCCGCGACGCCGATGAGAAGACTCGCCGTCGAAACGATGCCGTCATTGGCACCGAGCACGGCCGCGCGGAGCCAACCAATGCGGTGAGAACGGTGGGGCTCGTGGTGGTGAGACATGCAAGAACGGTAGCGTGCCGTCGGCGCTATCGAAGGTCCGCATCGGTCATTCGTGACGCACCGCTGCCCGTGCGCCTCGGAACCCCGCATGTTCTTCCCGCTTCGCCACGGCACTGCATCGCCCCGAACGAGGTCGTCGCCCCTGGCAGATGCGATTCAAACCCTATTACTTTGCCATTTACCTAAGTAATTGGATCGTGCAGACTGACCGTATGACCAGCGCCGCGCCGACCCTCGACACGACCTTCCACGCCCTGGCGAGCCCCGTCCGGCGTGCCGTCGTCGAACGCCTCGGGCGCGGTCCCGCCACCGTGACCGAACTCGCAGAACCCTTCGATCTCGCGCTTCCGACCCTCTTGCAGCACTTGCGGGTCTTGGAGAAGGGTGGTGTCGTCGCCTCCCACAAGCGCGGTCGCGTGCGCACGTATCGCATCCGACCCGAACGCCTCCGACGCGCCGCATCTTGGCTCGAGAAGCAGCGCGAGGTCTGGGAGAAGCGCCTCGACCAACTCGACAGTTATGCAATGTACTTGGAGAACTCAGATGACTGATAGACCGATCGATCCCGACCTCGACCTCGTCCTCGAACGCGTCGTCGACGTCCGCCCCGAGCTGCTCTGGAAATGCTGGACCGAACCCGAGCATCTAATGCAGTGGTTCACGCCGGCTCCGTGGCAGACGATCGCATGCGAGATCGACTTACGCCCGGGCGGCATCTTCAGCACGACGATGCGCTCCCCCGAGGGTGAGGTCATCCCCCCTTCCCCCGGCTGCTTCCTCGAGATCGTGCCCCATCGCAAGCTCGTCTTCACCGACGGCCTCGGCCCTGGCTTCCGACCCAAGAGCGCTGCGTTCATGACCGCGATCGTGCACTTCGAGCCCGAAGGTGAAGGCACGCGCTACAGGGCAATCGCACTCCACGTCGACTCCGAGGGCAAACAGAAGCACGAGGACATGGACTTCTTCCAAGGCTGGGGCACGGCACTCGAACAACTCGTCGTGCACGCCAAGTCGCTCTGAGGCGAAGACCTGGAGCGCGACATCGACATTGATGACGATGCGGGCTTTGCCTACCGCGTGCATCCTGTAGCATCGCCGCCCCGAACGCGCCCGTAGCTCAGTCGGATAGAGCGCTGGTTTCCTAAACCGGAGGTCACAGGTTCGATCCCTGTCGGGCGTACCACTGTCAGCCGATGCCACGAGGTGCTCGTCGGCGTCTAACGTATCCACCGGCGTAGGCTTGCGCCGGTCATGATCATCGGGGTCGTCGTCACTCTCGGTGCCATCCGATGACTCGTCGTGAACCTGGATGCCTGCAGCAGGGTCAAGCTGTGGGACAAGCCCTGGGTCAAGCTCATCGGAACGACCTTCGGTTTCTGCGTCGTCCTCATCGTCCCAAGTGGCTTCGAGGGCGGCGGCAATCTGCTCGAGCTCGACGTGCGTGTAGTTGTTCATCGTCAGCTCGATGGTCGAGTGCCGGGCGAGCTTCTGGGCAACGCTCGGGTGCACGCCGCTGCGGGCCAAGTTCGTGATGAAGTGGTGCCGCAGCGAGTGGAAGTCGAACACGCGGCCGGCCTCGTCCTCGTACGGCACCTCGGCGGCCTCGAGGTCCTGCCGCAGCATGATCGCCGCGCGGTCTGGCCAGGAGCCCGGCCAGCACGGCTTGCCGGCCGGGTGCCCATCGAGCCAGGTTCGCAACTCCGCCGCCACGTCCGAGCGCAGCGGCTGGACGTCCTTGCGGCGGTGCTTCGAGTAGCACGCGGCGACCGTGACCGTCGGCGTCGCGAGAGCCATTCGCAGAGTCGTCCGCGACGCCAAGGGCTGCCTGCTCGACTACGCGACCACGCTCGACACCCAGAATGGCGAGGAGGTGCTCCACGCCAAGAGGGTGAACGCGACCGGTCGAGCGCCGACCATCGTCAGGCCGCCGAGCGACTCGGTGACGTTCCTACGAGTCAGCACCGACACGTTCTTGCGCGCCAAGGACGTAGCGAACGGACTCGATGTCTACGTGCTTCACGAGCAGTGGAGGAAGGCGTGCGAAGTCTCCGGCGAACGAATCCGCAACCCCGACGCCGCCTACCTCGCCTACTGCCGGGCCGCGGCCGAGCGGTCGCCGGCCCGTCGCGTCTCGTGAGGCGCCGCGTCACCGTCACTCAGCCTGTGGATAACTCGAAGGCGCCGTCGGCCGATCGATCACATTCCGTCGGCCGATCGGATCACCGGCTCCGCTGGATCCTCATAAGCTCCAGCAGCTTGCCGCGCCGAAACTCTTTCAAACTCTCAGAAACAACTCAAACGGCTGCCGGTCACGCAGGACCGCTACTCGCCAAGCAACAGTTCGCGGAAATGCTCCATCGCGAGAATGTCCGTAGCGGCTTCGACAGGGCTCTCTTCGATCGCTCCATGAGCACGGAACAGGCCGAATTCCTCATCGGAGCAGATGTGCCCGAATGCGCCAAGTCGCTTCACGGAGTCGAGGTACTGGCGCAGCTCGACGACGTCGAAGATGTCTCGCACTTCGGCGACGAACTGGGGCAGCTCGTCGCGGAACTCCGAAGAGTCACCGGAAGCGCGAACGAAGTTCATCAGCTTCTCGCCAACCAGGTAGCCGAGCGCCCTACGTCTCCAGCGTGATCCCAACCTCGTTGGCGACCGGCGCCCAGATGTCCACATCCTCCGCGTCGGTCTCGATCGACACGATCAGCGCGTAGTGGGCTCCCATTTCGCTGCGATCTCGCTTCGACTGGTCCTTCCACCATCCGCTCACCGGGTAGACGCCGACGGCCCCTCGCTCAGCCAGGTCCGCGGCGAAGCCCTGCAACAGGTCCGAGTGGATCGAACCGCGGTTACGCGCCTGCTCGCCGAGATACCACTCCGAGGCTCTGCTATCGGTCACCGGCTTCGACTCGTCTTCGTCCAGCGCCCGTTGGTTCAGGCGCTTTCGGAACTCCTCGACCGACTCGGTAGGACCCTTCACGTCAAAGCGCAGTCCGTGTGAGGCGTAGCGATGCCGCTTTGCCCAACCACGCCGGCCCGGGTTCGGCTCGATGAAGTAGGACAGCGTCACGCGCAGCCGGACCGGTTGTTCTCCGAGACTCTGCAGAACGTCCGTCGGCCAGGGCAGCTCGAAGAGGTGCATCTCCCTCATCTTCATCTGCTTCCTCCCCGTCTCAACGAACGGCCTGATGCTGCCTTCGGCAATCAGCGTCAGAGCGTCGCTCGCGCTGTGAAGCGCGCGTTCGAGCCGCGGCACACCGAAACCGTACCGTCGCACGAGCTGCTCGCGCTGGCGCTTCCCCGACGCCCCGCGCAGGTGCGCGTGCATCGACCTCGTCCACTCGGCAGAATGCACGATCAAGCCGCGAACTGCTTCCGGGCCCAGACGGGGATACTCCGCGGAGATGATCGCCGCCATCCGTGCTGCTTGGGCCGTCGCCGCACTTGTCGCCCAACTCAAGACGAAGGACTTCTCCGCTGGTTTGAAGTGCGTCGACAAGAGCGAGAGATCCTCACAAGGGAAGTCGACATCGCCGGAGCCGTTGCGAACGGCGTTGCCAGCCTCGAAGACGACATCCGGCTTGATCGGCCAATCCTTGTGGAACACGACGGATGTCGTGCTCCACGGCGACAGATCACCCGTTGCCGCGACAGGCTCCCATCCCTCCCACGACGTGTCCTTGATCGTGGTGAGATCCGTGTAGCCTCCGACCGTCAACGCGTTCCAGGCCTGCGCGGGATCATGGACGGGTTCGGTGTCGCTACGCTCGAGGTGCCCGACTTCGAGCTCGCCCCCGACGTTGCCGGCACTCACAAGAAACAACCGGCGTGGGCTCTCGCCGCGTTCGTCGAGGTAGACCAGGCCGCGCGACGACGGGTCGAGAGCGCGACCGGCGGCAAGTGCGTCGATCGCGGCGGACCATGAAGTCGGCTGCCCGCGGTCGCGCGTGTCTTCCGCGGTGACAGCCATCGAGAAGCACCGAGTCCGTTGCGGTGCCTGCACCTCGGCTCGACTGGCGGCTTCTGCAGTGATGGCGCCGTAGAGCTCCGGCGGATTCGTTCCGCGCGGCGGGAGGATCTTGACCGATTCGAGCCGGTGCCGGAGGCGGACGGGCTCGGAGCCCTCCAGCACCGGCGTTAGATTCCCGTAGAGAGCCAACCCGGCCATCTCGGTGCCGTGTCCCATCATCGTCGGCCCGCCACCATCGTCGTGTGGCCCCCAGTTCGGGTCGACGGAAGTGCAGTCCTCTTCGGCCAACGCACCTTCGAGGAGTGGGTGGCCTCGAGTCACGCCTGTGTCCAGAACACATACCGCTGGCGCTCTCCCATCGGGCCTAGTCGTTCGCTCGAGCAAGTCAGCGACCCATTCGGCCTGCTCGTCGGGCGCCA
>JAGQQW010000209.1 GCA_020426005.1 Planctomycetota bacterium | reverse complement strand
CATCCTCGGCCGCGACCTCAACACTCCGACCGTGGACCCGTGCTTCGCGATCCGCGGCGGAATGTCGGAGGACGAAGCCCTACTGACGATCACGCGATATCCGGCGATGATGATCGGGGTCGATGACCGAATCGGCTCCCTCGAGCCCGGGAAGGACGCGGATCTCTTGATCCTGGATGGCCCTCCGTTGCACTATAGGACGTTCGTCGAGACCGCGGTCGTCAACGGCACGACCGTCTACGAGAAGTCGAAGGAACCGTTCTACAAGGACCTTCCGAGTCGGCAGTGAGCGGCCCTGCCCGCTCGAGCACGAACACCCCGAAGGCTCCTGAGAATCGCACCAGGCCAGAACTGCAAAAGGATGGAACGCTGATGAGCCCCGAGATCGCGCGCGAGATCGAAGACCACCTTCGCTCGATGCGCCAGGCCTTCAATGGCCAGGACATGAAGGCCTACCGGAACCATTTCTGGACGAACCCGCGTTTCCTCCACATCGATTCGTCGGGCCGCGTCGACAAGGGTTGGGGCGCCTTCGAAGAGGTGCTCGATCAGGAGTTCCGCTACTTGGACAAGGTCGACCTCACGATTCGTGAGCCGAGCATCCAGGTGTTCGACGACAAGTTCGCCGTCGTCTTCTGTGAGTGGCGACTCGTCCAAGTCGACCCATCGGGGCGCGAGCAGGACACCGGAGGCAACGCGAGCTTCAGCCTGGTGCGCTTCGGCAAGGACTGGAAGATCGTCAAGTCCCACTACGCTGCCCTCGAAGGCGTGGCAAACGAGGGCTGAGCTTCGTGGCGGCACAACGGTGCCCGGCGAGGTTCTTCCCGCTTCACGTGCAGCCGATGCGCACTCCGGCGCCCGCCGTCACGGTTGACGGTTGACGTTCGCCGCCGAACGACCCGCGAGGGCCCCGGTCGCGAACGCCGCCAAGAACGAGAAGCCTCCGATCGGTCCGTCGACATCGAGAAGTTCACCGGTCACGTAGAGGCCCGGATGGTCTCGTAGCTCCATCGTGCGCGGATCGACCTGGTCGAGCTGCACGCCGCCGGTCGTGACCTCGGCCTGCGAGAACCCGAGGCTCCCTCGCACGTCGAACGCGAGGCCGCGTAGTTCGGCAATCAAGGCGGTTCGCTGCCCCTTCGGCACTTCGCTCGGCGCCACGCCGGGAGACACGCGCAGGGCGATGGCGGTCGCGAGTCGCCGCGGCACGCCACAGAGTCGCGCGATCCGGGCATCGAGCTGTCCCGTGCCCGTGAAGAGCTCTTCGCGCAGCCACGCCTCGTCCTGATCCGGGCAGAGGTCCACGTGGAAGCGATAACGCCCGGGCTCGCGTTCGAGTCGCGCGGACGCGTCCATCGCACCAGGACCCGATAGCCCTTTGTGGGTGAACAAGACGGGGCGGCGGCGGCGCCAAGCAATGCGTCCGGTCGCTTCGCGAAGCTGACATTCGACGTGCTCGAGGGTCAAGCCCGAGAGTGCGTGCACCCATGGATCGTCGACGCGCAACGGCGCGAGAGCGGGGCGCGGCTCTTCGATCGCGACCCCGAGCTCGCGCAGCCACCGATACCCGTCGCCAGTCGTACCGGTCTTCGGATAGCTGAGTCCGCCGGTCGCGAGCACGACGAATCGCGCGTCGACCGTGGATGCGTCCTCGAGATTCAGGCGCCAGGAATCGGGCGTGGCTCGAACCGCCTGCACCGCTGCCCCGAACCGGAACTGTGCGCCAGCGAGGCGTGCCCGCGAGGCCAGGGCGTCCACGACATCCTTCGCGCGACGGGAGACCGGCCAGACCTTGTCGAACTCCGCCTCGAAGGTCTCGACCCCGAACTCACGGAGCCACGACCGGATCCGCTCTGGGGGAGTCGCGCGAATCGCCTGGCGCAGAAAGCGGCCCGCTCCGAGACCGAACTGCGCTTCGGCCTCACGTGGGGCCAACGTCGTGGTGACGTTGCAGTGGCCCCCACCGCTGATCAGGATCTTGATGCCGGGCCGCTCGCGCTTCTCGAGCACGAGCACACGCGCGCCAGCCAGCGCAGCTTCGGCGGCGGCAACGAGGCCTGCAGCGCCGGCACCGACGACGACGACGTCGCTCAGCTCAGGACGTGCGTGTCCTTGTCGATCACGCCCGGGGTCTTCACGTGAACGCGACGCTGGCTACGGGCGCGAACGCGCTTGTTGAGCGTCGAACAACCCTTTCCGAGCATCTTCGGCTTGAGGCGACCGCGGGTTGCCCCGCGTGCTTTGATTCGTGATTTGGCCATGGTCTCAGTCCTTGAGTTTGATGCTCTTGCGGATCATCACGAAGCCGGTCGGCGGACCGGGAATCGCGCCCTTGACGAAGAGGAGGTTGCGTTCGGGGTCGATCTTGACCACGTCGAGCCCCTGGATCGTCACGCGCTCGACGCCGTAGTGACCAGGGCTCTTCTTGCCCTTCGGAAGCCCCTTCGCGGTGCTATAGGTTCGGCCCGTGCCGCCGACGTGGCGGTGACACTTCTTGGTGCCGTGGCTCATCCCTTGACGCGAGAAGTTCCAACGCTTGATCGTGCCGGCCCAGCCACGACCCTTCGTCGTGCCGGTCACGTCGACCTTCTTGATCCCGTCGAGCACCGACACGGTGAGGTCCTCACCGCGCTTCTGCTCGGGAAGCGCGTCGTGACGAATCTCGCGCACGAAGTAGTAGCTCCCGCCCTCGGCGACACCGGCATTCTTGCAGTGCTCGGCCATCGGCTTGGACGTGCGTTTGCTCGTACGGGCACCGAAGCCGAGCTGCAGTGCGTAGTAGCCGTCGGCACGGCGCTGGCGCTCGGTCTTGCCGCGACGCTTCCCGTGATTGATGACGGCCTTCTGATCGGCGTCGGGGAGCTCGGAGGTGTCCTTGACCTTGACCTGCAAGACACGGCAAGGACCGGCCTCGATCACGGTGCACGGAATGACCGTGCCTTCTTCGGTGAAGACCTGGGTCATCCCGATCTTGCGACCGAGGATTCCTGGAGTAGGCATCTGTTCGTCTCCTTGGTTCACGCGGGCCGCAGACCTGCGTGGAAGTTCGACTCGAAGGGGTCGAAGACGGCGCTGGAGGGATTCACGAAGAAGCGCCCTCATGGCCGGATTCGAACCCGAAACGTGGGTCCCGCTCGAGCTGCAGACAACAGCCGCGCGCGGGATCGGGGGGAGGAGTGTAGGGAGCCCCGGGCGGAATTCAATCGCGTGCACGAATGCTCGCGACCGTATCGCGCCCGAATCGCACCCGGGTCTCGCACCTCCGCGAACGTCGGACGGATTTCCTAAGCGACTGCGCCAGGGACGCGACGCCGCAGGCACCGAGCGGCTACGATGGTCCTCCTGCCGCGCCTTCGATGCGCGCGTCCCTCTCGGCTCGTCCCGCGATACCGTCGGCTCGGCGACGAGGGACAACGTCTCCCCCCATCCACGATGACAGGATGTCCTCGATGCGCCTGATTGCTTCCCGTCCTTCCTACCGCGGAACCGCCGTCTTCGGCTTGACCAGCCTCGTGCTCGGCGTCGCTTCGATCGCCGCGCACGCCCAGGTCAGCAAGAACTGCCAGTTGCTCGCCGAGGTGAAGCCGTCCACGAGCCCGCAGTTCAACGACGTGTGGGGCTATGTCGATCCTGCCACCGGACGCGAATGCGCGATCCTCGGTGGCACCGCCGCGACCTACATCGTCGAAACGACCAACCCGACCGCGCCGGTCGTGCGCGGGACCTTCACGCAGAGTTCTTCGGGCTGGTCGACATCGATCTGGAGCGACATGAAGGCGTGGAAGGGCTACGCCTACGTCGTGACCGAGGGCGGTGGCGGCATCAAGGTCCTCGACCTGCGCGACATGTCGAACCCCAAGTACGTCACGACGTGGGGTACGACGCTCTGGAGTCACGCGCACAACATCGCCATGGACATGGAACGCGGCATCGTCGTCGTCCACGGAACCGGCGGTACGCGCGGCGAGTCCCTGCGCTTCATCGACGTCGATACCACGCCGGGCAGCCCGGCGTTGCTCGCGACCTGGAGTGGCCCCTACCAACACGATCTCTCGTTGCAGCACGGGTTGCTTCACGGATCCGAGATCTACGCGGGTCGTTACGCGCTCTACGACATCAGTCAGAGCATGACGTCCCCGACGTTGCTCGGTTCGGTCCAGACGCCGCGCACGTTCACGCACAACACGTGGCCGACCTACGATGACAAGTATTGCGTGACGACCGACGAACGTTCGAACGGCCCGATGGCGATCTACGACATCAGTGCACGCAGCACACCGGTGTACCAATCGCAGTATCACGCGGGACCGTCGACATCGATCATCCACAACGCCTACGTCCTCGACTACGTCGCGCACATGTCGCACTACACCGAGGGCTATCGCAGCGTCGACATGTCGGACCCGAAGAACCCGGTCGAAGTCGCCTACTACGATTCTTGGTCAGGCTCGTCGAGCGGCTACGAAGGCGCGTGGGGTTGCTACTGCTATCAACCTTCCGGCATCGTCTACCTGAGCGACATCACCCGCGGCTTGCTCGTCTTGAAGCCGGCTTCGACGACCATCCGCTACGGCAAGGCCACGGCCGGAACGGGTGGTCAGGAACCCCACGGATTCACGCTCGGTAGCGCCTTCGTCGGCAACGCGAACTTCCAGCTCGCGTGCCGCGACGCCAAGCCGAACGCACCGGTCATCACCGTGCTCTCGCCCGCGCGGGCCAACGTCAGCGCGGGTGGACTCACGTTCAACGTCAACCTCGTCGGTGCGATCCTGCTGACGAGCGTGACGGGCACGGGTGGCGAAACGCGCATCCCGCTGCCAATCGCGAACACGCCGTCGCTCAACAACATTCAACTCGCGATCCAGCACTTCGTCGTCGATGGCGGCGGGTCGGTTGGCTTCGCGGCAACGAAGGGTCTCGAACTGACGACCTTCACTCGCTGATCGCCCCCGATCGCTTCCCTCTTCCGTCCTTCCCTCTGAACACGTAGCCAGCACATGTTCCGCAAGATCACGATCACCAGCCTCGCACTGAGCGCAATCACGGCGACGTTCGCCACGAGTCTTCACGCGCAATCCAAGAACGCGACCCTCGTCGGCACCTTCCCGTCGACATCCGGCGGAGCCAACGACGTCTGGGGATTCGAAGACCCGACGACAGGCAAGCCCTACTGCATGTTCCTCACGACGGCCGGCACGTACATCCTCGACGTGTCCAATCCCGCCACGCCGATCAATCGCGGCTACTTCGCGGCCAGCCTCTCGGGTTGGCGCACGTCGACGTGGCGCGACGCGAAGTACTGGAAGGGCTACGGCTACATCGTCACCGAGAGCGGCGGCGGCATGCAGATCCTCGACCTGCGCAATCCCGACTCGCCGAGCTACGTGACGACGTACAACCCGACGAACATCACGTGGCGCAACACGCACAACATCGCCCTCGACTTCCAGACGGGCTACGTCTACTGCTGCGGCACCGGCAGCGGCATGCACATCATCGACGTCGACTCGACGCCGGGCACGCCGAAGTACATCACCACGTGGTCGAGTCCGTACATCCACGACCTCGACATTCGTGACGGCTACGCGCACGTCGCGTACATCTATTCGAATCAGTATGCGATCCTCGACGTGAGCAAGCTGCCCACGATCACGCAGGTCGGAATCGCGTCGGCTCCCGGCTCGCAGTATTGCCACAACAACTGGGCGACGGACGATGGTCTGTATTCGGTGACGACCAACGAAGCCTCGGCGGGACCGATCGGCATTTGGGACTGCTCCAACAAGGCGGCGCCCAAGCTGATCTCTTCGTACAAGGCCAATCCGACGACCGCGCCGACCGCGATCCCTCACAACGCCTACATCCTCGACTACGTCATCCACGCGTCGTACTACACCGAAGGGTATCGCTGCGTGGACATGAGTGATCCGACGAAGCCAGTCGAAGTCGGCTACTACGACACCTACGCAGGTGCGAGCGGCGGCTACAACGGGAACTGGGGCTGCTACCCGTTCGCACGCTCGGGCATCCAGTACATCTCGGATCGCTCGACGGGCCTCTATCTCGTCAAGCCGCTCGCGAGCGCGAAGCGCTATGGCAACGGCACGAAGGGCAGCAACGGCAAGGTCCCGCACGTGCACCTCAAGGGCGCGGGCTTCCTCGGCAATGGCAACTTCGGCATCGGCGTTCGTGACGCGAAGGCGAGCAGCGCGGCCGTCTACCTGATCGGCGGCAAGCCTGCGAACCTCAATGCCGGCGGCCTCGAGATCCTCGTCGAACTCGTCAATCCCCCGGCACTCGTCTTGACCGCACCGACCGACGCGACCGGTAAGTCGTTCGTCGGACTGCCGGTCCCCAACGACCTGACGCTCAACGGCGCGCAGATCAACCTGCAAGCACTCTGCGTGGATGCCGGCTCGTCCGCGCTCGACCTTTCGGGTAGCGAAGGGCTCGAGTTCACGCTGTTCCAGAACTGAGCAGTCAGCGCGGCTTCCGCCCGACTACCCGAGCAGCTGCTCGTAGAGTTCGGGCTGGAAGCCGACGTAGAGCGTCTTCCCGACGAAGAGCGTCGGCGCGCGCAGGTTGCCGGTCGGCCCCGTGATCGCACTGCGGATGTCCGCGGTATCGTGATCGCCGGCGGGCTTTCCCGCACGGAGAGAGAACTCCACGAGCTTCTTGCCTTTGGCGACGTAGATCTTCGTCGCCTTCAACGCGAGGTCGAGCGCAGCGTCGCCGGCGATCGTCTCCTTCTTCGCGTCGGTGATGGTCTTGGGTTCGAGTCCGTGTTCCTCCATCCAGGAGGAAGCGCGCGTGCAGCTCGTTCAGCCCTTGCGGTGGTAGTAGCGATCGATGCGCTTGCTCATGCTCGTACGTGCTCCAATGAGGGGGTCTGGGATTGTCGGTCAGGACGCCATGACTTCGTCACAGCCGAGATTCGCGAGTTCGTCCGCGCGTTCGTTGCCTGGATCTCCGGCGTGACCTTTGACCCAGCGCCATTCGACCTCGTGCTTCTGGGTCAACTCGTCCAGGTGTTGCCATAGGTCGCGATTCTTGACCGGCTGCTTGCTCGAAGTCCGCCACCCATTGCGCTTCCAACCGGCGAGCCAACTCGTGATTCCGTTGCGCACGTAGGACGAATCCGTGTGGATCACGACCACGCTCTTGCGCTTCAGAGCCTCGAGCGCGCGGATCGCGGCAAGGAGTTCCATGCGGTTGTTGGTCGTGTTGCCCTCACCACCCCAGAGTTCCTTCCGGTGCTCGCCCGCGACGAGGAGAGCTCCCCAGCCGCCTGGCCCCGGATTTCCACGGCACGCGCCGTCGGTCCAAATCTCGATCGCCTGCATGGTCGCAAGGGTAACAGGATGGCGACTGCCCGCGCACGGGCTGCTTGCGTGGAACCTCCCGCGACAGGGACGGCTGGGCACTGCGGACGCGCCGCAACGGAGTCGCAATCGACAGCGAGCGAAGCACTCCGTTCGCACCGCTCGCAGACCATGCGTAAAGTCTGGGAACGAAGGAGCCCGCATGCCGACGAATCGACCCTCAGCCGCTTCCCCCGACCGCTCCGTGGCGCCGAACTCGCGCCTACGCGCGACGGTTCCTACTGTGCTGCGCACGCACCTGACGTACGGCGCACTCGTGTTCGGAGCCCTCGGCTCGGGCGTCCTCGCGAGGCCGGCGATCGCACAGGCGGTCGATGCGGCACCTGAGTCGCGTGCTCCCAATACGCTGCTCGACGCGAATCTCTGGAACGCGATCGTCACCGAGGGCAAAGAGAAGTCGAAGGTGATGGCCTTCCTCGATCACCTCGTCAACCGCATCGGCCCACGCCTCACATCGTCGCGCAATCTTGACGCCGCGCAGGAGTGGGCGGTGTCCGAGCTGAAGGCGATGGGCTATGCCAACGCTCGGCTCGAACGGTGGGGCGAGTTCCCGGTCGGCTTCGACCGTGGGCCCGCGTCCGGAGCGATCACCGCACCCGACTCCCTTCGCGGTACGCTGGCCTTCTGCACGAACGCATGGTCCGCCGGGACGAAGGGACCGCAGGAAGGGCGCGTCGTCCTGTCTCCGGAGGACGTCGAAGCTGCCGAAGACGCCGTTCGCGCGAAGCCGGACGCGTTCCGCGACGCGTGGATCCTTCGCCGTCAGTCCCTACGCCGCAGCGGCGTGAGCGAACTCGCGGACTATCTCGAAGAGCACGGCGCACTCGGTTTCGTCTACTCGGGCAACGAGACGCGCCCCGGCAAGGAGGACAAGAACGAACTCCACCGCAACCTGTTGATGACTGGTGGTCGTCAACAGATCCGGTGGCCAGACCTCCCGACGTTCCCGCAGATCCAAGTGCGGTGGGATCAGTTCCAGGAGCTCGCGAACGCCGTCGACGCAGGCACGGAAGTCCGACTGCGCTTCGACATCCGCAACTGGTTCCGGCAGGGCCCGATCCCGGTCTACAACGTCGTCGCCGAGCTCGAGGGCTACGAGAAGCCGCACGAGTACGTCGTCGTCGGCGCACATATCGACAGCTGGGACGGCGCGACGGGCACCACCGACAACGGGACGGGAACGTCGACCACGCTCGAGGCGGCGCGGATCCTCGCTGCCGTCGGGGCACGTCCACGACGCACGATTCGATTCATGCTCTGGAGTGGCGAAGAGCAAGGGCTCCTCGGCAGTCGAGCTTGGGTGCAGAAGCATCGACAGGACGTCGTCGCCAACTGCCAGGCTGCGCTCGTCCACGACGGCGGCACGAATGCCGCGGTTGGCATTCTCGGAACGAGTGCGCAGCTGCCGTTCCTCGAGCGTGCGTTCGCGGGGTTCGACACGATCGATCCTGCGTTGCCGTTCACAGTTACCGAGGGCAGGCAACCGAGCTACGGGAGCGATCACGTCTCGTTCATCACCGTCGGGGCGCCTGCGTTCTACTGGTTGCAGAAGGGCCGTGCGCGCTACAACTACGGCCATCACACGCAGCACGACACGTTCGCGCTCGCGGTCCCCGAGTACCAGCGTCAGACGGCGACGGTCGCGGCCCTCGGAGCGCTTGCGCTCGCGAACATCGAAGAGCGCATGCCCCCACCTGTCGGCCGAGCGACGTCGCGACGACCTGCGATCCCTTCGACGGGGATCTCGGTCGACAAGGACCTGCAGGTCACGATCGCGAGCAAGGAGGGGATTCTCGGTTCGGCGGGCGTGCAGGCCGGTGACGTCCTCGTGAGCCTCGACGGCGAGACCTTGTCCGGCGGAAATCGCGGACTACGCGCCGCGTTCGTCGGCTTGCTCCGCAGTGGCAAGGAACGCAGTACCGTCGTCGTCCGGCGCGGTGGGGAGACGCTTTCGATTCCGCTGAAGCTCACCAACGCCGACGAGCCGAGCGCGAACAAGAACGCGACGAAGAAGCAGGACGAACCCTCGAAGCGCCGACGCGGCTGATCTCGACGTCCGCGACGCGAACATGCGCGCGCGCTCGGATCCCGATGGCTCACGCGCGTGCAAAGACGATCGCGTCGATCCGCCCGCAGCCGGCTCGCCGTAGCACGCGTGCGCACTCGCACAGAGTCGCCCCGCTGGTCGCGACATCGTCGACCAGAACGACGTGTGGAGATGCCCGCCGGCCAGCAGACCAGCGCAGCGCGAAGGCACCGGCCACGTTTGCCTGCCTCGCGGCGATGCTCGTCTGCGAACCCTGCGTCGCGGTGTCCCGGACCCGGCGGAGCGCGCGCACCGAGGGTACGTCGAGCCGCCTGGCGAGGCGTTCGGCGAGCACTTCGGCCTGATTGAAGCCACGACGACGGCGCTTCGCTCGCGCGAGAGGCACCGGCACCACGACCGCACGACGGTAGCGAGGACACCGCCGCGGTAAGCCCCGGCAGATCGCATCTCCGAGAAGGCCGAGGGCGGCCGGGTCACGATCCAGCTTGGCACGGCGCACGAGCGCACCGGCCGTTCCGCGGTAGTCATAGGCG